>JBEIDC010000048.1:0-20865 GCA_040383665.1 Caulobacter sp.
ATCGGGGAACGGTCTCCGTCTTGGTTCCGTCGCCGATACGGGTCTATCCTCTGAGTCGCGTTCGGGGATGTTGGCGATCCCTGATGAGACGCGGAAAGCGAGGCAGGTCTTCAGGTCGGTCGCGTACTTGAATTCGCAGCTCCCGCGGGAGGTGTCCGATGCAGGTGCTTAAGGCGCCGCCGTCGGGCTGGCCGGCCCTGGTGCTCAACGCGGACTACCGTCCGCTCAGCTACTATCCGCTGTCCCTCTGGCCCTGGCAGGAGGTGATCAAGGCGGTGTTCCTGGATCGCGTCGAGGTCGTGTCGACCTACGACAAGATGATCCACAGCCCCTCCTTCGAGATGCGGCTGCCCAGCGTAGTCTCGCTGAAATCCTACGTTTCGCAGGACCGGCCGCCGGCCTTCACGCGCTTCAACCTGTTCCTGCGCGACAGTTTCGCCTGCCAGTATTGCGGCTCGGGCCAGGATCTGACCTTCGACCATGTCGTCCCCCGCTCCCGCGGCGGTCGCACGACCTGGGAGAACATCGTCACGGCCTGCGCGCCCTGCAACCTCGCCAAGGGCGGCCGCACGCCGCGCGAGGCCCATATGCAGCCGCACCGCCATCCGCGCCGGCCGTCCATGCACGAGCTGCAGGACCACGGCCGCCGCTTTCCGCCCGGCTTTCTCCACGAAAGCTGGCTGGATTATCTCTACTGGGACATCGAGCTGGAGGCCTGACGGCCTCGGCGCACACCGGATGTCAACGAACGACCCGCAATCATGACGCCATGACCACCTCGGCATCCCTGACGCCAGTCGAACGCCGCCGCGATCCGCGGAGCCGCGCCCTGCTGGCGGGCAAGCTCGCCAATGAGGACGCGACCCAGACCCTGGACTGCGTGATCCGCAATCTCAGCGCCGACGGAGCGATGATCGAGACCTCTGCCCCGCATCTGGTGCCGCGGGAGATGCACCTGGTTCAGATCAAGGAAGGCATCGTCTGGGATGCGGAAGTGATCTGGCGGCGCGGCAATCGCGTCGGGTTGAAGCTCAATGCCCGTCACGACCTTCGCGAGACCACGGAGAAGCAGTTGAAGGCCCTGCGCGCCATCTGGAGCCAGATGGCCCTGCGTTGACGCCTGGCTCAGGCGATGGTCGGCGGCGCCTCGGGATCGACCGCCGGGGCGACGTCCGGTTCGGTAGGCAGGTCAGGATCGGTCGCCGGCGGCGTCGGATCGAAGGCCGGCGCGGGATCGGTGTCGGGAAACGCGTCTGGGTCTGACATGGGAACTCCTTCCCCATGCCAACCGATGGCGATCCCCGAAGGTTCCTAGATCTTTTCGCTGATCCGGATCGCCGCCTTGCAGCCGGCCTGGATAACCGCCGCCAGCAGTGGGTAGGCCGGCGCCTCGCGGGCGCCTTCCTCAATGGCGATGTCGCGGTGGGCCAGTTCCTCGTCCCGGAACTGCGACAGTTCGGCCGCCAGCCCGGGATCCCGGTCGGCCAGCTCGGCGATCTGGGCGGCGTAGTGCTCCTCGATCACCGACTCGACCGCTTCGGTGCAGGCGTGGGCCGCCTTGTCGCCCATCAGGGCGGTGCCGGCGCCGAGCACGAAGCCGGCGGCGCGCCACAGCGGGGCCATCAGGGTGGGACGAACGCGGTGTTCGTTGAGCAGGGCGTCGAAGCGGGCCAGATGGACGGCCTCGTGCCCTTCCATCTCCTTCAGCTGGGCGGCGGTGCGTTCGAAACCGCGGGCCTTGCCGAGCACCGCCTGCTGGCCCCGGTAGATGTGAACGGCGCCGAGTTCGCCGGCGTGGTCGACGCGCAGGATCTCCGCCAGCCGCGCCTTGACCGCGCCACGACCCGGGCGAAGGGGGACGGCGACGGTCATGCATAGGCCTTTCGCATGGCGATGAAGCTCAGCAGGGCCAGTTTCAGCGAAATGAGGACGTTCCACCCGGCCATCGACAGGCCCAGGAACACCCACAGCGCCTTGTCGCAGGACGGCGGCGCGATGCGCTCTTCGCCGTTGAGGGCCGCCATCATGTCGGCGGCGCTGACGCCGCCGGTCCCGCCGCCGGCGCAGAGCGACGGGCCGGGCCACCAGCCCCACTCCGCCCCGGCGTGATAGGCGGCGACGCCTACGCCGGCCAGGAAGACCAGCCCCAGCGCGGCGTTGAACAGCCGCTTCAGGTTGGCGCCCGGACCGGTGCGCACCACGATCATCCCGACCAGGGCGATGGTCATGGCGACCCAGTAGACCTCGCGCTGCTTGAGGCACAGGTAGCAGGGCGCCAGGCCACCGATCCGCTCGAAGCCGTGCGCGATGGCCAGCATCAGCGCCGACGACAGAAAGGCCGTCAGTCGCCAGCGGGTCAGGACTGCGTCGAGAAGTCGGATCATGATCCCATTCTGGCGAATTGCGCGGCGACGTCCATGGGGATCACCCGCCAAACAACGCGCCGAACCAGTCCAGCACGGCCTGGCCGCCGACCCTGTCGAACAGGCTGACCGCCCAGGTGGCGCCGAAGGCGAGACCCAGGGCCACCACCGCCAGCGCCGAAATCCAGGCCAGGGCGACCAGCTCGCCGGCCAGGACGAACAGGCCATCGCGCTCGATCAGGCCGGCGGCCATCAGGGTCAGACCCAGCGAGGGCACCGAGTTGGTCATCGGCAGGATGATGGTGAGCGTCGCCAGGATCATCATCAGGGCGGCGAAGCGTTCACCCGCGCCGGAGGTCATCAGCCTCAGGCGAGGCTTCGAGAGCCGCTCGATCCAGCGCATCCGCTTGTCGGCGAAGTCGGCCATGCGACCGAGCCATTCGCGGGAGATGCGGCGGCGCAGCCAGCTGGCCGGAAGCCAGGGCTCGCGCCGGCCCAGAAGCATCTGCCCGGCCAGCAGGATGATGGGAATGCCAACGATCTGCGGCACGCCGTAGAGGGCCGGGACCAGGCAGGGGATGGCCAGGATCAGGATGATGATACCGAAGGCGCGTTCGTCGAGCCGGTCGAGAATCTCGCTTATGGACAGCCCGTCCGGGCCGGAGTCTCGCGACATCATCGCCACGAGATTCACGAAGCTGCGATCCGGGTCGTCGCGGTATTGTTCCGGCTGGGTCATGGCGCCTTTCTACGGATTGCGCCCGGTCCGGTCGAGCCTTGTCACCGGACGCATATAGTTTCATATGTTACTAAGATCGCCCCCCATCCAGACCGCCGCCGAAACGCCGGAGCCCCCCCCATGAACGCCCAACCCAACGCCGACCTGTTCGACAACCCGCTCGGCACGGATGGCTTCGAGTTTGTCGAATTCACCTCGCCTGAGCCGGAGACGCTGAAGGCGCTGTTTGAGTCGATGGGCTTCACGGCTGTCGCGAAGCATCGCTCCAAGAACGTGCTGCGCTTCCGGCAGGGGGACATCAACTTCATCCTGAACATGGAGCCGGAGGGCCAGCCCGCCGAGTTCCGGGACGTCCACGGTCCCTCCGCCAACGCCATGGCCTTCCGGGTCCGCGACGCCGCCAAGGCCTTCAAGCTGGCCGTCGAGCGCGGCGCCAGGCCGGTGAGCGGCCTGGTCGGTCCGATGGAGCTGAACATCCCGGCCATCGAGGGCATCGGCGGCGCCAACCTCTATCTGGTCGACCGCTATGGCGCGCAGGAGATCTACGACGTCGACTTCCAGCCGATCGAGGGCGCGGAGGCGGCGGAGAAGGCCAACAGCGTCGGGCTGACCTATCTCGACCACCTCACCCACAACGTCCAGCGCGGCGGCATGGCCCGTTGGGCCGACTTCTACGAGCGGATCTTCAACTTCCGCGAAATCCGCTACTTCGACATCGAGGGCAAGGTGACCGGCCTGTTCTCCAAGGCCATGACCAGCCCGGACGGCAAGATCCGCATCCCGCTGAACGAGAGCCAGGACGAGCAGTCGCAGATCGAGGAGTTCCTCCGCGACTACAAGGGCGAGGGCATCCAGCACCTGGCCTTCGGCACGGACGACATCTTCAAGACGGTCGAGACCCTGCGGGCGCGCGGCGTGAAGTTCCAGACCACGCCCGACAGCTACTACGAACTGCTCGACGGCCGGGTCGTCGGCCACGGCGAGGACACCGCCCGCCTGAAGAACCTGCACATCCTGCTCGACGGCGCCCCGACCGAGGGCCAGGGCCTGTTGCTGCAGATTTTCACCGAGAACCAGGTCGGCCCGATCTTCTTCGAGATCATCCAGCGCAAGGGCAATGAGGGCTTCGGCGAGGGCAACTTCAAGGCCCTGTTCGAGTCGATCGAACTCGACCAGATCCGCCGGGGCGTGGTGAAGGCTTAGGCCCGATCCTCTCCCTGGAGGGAGAGGGTTGGCGCTATGATCCCGATCTACGAGGACGAGCCATGAGCAAGCGAAACTGGATCCCGGTCCGCGGCGCGCAGGGGCTGCACAGCCGCCAGGCGCACGCCGACCTGCCCGAGGGGACCTATGAGCGGGAGATGTCGAAGGAGGGCTTCTTCGGCCCGGCCGCCTTCCTTTACCACCGCCGCCCGCCGACCGGCTGGACGTCTTTCGAGGGGCCGCTGCGGCCGCGCGCCTTCGACCTCAATGGGCTGAACGAGGCGGCTCCGTCGCCCTGGGACGCGCCGGTGGTGCTGCACAACGCCGCCTGCGAGATGCGGTTCTGGAAACTGTCGGCGGCGATGCCGGCCCTTGCCCGCAACGCCGACGGCGACCAGCTGCTGTTCATCCATGAGGGCGCGGGCGACCTCTTCTGCGACTTCGGCCGCATAGCCTATGTCGCCGGCGACTACCTCTACCTGCCGCGCGGGACGATGTGGCGGCTGAGCCCCTCGGCGCCGACCGCCATCCTGACCATCCAGGCGACCAACGGCCACTTCACCCTGCCCGACAAGGGGCTGCTCGGGCCGCACGCGCTGTTCGACCCGGCGATGCTGGACATGCCTGTGATGGACGAGGCCTTCCGCGCCCATCAGGCCGACGACCAGGAAACGGCGGTCCACATCAAGAAGCGCGGCCAGGTGTCGGTGGCGACCTATCCCTGGAACCCGCTCGACGCCGTCGGCTGGCACGGCGAGCTGGCTCCCGTGCGGATCAACGTGAAGGACTTCCGGCCCCTTACCAGCCATCGCTACCACTTGCCGCCCAGCGTACACACGACGTTCCTGGCCGACCGGTTCGTGGTCTGCACCTTCGCGCCCCGGCCTTTCGAGACCGATCCGGGCGCGATCAAGATCCCGTTCTTTCACAACAACGACGACTACGACGAGGTGCTGTTCTATCACGCCGGCGACTTCTTCAGCCGCGACGGGATCGACGCCGGGATGATGACCTTCCACCCCTCGGGCTTCACCCACGGGCCGCACCCCAAGGCGCTGAAGAACATGCTGGTCCAAACCAAGGCGGCCACCGACGAGTATGCCGTCATGATCGACACCCGCGATCCGCTGGAGGTCGGCGAGGGCGCGGCGAGCGTGGAGAACGCCGCCTATGTCGACAGCTGGAAGGCGCGGGGATGAGCGACGGGGCGGTCGTCAATCTGGCCGAAAAGTTCGCGGCCTTTTCGGAGCACTGGCGGCCGAAGGTCGCCGCCGAGCTGAACGGCCAGACCGTGCGGCTGGTCAAGGTGCAGGGCGTCTTCCCCTGGCATTCGCATGCCGGGGCGGAGGAGATGTTCCTGGTCTGGAAGGGCGAGTTTCGGGTCGAGTTCCGCGACCGGGTCGAGACCCTGCATCCCGGCCAGTTCATCGTCGTGCCGCGCGGCGTCGAGCATCGCACGGCGGCCGACCACGAGGCCGAGGTGATCATCTTCGAACCCGCCGACGTCGTGAACACGGGAGATGCCGCTATATCCGACTTCACCGCACCGCAGGGCGTACGCATATGAACCCCGATCCCGACCTCCTCGCCATGGCCGAGGATGAACTCGCACGCGCGGTGACCCTGTCCTGGCGCGACGCCTCGAAGGTCACCCCATGGGGAGATACCTTCGACGGAATTTCGCCTGCGGGGCGAAATGTGCAGGTCGAACGCAACTACCTCTGGTCGGAGGGCGAAGGCGGGGACATTCTGGTCGAGATTGCGGTGTTCGGCGGGCCGTCGCGTTACGACGCGGGGGCCCGGGTCAGCCGGACGATCCGCCGGGGCGGCTAGAACGGCGGCCGGTGCGAGGGGGACTGGGTATGGTCGATCATAGCGAATTTCCGTGGGGGCCTGAGGCCGTGCCCGGCCTGCTCACGCCGCTGGGCGTCTTCGGCTGGCTCCTCGCGGGGGTGCTGGCGCTGCTGCTGATCGCCGCGATGCGGGGAGAATCGGGGCGGCGGCGCAAGGTCGACGAGGCGCAGCTCTCGGAAACCTACGGCCACATCCTGGCGGCGGCGCGCTTCGCGGTGCGGCAGGACGAGTTCGGCATCCTGCGCGGCGCCGACGTTCTGCGGCGGGTGATCAAGACCCATCTCGGCGGCGTCCTGCTGGCCGGCGGCGGCCTCGGCAAGCAGCTGAAGAAGCTGGGCGAGGCGATGGGCGAGAAGGACGAAAAGAAAGACGACAAGAAGGACGGCAAGAAAAAGAAGAAGGACGATCACGGCGCCGGCGGCCATGGCGGCCACGGAAAGCACGAGGCCCATCCCGTCGCCGCCGAGCACTCGCCCGGCTCGACCACAACGGTCGCCGAGACCGTCCACGGCCACAGCATCACCCTCAACATCGGCAACGAAAAGCCGGGGCACGGCGGCCATGGCGGCGACCACGGCGATGGTCACGGCCATGATGATCACGACGACGAGGAAGAAAAGCCGCCGACCCTCGAGGAACAGCTTCTGCTCGTCCGCAAGGCCGTGCGTGAGTTCGAGGCCTGGTGGAGCGACAAGCCGGCCCGCATGGCCGAGCTGCGCGCCGCCCATGACGACCTGACGTCCCCCAAGAAACCCGACCCGGCGCTCGCCGCCCTCCTTGAAGAGAGAAAATGAAGCTAGCGTCCCTCAAGGGCGGCCGTGACGGCCGCCTCGTCGTCGTCTCCTCCGACCTGGCGTGGTTCGCGCCCGCCGACGCCATCGCCCCCACCCTGCAGGCGGCGCTCGACGACTGGGACCGGTGCGAACCGCTGCTGCGGGGGCTCGCCGAAAGCCTCGACCATGGCGCCTTGCCGCGCGAGCGTTTCCACGAGCATGACGCCCATTCGCCGCTGCCGCGCGCCTTCCAATGGGCGGACGGCAGCGCCTATGTGAACCACGTGGCCCTGGTGCGGAAAGCCCGCGCCGCCGACATGCCCGAGAGCTTCTGGACTGATCCCCTGATGTACCAGGGCGGCTCCGACAGCTTCCTGGCGCCGCGCGATCCGATCTCGCTGAAGGACGAGGCCTGGGGCTGCGACCTGGAGGGCGAGGTGGCGGTGGTCACCGGCGACGTGCCGCTGGGCGCGAGCCGCGAGGAGGGCCTCGCCGCGATCCGTCTGGTCATGCTGGTCAACGACGTCTCGCTGCGCAACCTGATCCCCGGCGAGCTGGCCAAGAACTTCGGCTTCTTCCAGTCCAAGCCGGCCAGCGCCTTCTCGCCGGTCGCGGTGACGCCGGACTCGCTGGGCGAGCGCTGGAAGGACGGCAAGCTGCACGGGGCGCTGGAGGTCGAATTGAACGGCAAGCCGTTCGGCGAGGCCGACGCCGGAGTCGACATGACCTTCGACTTCGGAACCCTGATCGCCCATGCGGCGAAGACCCGCGCCCTATCGGCCGGGACCATCATCGGCTCGGGCACGGTGTCGAACCGCGACGCCGACGGCGGTCCAGGCAAACCCATCGACCAGGGCGGTCTGGGCTACAGTTGCATCGCCGAGGTGCGCACGGTGGAGACCCTGCTCGCCGGAGAGGCGAAAACGCCCTTCCTGCGGCGCGGCGACCGCGTGCGTATTGAGATGCGCGACGCGAAACGTCACTCCATCTTCGGCGCCATCGAACAGGAGGTGGCGGTTCCGGGGACGTGAGGAGACCCAAGGGCATGGCCTCGAACGTGACGCCGCTGCCGACGCGTGACGGCGGCAAGACCGAGGGCCTGGCGCTCGACGACTATCTGCCGTTCCGGCTGTCGGTGGCGTCGAACGGCGTTTCCCGCCTGATCGCGCGGGCCTACGAGGACCGCTTCGGCCTGACCATTCCGCAGTGGCGGCTGATGGCGGTCCTGGCCGAGGGGCCGTTGTCGCCCCAGGCCATCGTCGCCCGCACCGCCATGGACAAGGTCACGGTCAGCCGGGCTGCGCAGGGCATGTTCACCCGCCACCTGGTGGCCCGCAAGGCGAGCGAGTCGGACGGCCGCTCCCACACCCTGGCGCTGACCGAGACCGGCCGCCGCCTGCACGCCGAGATCGCGCCGCTGGCCCTGGCCTACGAGGCCGCCCTCCTGGCCGGTCTCGCGCCCGCCGAGGTGGCCCAGCTCAAGCGCCTGCTGCAGCGCCTCGAAGGCGCGGCGGCGCGGCTGTCGGGCGAGCGGTAGGGTTCGTCTCCCCGTTTCAAACTCACCGTCATGGCCCGGCTCGTCCGGGCGATGACGCGGGAAAGGGAGGGTTGGCGTCGTCGCGTCCCTTACCCGAACACGCCGTCCCAGCCGGTTCCGGCCAGCGCGCCATCGACCAACTTCCGATCACTCGCCCCCAGCGCCGCATACTCCTCGCGCAGCCAGCCGAGGCACTTGGCCTGGTAGGCGAAGGACTGCTGGCTCCAGGGTTTGCCGTCGATGGTCGTCTCGACACCGTCCGCGCCGCTGGCCACGGCCGCGGCATTGGCCAGCAGCAGCGGCGCGTAGACGCGGCCGGTCTCGGCCAGGATCGCCAGCAGGGTTTCGGGCAATGCGGCCGGATCGAACCAGCCGTCGTCGGCGATCTCGATCCCGCCCAGGTCGTCCATCGTCCAGACCCAGGCGTAGACCCGCGGCGCCCGCCGTTCGGTCAGGGTGGACGGCGTCGGATCCATGTGAGCCAGCTGGGTCAGCTGGCCGAACACGCCGAAGTCTCCGGCCCCCGGCCGGTTGCCGAGCAGGAAGCGGTGCTGCTTGAGATGGGTTTCCAGCAGGTCGACGAAACGGACGTAGCTGTCCTCGATCACCGGCCCGGTGATCTCGTTGGAGCCCACGTAGCGGAGCCGGCTGATCTGGCGCTCGGAGAAGACCTTGCCCATCGCCGCCAGGGCCTCGTCGCCCAGCGGAGCAGGACCGCAGGACGGCAGCACGCCGGCGGCGTGGTCGATGTCCTGCCGGTAGGCCCAGCGGTAGTGGAACATCGCCTTGGTCAGCCACTCGTCCGCATAGTCCTCGAGCAGGGCGTCAAGGAAGGCCAGCGCGGGCGAGGGCGGACGGGCGGCGCGACCCTCGTATTCGCGTTCGAAGCGGCGGATCAGCGGGGTCGAGTCCGTGACCGCCTGCAGCGCGCCTTCGGCGTCCTTGAGAATGAAGGTCGGCAGCAGCTGGACCTTGGGCCTTGGCCAGTCCGCCGGCTCACGGCCCCGGTAGATGTAGCGATAGGGAAGGCGCCGATAGCGCAGCAGCGCCACCATCTTGCGGGTGTAGGGCGAGCCGGGCGCGCCGATCAGCGGGAGGGCATCCATCAAGGGCTCCTGGGACGTAGGGGCGGCGACCGAGCGCGCCGGGAAAAGTTGACACAGCCTATGTCAATACATCGCGGCAGGACAATAGCCTTCGACCCGCAGCCTTCGCGTTGACCTTGGCGGGCGCATGACTAGATTGCCGCCCTCGCTCCCCGGCCCGCCGGGGAACCGCGCCGTGCGGGTGTGGTGGAATGGTAGACGCGGGGGTCTCAAAAACCCCTTCCGAGAGGAGTGTCGGTTCGAGTCCGACCACCCGCACCACCGTCGGCTCAAGGGCCGATCACAGCCGCCGGTTCGTCGCGGCCATCTTCAGATCGGGCAGCTGGCCACCTCCAGCTGCAGCATGGCCAGCACGCGGCCAAAGCCGATGTACTGGCCCGCCATCATCGCCAGCTCCAGGAACTCGGCGTCGCTGAAGTGCCGGCGCATGTTGGCCACATCCTCGTCGCCGATGTTGTGGTGGTCGACGGCCATTTTCTCGGCGAAGTGGATCGCGGCCCGCTCGCGCGGCGTGAATTCGGCGGCGTCGGCGTCATCGACCCCGGCGGCGGCCTCGCTCTCGCTGACCACGTCCGGCGCCATCCGCACGGTCTTGCACAGCACGCAGCCGTTCAGGGTGGCGATCCGCAGCCGGATCAGCTCCTTGAGCCGCGGCTCCAGCTGTCCGGCGCCGCCGGTGTGCCAGGGATAGTAGAAGCCCTGGTAGGCCTCGACCAGATCCGGCGCCGGCCCGAAGGCGCGGGCGAAGTGGCGGCCCAGCCAGTTGTCGTCCGGCGTCGCGTCATGGATCGCCTTCAGGTAGGGCGGCAGGGCCTGCGGCTCGACGAGCGGCATTCGGGACATGGGCGTCTCCTTGGGCGGGGGAGGGGCGGGGACAGGTTAAGGTGTCCCCTCACTCCTCACTTTCAGCTGGCCGCGCGTTCCTCGGCCAGGGTCGGGAAGTCGGTGTAGCCGCGCGCGCCGTTGCCATAGTAGGCCTGCCGCGGCGCATCGACGATCTCGGCGTTGGCCCGCAGCCGCTCGACCAGGTCGGGGTTGCCGATGAAGGCGCGGCCGAAGGCGACCATGTCGACCCTGCCGGCGGCCCGGGCCGAGATGGCCAGATCGCGGTCATAGAGATTGTTGCCGATCAGCACGCCCTTGAAGAGCCGACGCAGCTTCTGGGTGTCGAACGACGGCTCCGCCTCACGGGAGATGCCGGTGTCGCCCTCGACCATATCCAGCCAGCCGACGCCCAGGCGGTTCAGCTGTTCGACGACATAGGTGAACAGCGGCTCGGGATCGCTGTCCCAGGCGTTGTAGGCGTGGCCGATGGGGGCCAGGCGGATGGCGGTGCGCTCGCCGCCCCAGACGTCGATGATCGCCTCCAGCGTCTCGACCAGCAGCCGGGCGCGGTTCTCGATGGAGCCGCCGTAGGCGTCGGTCCGCTTGTTGGTCATGTCGCGCAGGAAGGCGTCGATCAGGTAGCTGTGGGCGGCGTGCAGCTCGACGCCGTCGAACCCGGCCGCCTTGGCCCGCACCGCGGCCTGGCGGAACTGCTCGACGATGGTCGGGATCTCGGCGAGGTCGAGGGCGCGGGCCTCTTCGTACTCGGCGAAGCCCTTCTCCACGAACATCTGGCCCGGCTGCTTCATGGCGGTCGGCGCGACCGGCGGCTTGCCGTCCGGGTCGAGCGAGGAGTGGCTGAGGCGCCCGGCGTGCCACAGCTGGCTGAAGATCAGGCCGCCCTTGGCATGGACGGCGTCGGTCACCAGCTTCCAGCCCTCGATCTGGTCGTCGCTCCACAGGCCCGGGCAGTAGGCGCCCCCGCGACCGACCGGCGCCACGGCCGTGGCCTCGGTGATCAGCATCCCGGCCGATGCGCGCTGTGCATAGTAGGTCGCCTGCAGGTCGCCGACCTTGCCCGCCATGTCCGCCCGCGTGCGGGTCAGGGGCGACAGCGCGATGCGGTTCTGCAGCGTCAGGCCATTGGCCTCGAAAGGATCGAACAGGTCGGTCATGGCGCTTCCCGGAGCTTTGGTGTTGGCGGGAGGGTGGCCGGGCTTCCGTCGGGAGAGACAAGCGGATTTTGCGCTGCCTCCGTTCCATCCGTCGGGCCCCTGCGGGAGGCGGGCCGGCGTTCGCCTGACAGCAAGCAGCTAAGGGTCGTGGGGTATCCGCTCCCAGCGACCGGGCGGCCGGCAGTCCCATCCTTAACGACGCATTAGTCCTGTCCGTTAAACTATCGGGCCGTGCACGCAGGTTGGTGGATGGAGAATCCCTGGTGACTTCGGCGGACCTGGCGGCGCGTTTCGCCTCTCCTGTGGTCGAGGATTTCATCGAAAAGGGCGCCCACCGCTTCGGGCAGACCCTGGACGCCGGGACCTGCGCCGAGCTGCTGGCGGACCTGAAGGCGGACCGGGCCTGGGGGCCGACTTGTTTCTGGAGGAGGAGGCGTTCGACGCCGACCCCCAGTATCGCGGCGTCAATCCCAGGGCCGGTCGAAACCTGCTTGAGCGGTTCGCCGATCGCCTCGCCTTTATCGAGCAGGCGCCGCAGATCGTTGCAGGGCTGACGGCGGTGCTTGGCCAAGGCTACCGCATCCTCGACCGCAAGGTCGTCTGCGGCGTTCCCGACAGCGCCATGCCGGGCTGGCTGAAGACGCGGATCGCCGGCAATCCGGTCAACAACCTCGGGCCCTATGTGCGGCCGCAATACCGCGATGTGACCTATTTCTACGGCATCGACTTCCACCAGGACCTGATCGACTTCAAGGGGCGCGAGGCCGCCTTTCTGACCCTGTATGTCTATCTGTCCCGGGTCGGGCCGGATGATGCGCCCCTCTATCTGCTGGAGGGCAGTCACAACCTGGGCGCCGCCCTCTTCCCCCATGACCTGCAGCGTACTGACCCTGAGCATTGGCGCTATCGCAGCGCCGATCAGGCCATGGACTGTCGCCAGGTCCTGCTGCTGGGCGAGGCGGGGTCGGTCTTCATGTGGCATGCCTGCACCCTTCACGGGACCCAGCCGGACGCGACCGACCAGGAGCGGATTTCCCTTCGCTATCTGTTCGAAAGGGCGCCGGGCGGCGACGCGGGAATGGACCGGATCAATGCCCAACTTCTGGGGCCGCTCCAGCTGGATGACACCCGCATCGACCTCGATGCAGATGGCGCCGCCCGGATAAAGGCCAACAGCGTAAACCAGGCCTGAGACGCCGGCGCCCGCGCAACTGTGATCGAGCCGATCAAGGCCAGGAACAGTGCTGGGAATTCAAGAGTTTGAGCTTTGTTCGGCCCGACAGCCGCCGCACGACCGTAAGGCCATGCCTTACAGGTATGGTTAACCGGATGTGGCTAGCCTTCGCGACATGAACCCACCCGGCGACGCAATCGCGGCCGACCCGCTCCCGGCTCCCACGAGCGGAGAGGACGGCCTGCTGCGCCTTGAGAGGGGGTTGATGCCTGCCGGCCTCATGGAGGATGCGGTCGCCACCCTGATCGACATGATGGCGCCCGGTTCAGGCCCTGACGCCGATCTTGATCGGGTCGTTGACGAGGTCCGACGCAACGACCGGGCGCGTCTGGGCCAGGTCTATGACGCCTTCCGCGAGTCCCTCGTTTTCCAGCAGTTGATCATGGCCGACCCCCTGGTGGCCGCCGCAAGGCAGATGGTCGGCGCCACGCGGGTTCACGCGCCGTTCCAGCATGCTGTGTTCAGGATGGACCTCGCCGGCGAGGCCTGGCGTGGCTTCGGTTGGCATCAGGACTTCCCCTACAATGTCCTCAGCGACCGCTTCGTCACGGCCTGGCTTCCCCTGACCCCCGCGGGGCCGGCCAATGGCTCGATCCAGGCGGCGCCGGACCTGTCGGAACGTCTGTATCCCGTGGATATCCGGTTCAAGCGCGATGGCGAAGGCCGGCGCCTTGCCACCCGCGACGCCTTCATCGCCGAGCATCTGCAGCCAGGCTTTGACGCCAAGGCGCAGACCCTGATCCTCGAACCCGGCGATGTCGCCCTGTTTCACAATCGCCTGGTCCATCGCTCCGGCTTCAACCCGGGACCGCGCCATCGCTTCTCGGTTCAGGTCCGGTTTGGCGACCTGCTGGCTCCGGAAATGCTGGCGCGCGGCTGGCGCAACCGCAGGTTTGATGGCTTCGAGACCTTCAAGTCCATCCATCCCGAACTGATCCATTCTGAGGAACAGCCATGATCCCGGCCGATGAAACCCTGCGCTCGCTCCTCCGGACCCATATTGATGATCACGATCTGATCGCCAATCTCGGCAGCTTCGGCAGACGCATGCATTTCATGAAGGCCTTCGCCCACTACGAGGTCTTCAAGCTGGTCGAAGATCTTCCGGGCGATATCGTCGAATGCGGGGTATACAAGGGGGCCTCCCTGCTCAGTTTCGCCCGCTTCCTGGAAACCTTCTGTCCCGGCGACCGTACCCGCAAGGTGCTTGGCTTTGACCATTTCCGGGGGCTGGCCGACCGGACGGAAAAGGATGGTCTGGACGAGCGCGTCGGGAATACCGCCGAAGGCTGGAACCCGGGCAGCTTCCGCGACACCCTGTTCGCCCTGGTCGAGGCCTTCAATCGTGACGCCTTCGTCCAGGTGCGCCCCCGGATCGAACTTGTCGACGGCGATGTCTGCAAGACGGCGGCGCAGTATGTGGAGGACAATCCCGGCGTTCGCCTGTCGCTGCTGCATCTGGACATGGATCTCTACGAGCCGACCCTGGCGGCCCTGAAGGCCTTCTGGCCCAGACTGCTCACCGGCGGCGTGGTTCTGTTCGACGAGTTCGCCATCCGCGAATGGCCGGGCGAGACCGAGGCCGTCGAGACCTTCTTCGAGGGCAAGCCCCCGCGGATCCGCAAGTTCGGCTGGGCCTCGGCGCCGGGCGGCTATCTGATCAAGACCTGACCCGCGACGCCTGCGGTCGCGGCCGCGGGCCCTGGTGGGCGGGGCGGGTAGGCCTGGCTGAACCGAGCCTGGCGGCCTGTCTGAACGCGTCGGTCAGGCCGTGGGCGCGCGCAATGCCCCGTCAAGGCTGCAGGGCGGGGCCTGCCGGAGGTGGAAGCGGACTCTCCGGGATGCGGCTAGGGGTGGGGAGCGGATATTCGCTGGCCCGGCGCACCAAGTCTGCTCCTGGGTCTCTGCAGCCGTTAATGGCGTGCTCGCTGAATTTCGGCTCCCAGCGTAAGCCGACAGCATCACAGCTTCTCGAGCGATACTGCGGAACGAATGGCAATGAGACGAGAGTTGGCCGCCAAGGCGCCCAGCCGGCGCTTCAGGGCGCCTGCAAAGACTGTCGAATCGAGCATCGGGGTGCTGACCAGAGGCTCGCCCGGTTTCAGTTGAGTGGAATACTTGCAGTGCCCGACAAAACACGGGCCAGGGCGATTTCGCGAGCGTGCTCGACATGGGCGGCCGCTGCTCGTTCGGCCGCGATCGGATCGGACGCCTCCAGCGCTGCGATGAGCGCTTCGTGGCCATCATCGGCGGCGGCGCGGTCCTGTTCGCCCGAGCCGGGTCCAAACAAGCCAAGATGGACCAGGCGCTCGCCTTCGTCTGCCAAGGTGTCGAGAATGGCATAGAGCCGGGCATTGCCCGTTGCTCTGGCGATGGCACGGTGGAAAGCGCGATTCGCGGCCACAAAGGCGAGCCTTTCATCGGCAGTCCGTGCTTCCTGTGGCGCCTTGTTGAGCCGGCGCAGCGCTATGATGTCGATCCGTCCCACCGCCAAAGCGGCAGCCTTCGGTTCGGCAATCAGACGGACTTCGAACAGGTCGCGGATCGACTGTACGGTAACGGGCGCGACCGTATAGCCATGCCGGGCAACCGGCAGCACAAGCCGCAGTTCGCCAAGCCGCGTCAATGCAGACCTTGTGGCCGCCTTGGCCAATCCGAACCGCAGCGACAAGGCCGCCTCTGAAAAGCTGCTGCCCGGCGCCAATCGGCAGGCGATGATCTCGGACTTCAACATGGCAAAGGCTGCGTCGCTCTGGCGGGTCGAGTCCGGCGCGCCGCCGGGCTTCGTCGGAACCGTTGCCGCCATATTGCCTACCTCCAGGCTCATTTCGTTCATAACATACTATTGACATGTCACAGCGAATACAACACGCTTTGCCAACTCTTGGAGGGCAACATGGCGTTTGGACGAGCTATTGTGTTGGCGGCGACTCTGGCCATAGCTGCCGTTGTCTCCCAGTCCGCCGCAGCCCAGACTGATCGAGCGTCAGCCACAATGCAGCAACTTGTCGCCAACTATGCCGCCGCATGGGGCAGTCGTGCGCCGGACCGCATCGCTGCCCTTCACACGCCCGATACAGTGTTTGATCTGCGAATTGCCGGCGAGACGCCCCAGACCGGGCGGCAAGCCGTACGCGAGCGCTTCGCTCGCATCCTTCACGACAATCCAGGTTATGCGTCGACCGTGACCAAGGTCGGGTTCGGCCCGGACTTTGTTGTTATCGAGTACAGGATCGCCATGAACCCACCCGCACCATTCGTGCTGGGCCGGGTCCGCTATGTCCCGACTGCAGAGCCCTATGTCGTGCCGGCGATCGACGTCATCCGCTTTCGTGATGGGCTCGTCAGCGAAAAGGTGACCTTCCTCGACGTCGACACGATCCGGACCAACAGCCTGACCGCCGATGCCATGCAGGAGCCGAAATGAACCCGGCCAGCCTGTCCGCTGAAGCTGCGAGCATTCTGCTATCCGTGTTCGTCCTGGCCGCGCTGACGGCGGCGATGATGCTATGGATGTATGCAACCCGCCTGCCTGCCATGAAGCGGGCCGGCCTCGATCCGCAAGCGGCGGCTCATACAGCAGATCTCCGGGGCAAGTTGCCAGCTTCGGCTGAGCGTGTCGCGGATAACTACAACCACCTTACCGAAGCGCCGACCGTCTTCTATGCCGTCGCACTCGGCATCGTTGTCCTCGGCGCCGCAGACCCTGTCCATGTCGCCTGCGCCTGGACCTTTGTCGGGCTCCGCGTTGCACATTCGCTCGTGCAGGCGACGATCAACCGCGTCGCTCTTCGATTCTTGCTGTTCACTTTGTCTTGGGTGGCGCTGATCATCATGATCGGTCGCGCAATAGCCGCGGTGCTCGCGCTATGAACCGCAGTTTGCTCATAACTGTCGGACTGCTTTGGTCGGCGACAGGGATTTTGATCTTCGCGGACCCGCACGGGTTCTACGAACGGACACCAGGCCTTGCCATGATGGGGCCCTACAGCGTCCATTTCATCCGGGATGTCGGCCTTGCATTCGTCGCGTCTGGCGTTGCTACCACCTTTGGGGCCTGGCGCCGAAATCGCAGCCTCGCCATCGCCGGCGCCGGTTGGCCCTTCCTTCACGCCCTGTTTCATATCCAGATCTGGTCGCACCGAGGCTTTCCGCTCGATGCGATTGCCGCCTTTGATTTCATCGCGGTGATCGCACCGGCGTTCTTGGCCGTAGCACTGGCCTGGCGATTGACAGACTATGACCCCACACCCGGAAGAGGGCTATCCCGGTGATCGCTGCAATCTGCTGGGGCGCGCTTGGCCTCATCCATTTGTTGCCTGCGTTTGCGCTGTTTCGGCCGTCGATGATCAGTAAGCTTTACGGCGTCCCGTCGGGAAGCGCGTCCTTCCTGTTGCTGCATCACCGGGCCGCGCTGTTCCTGTGTCTGCTGCTTGTCTGCGTCTGGGCGGCGCTGCGTTCCGAGGTGCGACCATTGGCAAGTGTCGTGGTCGCGATCAGCATGATCTCCTTTCTGTGGCTTTATGCGGCCGCCGGGCAACCAGCGGCGCTGCGTCAGATAGCCATAGCCGATCTTGCGGGTTTGCCGTTCCTGGTGATCGCGGCCTGGCTTGCATTTGCGCCAGTGCGGGGGGCGTAGATGTCAGTTTGGCTCGCAACCGTTGCCCCGGCGCTGGCGGGGCTGTTCTATCTGGCCCTTGGTCTGACAGCGCTTGCACGACCGTCAACCCTGCTTGCCGGCTTCGGATTGGCTGCTGAGGGGGTCGACGCGCGCAGCGAGGTGCGTGCCGTCTATGGCGGGTTTCCGCTTGCCGTGGCCGGACTCGTCGCCTTTAGCTTGTCCGGTGCGCCGCATGCCACGGGAATCCTTCTTTCGCTGGCCGTGGCATCGCTTGGCATGGCGCTGGGTCGGCTGATGTCGGCGGTGCTCGACCAACGCATCGGGCGGCTGCCAGCAATGTTTGCTGGCCTCGAAGTCGCGCTTGCGTTGCTGCTCGCGGCTGGCGCTATGGTCCGCTGATTCCGGGAGAGTGCGTCGCGATGACAGAGGCTTGTCCTGTAAACATCAAACCGTTGATCCAAGCGGATGAGCAAGATTGGCGTCGACTCTGGGGCGCGTATCAACGCTTCTACGCGGTGGAGCTGACAGAAGCGATCCACACCTCGACATGGTCGCGCCTACTCGATCCCGCCGAACCTATCCTTGGTGCAATCGCCCGCGATGAAAGAGGCGAGGCCATCGGTCTGGTTCACTTTATTCGCCATGCGACGTGCTGGAGTTCAGCGGACAGCTGCTACCTTCAGGATCTGTATGTCGATGAGGGTAGTCGCGGCGCTGGCGCCGGTCGCGCGCTGATCGCGCATGTAGTCGATGCCGCAGCCGAGTATGGGGCGGCTTACGTCCACTGGCTCACGCATGAGACGAACGCGCGCGCCATGCGCCTCTATGATGATGTCGCCACGCGATCCGGGTTCGTCCAGTATCGCATAGCGATCCCAGGCTGAAGGCCAAGGGTCCGTCATCGCACCGTCCCGCGCACCTGTACCTGGCGCCTTGAGGACGGGTGGCGTTGAGGGAACAGACGTCAGCTCTTGGTGGAAGCAGCCATTCGGCGGTGACATCTTGATCGTCCGCAACGGGTCTTAGGCGCAACTCGGCGCCCGGCCTCCAGCCGGGATCCTGGGCACAAGGCCCAGCACAACGGTCGTGGTGGAAGCTGACGCCTACTTCAGGTTTCCGCAGAACCGCTGGATCCGCCCGCAGGCGTCTTCCAGCACGTCCTCGCTGGTCGCGTAGCTGATGCGGAAGAAGGGCGAGAGGCCGAAGGCGGCGCCATGGACGACGGCGACGCCCTCGGTTTCCAGCAGCTCGACGGCGAAGTCCTCGTCGGTGTTGATGACCTTGCCGCTGGGCGCGGTCTTGCCGATCAGGCCCTCGACCGACGGATAGACGTAGAAGGCGCCTTCCGGGGTCGGGCAGTGGATGCCGCTGGCCTGGTTCAGCATCGAGACCACCAGGTCGCGGCGCTTCTGGAACAGCTTCGCATTGGGCTTGATGAAGTCCTGTATGCCGTTCAGCGCCTCGACCGCCGCCCATTGCGAGATGGACGAGGGGTTGGACGTGGTCTGGCTGATCATCTTGGCCATGGCCTTGATCAGGGCCTCGGGGCCGGCCGCGTAGCCGATGCGCCAGCCGGTCATGGCGTAGGCCTTGGAGACCCCGTTCATGGTCAGGGTGCGGTCGTAGAGCTTCGGCTCGACCTGGGCGATGGTCACGAACTCGAAGTCGTCGAACACCAGGTGCTCGTACATGTCGTCGGTCAGCACCCAGACCTGCGGGTGCTTGAGCAGCACGTCGGCGATGGCCTGCAGCTCGGCGCGGGTATAGGCGGCGCCCGACGGGTTGGACGGGCTGTTGAGGATCAGCCACTTGGTCTTCGGCGTGATCGCCTTCTCGAGGTCGGCGGCGGCCAGCTTGAAGCCGTTCTCGGCCGTGGTCTCGACCGCCACGGGCGTGCCGCCGGCCAGCAGGACCATGTCGGGATAGGACACCCAGTAGGGCGCGGGGATCACCACCTCGTCGCCCGGGTTCACGGTCGCGACCAGGGCGTTGTAGATCACCGGCTTGCCGCCGGGGGCGATGTGGACCTGGCTCGGCCTGTAGTCCAGGCCGTTCTCGCGCTTGAACTTGCCGCAGATGGCGACCTTCAGTTCCGGCATTCCATCCGGGTCCGTATATTTCGTCTTTCCCGCGCGGATGGCGGCGATGGCCGCGTCCTTGATGTTATCGGGGGTGTCGAAGTCCGGCTCGCCCGCGCTGAGGGCGATCACGTTCTTGCCTTCCGCTTTCAGCGCCCGCGCCTTGGCGCTGATGGCGATGGTGGCGGACGGTGCGATGCGACGCAGGGCGTCGGACTCTAGCGACATGGGGCTCCCCGGACTGTCTGTCGTGTTCGGATTGCCGGGCGTCTTACGCGCGACTCCGCTGCGGTGCAACGAAGCGGGCGAAGGCGGCCGCATCGCTTGACCCGCCCGCCACTATGGGCGAGGCCTTGGCGACCATGAAGCGCGTCATCGAATTCATCACCAACATGGACGCCCGGGCCTGGCGCACGGTGGCGGTATCCTTCCTGCTGTTCGGCGGGGTGGGGGTGGTCTTCCTGTTCGCCGCCCCGCTGCTGGGCGTCAATGGCGAGGCGGCGGTCGAGGGCTGGCTCGGCGCGGCGCACGGAATCTGGGCGCTGCCGGTGGCGGTCAGCGCCTTCGCCATCCTCGCCTTCATCGGCGTGCCGCAGTTCGTGCTGATCGCCGCCGCCGTTGTGGCCTTCGGGCCCTGGACGGGGCTGGTCTACAGCTGGATCGGCACCATGGTGTCGTCCTCGATCGGCTTCTGGCTCGGACGGCTGTTCGGCGGTCGCCTGATCAAGGACGTGGCCAGCGAAGGCGTCGCCCGCTTCATGAAGCTGATCGGCCGCAACGGCTTCATGGCCAGCCTGATCGTGCGGCTGGTGCCGGCCGCGCCCTTCATCGTCGTCAACATGGCGGCCGGCGTGGCGCCGATGAAGTTCCGCCACTTCCTGGCCGGCACCGGTATCGGCATTATTCCGAAGATCGCCCTTACGGCCTTCGCCGGGAACTCGGTGTTCCAGTTGTTTCAGACCATCGGGGAGGGCGGCGGGGACAGCACGCCGCATGTGGTGCTGCTCATCCTGGCCGCCGTGATCTGGGTCGGCGGCGCCTGGGTGGCCCGCAAGTGGCTGCGCAATCGCGAGGACGCGGCGGAGCGCGAGGACGGCGATCAACGCCCCTGACCAAACTGTACCTGAGGTGACAGTTTGGCGTAGTGGTTGCGCTAGCCTTGCCGCAACAAGACAAAACCGGGGGAAACCATGCGCCGTTCGATCATCGCTCTGCTGACGGCTTCGCTGCTGGCCGGACCTGTCGCCGCCGCGGAGGCGCCGTCGGCCGCGACGCTCAAGGCCCAGAAGGCGCTGAAGGACTCGCTGCCCTTCGCCGACCGCCAGGACTACGACTTCGCCACGCGGGGCTTTGTCGG
>JBEIDC010000049.1:0-20803 GCA_040383665.1 Caulobacter sp.
CCTATTCGGTCAGGGCCGCCTACTGTCGCGGCTTGGCGACGATCTCTTCGGACTTTCGGCGCTTCCTTGCCATCGTTCCATCCATCCAAAATGGTCCTGCGAGCAACATAAGGGATGGATCACTTCACGGGGGTCAGACCACGATCCTCTCCCTCTTCGGCGGCCTGGGCGCGGCTCACAAGTTGGCGGTGCGCCAGACCGCCGGCACGAGGGCAGCTCCTGGCATGAAGGCCTAGGCAGGGCGCGGTCGCCCTGCCGGCAGCGCCGAGCGAGGCCAGAAGTCCAGTGATCTGCGTTGATAGGGAGCGACGGCAAGATCCGGCTCCAGGGCGCCCGGCGTCCTGGCGTGGAAGACAGCCAGAGCCAATGGGTCGAAGCCCTGGCGAAAATGCTGTGTCGATTTCACAATGATCAGGCGCTTGTCGGTGATCGAGATGCCAAGCCCAGTGAAAGCGTCCGGCGAATAGAGCTGCTGGCGCACATCGTTCACGACGATGTCGATCCCGGCGACACTGATCCAGACGCCTCGACCGCATCTGTAAGGCTGGCCCGCCAGTCCCGCCTGTTGGTGTTCCTCCGCCAGCCCGCGGACTTCACATACGAGGTCCAGCGGACGGCCCGAGGCTGGACCAATCTTCCCTCCCAGACGCAAGGCGAGCGTGGCGCCGACGCCTGCCTGGAAGCAGAACTCGACCGCCATCGGGTCGAAGATCATGCCAACCACGGCATCACGCACGCCGCGGTCGAGAAGGCGCTCAAGCAGGAAGGTCGAGTCTCCGGGCGCACCGGCGCCCACATTGTCCGCCAGATCTGCGACCACGACTGGCCCGACGCCTTGAGCCAGAGCGGCGTCGATCGCCTCATCCATGTCGACGGTGCGCGTTGTGTCGCGAGCCGCCGCGCGGATATCCCAGGCCTGCTCTGCCAGCGCTTTCGCCAAGCCGCGACCGAGATCGGGTCTGCCATCGGTGTAGACCAGAATCCGGGCGCCCGCCTGGGGTACGTCGGCGTAGGGAAAGCCATGGTTGAAGCTGACCGAAAGCACGCCGCTGTCTTCCTCGTGCGCGATCATCCGGTCGACGAAGTCGCTTACCGGGGAGACCAAGGTCCCCCAGAAGGTGTTCACGGGGACATCGTGAAGCGAGGCGACAGGCTTGACTGCCCCCTCCCGCACCCGATGCATCAACGCGTAGAGATGCTCTGCCTGTTCCGGGCCATCGGTATGCGGATAGCGCTTCATGAGGACCAGCAGATCGGCGCTTTCCACCATCTGATCGCTGAGATTTCCGTGGGGATCCAGCACGGCGCCAAGGAACACCTGCGGACCGACAATCGCACGTATTCGCGCCAGCAGGTCGCCCTCGCAGTCGTCGCAATGCTGGGCGGCCATCGCGCCATGCAAATCAAGCAGGACCGCATCGACAGGCAACGCCTCGCGAAGGAGGGCGATGAGTTCAGCACTCAAACGGTCATAGGCGTCACGCGTCAGAGGGCCGCTCGGCGCGGTGGCGGTGGAAAGCCCTTCGATGCAGACGTGTCCATCGCGCTCCGCCCAATCGCGCCAAAGCCGCATCAGATCGGAATTGTCGACCGGACCGTCCCGACCTCGGCGCAGATTCGCCGCGAACGCTGAATATCCGGTCGGCACAGGCGAGAAGGCGTTCGTCTCATGACCGAAGGAGGCTGTGAAGAATTTCATGCCTTCAAGGCTCCCCGCGCCAGGGCGGCTGTCCAGAAATCGACGATGTGGTTGAGATAGCTGGGCGCAACCCAGACCTCCGCACGATCATCACTGACGACATCAAGAAGGACGGTGGTGTGATGGATCAGCGTCGTCGCCGCTGATCCCGGTCCAAAGCCCCGGTCCTCGACATCGAAGACACCCTCAAGCGTCAGAAGCTCACGCCAACCTGACCCTCGAAGACCCAGACACACACGCCCCCCTGTCAGCTCCGTGACGGCCGCGGCCGATGGATCGGGCCAGGACGTGCAGGGGTCAGGCGTTCGCAGGTGCCAGGCCTTCGGTTCGACCCAGATCAGTCTGGCGCTGCCCGCCCCGGCTGAGCAGCAAGGCGCCGGGAGGCGCGTTCCGAACTGGGCGAGCGCCCACGCATCGACCGCAGGCTCATCGAACGCTTCAAGTCGAAAGAGGGGTGTCTCGGCAAGGACTGAGATTTCAACCGTCTCAAACACGGAGCCGCTCTCCTGCCGGATCATACATGGCCGGCACACTGATCGTGACGCGCACGGTCCTGCGGCGCGTCGGGGAGGAAGCAAGCAGGACCTCCCCCTGGCGATCAACGCCATCTCTCAAAAGTCCGAGCGCCAGTGAACGCCCGCTTGCGATCTGGAACCCGGCCGATGTGACATACCCTTCCACCCGGGCCCCGGCGCTGTTGGCGACCAGCATCGCCCCTTCCGGGATGGCCTCGCTTGTCTCCGCCTTCAGCCCGACGAGTTGCAGGCGACCGGGCGCTTGCAGGCCCGCACGCCCAAGGAGATTGGCGCCGACAAAGCCGCCGTCGGGGCGCAGCATCCGCTCCATTCTCAGATCAGCTGGCGTGGTGCGGCCATTGATCTCGGCGCCGACGCCCACGTGTCCCTTTTCGATCCGCAGCAGCTCAAGGGCTTCGAGACCGTAGACACCGCCTCCGAGGGCGGCCACGGCAGTCTGGGCCCTTGCCCAAACCGCCGGCATTGCAGCCCAGGTGACATAGATCTCGAACGCACGCTCCCCGCTGTAGCTTGCCCCGAGCACCATCGCCGGCGCGCCCGCGACTTCGCCCTTGGCCAGGCCCAGGTGCGCCAGTGCGCCAAGGCCGGGCGCGATCATGGCCAAGGCTTGCGGCGAAGACGGTCCGGCGATCGCGAAGGCGGCCCAACGCTCCTGGACATCGGTCACCGAGACGCGAAGGCCGGAGGCCAGAACCTGCCGCACATAGCTGAGGTGGTCAGCCATCCGGCTGGCCTGTGAGGTCGAACTTGTCAGCAGGAAGCGGTCATCCGACAAACGCCAGACCGTGCCGTCATCCCGGAGGACGCCGTCCTCGCGAAGCATGAAGGTGTAACGCCCCCTTCCGGTCTTCAGATTGGCCACCCGGGTGGCGCAGACCAGCTCCAGGAAGGCTGCGGCGTCCGGTCCGGCGACCTCGAACTTCCCGAGCGTCGAGACGTCGGTCAGACCCACGGCGCTCCGGACGAAGCCTGCCTCCCGAAGCGACGCCATGTGGAGATTCTCGCCCGGCACTGGGAACGCCCTTGGCCGAAGCCACATACCCGTTGGCTGCCAGATCGGGTCCCGTTCCGCATGTCGTTCGTAGAGGGACGTTCGCCGCAATGGCGCGATGCTGCCAGCCGCCGAGCCCCCGGCAAGGGCTCCGAGGGTCACGGGCGTGTAGGGAGGGCGGAAGGTGGTCAATCCCACATCGGGCGCCGCGCGGCCCTCGGCGGCGGCCAGTCGGGCCAGACCGGGCATATTGCTGGTCTTGCCCTGATCAGTCGCCATGCCGAGCGTCGTGTAACGCTTCAGGTGCTCGACGGATCTGTAGCCCTCACGCCAGGCCAGATCGATGTCGGCCGCGGTGACGTCGTTCTGGAAATCGACAAACGCGGTCTTCGCGTCGATCGGCGCTACGGCGTTGGCGCTCGATGCGGAGGTCGAGAAAGAAGGATCTGACGCCGCGCCGGGCTGCTCTCCTGCTGGTCGTGTGAACCCCGCCAGAGCGGCCACGGCCAGCCCCTTCGCCCACCCGTCCGCGAGCCCGTCCGATAGGCCGTTGAGGCCCGCGGCGGCGCCGGCGCTGATCTGGCCCTGCCGACTGATTGCCGGAGAAAATGCCGCAAGATCGTGGTCGTACGCGAGGGTTCCACCGGCCTGCATGTGCAAGTGCACAACCGGGGTGAAACCCCCCGATACGGCCAGCAGGTCGGCCCTGAAACGTTCAGGAACACCTCCGCACTGCGCCACGACTGATTGAACTCGGGTTCGTCCGATAACCGCGATCGGAGAGGACTCGTGTCGGACGTCGAACCGACCTTGAGCGACGACCGCCAGCTCTGATCGAGGCTCCGATCGGGCTCGACTGTCCAGAACCGCGACCACGTCAACGCCCGCGTCCGACAGGGCGAAGGCCGTCCTGTAGGCGTCGTCACTGCAGGTCGCGATGATGGCTCGCCGCCCGGGAGCCACCCCATATCGACGTACGAAGGTGCGGACCGACGTCGAAAGCATGACGCCAGGACGGTCGTTGTTTGAGAACAGAAGTGGCCGCTCAATGGCGCCGGTCGCCAGGATGACGTGGCTGGAACGCAGATTCCAGAGGCGTTGACTGACCGCCGAAGGCGCCTCGCCCGGCTCGGCGCACCGCTCCACGAGGGTCACGAGATTATGGTCCCAATAGCCGGCCGCCGTGGTTCGAAGCAGGATCTTGCCGCCCAGCTTGCGTATCTCCGCCACGGCGTTGGCGACCCATTCGCCGGGCTCGAGGCCATCGATCGCCTCGGGGTCCCGCAGCAAGCTTCCGCCTGCCACGCTGTCCTGATCGGCCAGGACAACTCTCGCCCCGGCACGGGCCGCCGCCAAGGCCGCGGCGATACCAGCCGGACCTGCCCCGACAACCAGGACGTCGCAGAATGCGGATCGGCGCTCGTAGGAGTCGGGATCCGGTTCGCGGGGTGGCTTTCCCAAGCCAGCCGCCTGCCGGATTACATGCTCGTAGATGCGCCAAAGCCAGGGCGGCCCCATGAAGGTCTTGTAGTAGAAGCCGGCGGGAATGAACGGCGCGATCATCCCGTTGACGGCGCCCAGATCCCAATGAAGGCTGGGCCACCTGTTCTGACTCTCGCTGACCAGACCCTCGTAGAGAACGATGTCAGTGGCTCGAGTGTTTGGCTCCCGGCGCCCGCCCCTTCCGACCGAAACCAGCGCATTCGGCTCCTCGACGCCTGAGGCCATGAGACCTCTGGGTCGGTGGTATTTGAAGCTTCGCCCCAGGAGGTCGACGCCATTGGCGAGGAGGGCAGAAGCCAGCGTATCGCCGGGGTGACCGGCCATACGCCGACCGCCAAAGGAGAAGGTCACCGTCCTGTCGCGGTCGATGCAGCCACCCTTGCTGAGCCTGTACGGCCCCGCGCTCATCGGGATAGCCCTGCCGCAGCCACAACAGCGGATATCGTGTGGTTGGCCGTGTCCCGGTCAAGAACCAGCCATGCGCCGCAACCAGCGACGTGCCGCCAAAGCTCGCGCGACGGACCTCGAGGGTTGTCTCTCAGATAGACCGAGGCAAACGCTGCAGCCGATTCCACGGACGGATCGGTGACAGCCTCGGTAACGCGGCCATAGATGAACTCAGGCTCGCTGCGGGGACCACAGTGGGGACAGTTGATCAGGAGCAAGGGCGCACCTTCAGTGCCATTGAGGCGTCGGACCGGCGCCCTTCTCATCGATAAGCCGTCCCTGCTCGAAGCGAGCCAGGTTGAACGGCGCATTCAGGGGATGCGGCTCGCCAGTCGCGAGCGTGTGGGCGAAGGTCCAGCCCGCTGCCGGGGTGGCCTTGAAGCCTCCGTAGCACCAGCCCCCGTTCAGGAAGAGACCTTCGACAGGCGTCTCACCGATGATCGGAGAGCCGTCCATGCTCATGTCCATGACTCCGCCCCAACAGCGAAGCATGCGCAGCCGGGACAGCGCCGGCATCATTGCAATGGCTTGCCCGGCCACCTCCTGGATACGCGCCGGGGATCCGCGCTGGCCGTAGCTGGGGTGGAATTCCAGATCCCCCCCGATGACACCCTCGCCCTTGTCCGTCTGGCTCAGATAGCAGTGGATCAGGTTGGACAGGATGACCGTGTCGATCATGGGTTTGACCGGCTCGGAGACAAAGGCCTGGAGAAGGTGCGACTCGATCGGGAGCTTGAGATCAGCCATCGCGGCCAGTCGGCTGGTGGACCCCGCCACCGACAGACCGACCCGGCCGGCCTCGATGTACCCCCGGGACGTCTGAAGGCCTGCGACCCGGCCGGATTGCACGTTGAGGCCGGTTACCTCGCAGTTCTGGATGATGTCCACGCCCAGGGCGTCGGCCGCCCGCGCGTAGCCCCAGGCGACGGCGTCATGACGGGCGGTTCCCCCGCGTCTTTGAAGCAGTCCGCCAACGATCGGAAAGCGGGCAGACCGAGACAAGTCCAGCATCGGGGCCATCCTGCGGACGCCGCCAATATCAAGCAGCTCGGCATCAATGCCTGCATGGCGCATGGCGTCGCCGCGCTCGGCCAGATGGTTCATGTCCGCATCGGAATGTCCGAGAAACAGGACGCCGCGCTGGCTGAACATGACGTTGAAGTTCAGGTCGAGCGTCAGGCCTTCCCAGAGCTTCAGAGAGAAATCGTAGAACGCCTGATTTTCCTGAAGGCGATAATTCGATCGCACGATCGTCGTGTTCCGACCGACGTTGCCGCCGCCAATCCATCCACGCTCCACGACGGCGATAGACTTGAGTCCGTGGACCTTCGCCAAATAGTAGGCGGTCGCCAGTCCGTGCCCGCCGCCGCCGACAATGACGACATCATAGCGCCGCCGGGGCTCCGGCGACCGCCATGCCATGGGCCATCGCTTGTGGCCACTGAGAGCATTTCTGGCGATTTCGAAGGCAGAGTAGCGGGACATCGTCAGTCAAAACATAAGATAATCGTGTTATGAATGGTAATCTGCAAGTGATCAAGTGAGAACCGTTGAGTTCCGCCCCAACCGCGTCCTTGGTGGAGAGAAGGTGGCGCTCACCGGACAGCATCAGCCGGCCCTGCCTTCGCGCCGCCGCTCGTTGCGCCTTGTTCGTCGCTAACTGCTCCGTGCCGCGGCGTCCCAGCTCATGACCACCTTCCCGGCTTCACCGCTAAGGGCCGTCTCGAAAGCCTGCTGGAAGTCGTCCGCGCTGAAGCGATGGGTGATGAGCGGCTCGACCTTCAGCCCGCCGCGAAGGAGGCCCAGCATCTTGCGCCAGGTGCCGAACATCTCCCGGCCGTAGACCCCGCGTATCGTCAGGGCCTTGAGGATCACCTTCGACCAGGCGACGTCCATGCTGGTCGACGGCAGGCCCAGCATCGCGACGCTGCCGCCCATGGCGAGCGCGTCGAAGGCCTGGTTGATCGCGGCCGGCGCCCCGGACATCTCGAGGGCGACGCCAAACCCGCCTTCCACGTCTGCGGCTGCCATTGCGGCGCGCAGATCCTGGCGGCTGACGTCTACCGGCGTGACGTCATAAAGTCGGGAAGCGAGCGCCAGGCGATAGGGGTTATGGTCCGTGATCATGACCGTTCGCGCGCCGGCCGCCCGCGCCACGCCGGCGGCCATGATGCCGATCGGCCCGGCGCCGGTGACCAGCACGTCCTCGCCCAGCAGATCGAACTGCTGGGCTGTGTGCACGGCGTTCCCCAGCGGATCCAGAAGCGCGCCGACGTCGTCGCTGACGTCGTCCGGCAGCGGCACGACATTGAAGGCCGGTATGCAAAGATACTCGGCGAAGGCGCCCTGCCGATCAACACCAACACCGCGGGTGTCGGGGTCGAGGTGAAAGCGACCGGCCCGGCTGGCCGCGGAGTCCGGATCAACAAGATGCCCCTCGCCGGAAACCCGCTGGCCGATCCGTAACGGCCGGGTCACGGCGTCGCCGATCGCTTCGATGACGCCGCTGTACTCGTGACCCACGATCATCGGCGTAGGCACCGTCCTGGCGGCCCAGTCGTCCCACCGGTAGATATGCAGGTCGGTGCCACAGATCGCTGTCCGCCGAATCCTGATCAGGACCTCATGTGGGCCGGGTTCTGGGATCGGCGCTTCCGTCGGCCATAGCCCCTCCTTCGGGTACAGCTTGGCGATCCCTCTCATGACGACCGGGGCGGTCATGCGATCACCCCAAGGCTTCGACCGACACGCGCGAAGGCCTGGAGGGCGAAGTCGATGTCCTCCCCGGAATGTCCCGCTGACATCTGCGTCCGGATCCGGGCCTGGCCGCGCGGCACGACCGGAAAGGAAAAGCCGGTCACATAGACGCCCTCTTCGAACAGCCGCGCCGCCATTTCCTGCGCCAGGCGCGCTTCTCCGAGCAGCACCGGAATGATCGGATGATCACCGGGCGTGAGTCGGAAGCCGGCCGCTTCCATTCCGGCGCGGAAGCGTGCTGCGTTCAGGGCCAGCCGGCGGCGTCGGTCATCACCTTCAGCGCCGCGCGCAATCTCGATCGCCGCCAGAGCGCCGCCACAGACTGCCGGGGCCAGGGCGTTGGAGAACAGGTAGGGGCGCGCCCTCTGCCGGAGGAGCTCGACCACCTCGCGCCGGGCGGCGATGAAGCCGCCCATGCCGCCGCCCAGGGCCTTGCCCAGCGTGCCGGTCAGGATGTCGATGCGCCCCTCCACCCCCTGGAATGCGGCGACGCCTCGCCCCTGCGGCCCAAGAACGCCGGTCGCATGACAGTCGTCCACCATGACCAGCGCACCGAACTGATCGGCCAGCCGGCAGATCTCGGGCAGGTCGGCGAGCAGGCCGTCCATCGAGAAGACGCCATCGGTGGCGATGAGGATCGTCTGGGCGCCCTGGGTCCGCGCCTCCTCAAGCCTCTCCGCCAGCTCCGCCATGTTTCCGTTGGCGAAACGGTAGCGTCGAGCCTTCGACAGCCTGACGCCATCGATGATCGAAGCGTGGTTCAGGCTGTCGGAGACAATGGCGTCCGTCTCGCCGAGCAGCGGCTCGAAGACGCCCCCGTTGGCGTCGAACGCCGCCGCGAAGAGGATGGCGTCCTCAAAGCCCAGATAATCAGCGACAGCCGCCTCGAGAGCCTTGTGAATGCCGAGGGTCCCGCAGATGAACCTCACAGACGCGACCCCTGCCCCCCAGGTCCAGATCGCCTCGACCGCGGCTTCGGCCACGCGCGGGTCCGCCGCAAGGCCGAGGTAGTTGTTGGCGCAGAGGTTCAGGACCCGCCGCTCCGGTCCACCGTCGTCCGGCCTGACCGTCACCCAGGCGTCCTGGGACGAATGGATGACCCTCTCGGGCTTGGTCAGTCCCTGCGCCTCGATGTCGCCCAGCGCGAGGACCACGCTCTCAAAGAACCGCTCGCGCATGGACGTTCCAATCACACGATGGGCCCCGCCGGCCCCGACCGGCGAGCCTTTACATAAGATAGTTGTGTTATGTAAAGTGGTATTGGGCGCATTCGGCTAGCCGCGATACCGTGGCCGCCTTCGGCATGAGCCGTATGGGGGCATTTGAATGACCAAGGCCGGCGATTATCCCGTAGCGCCCTCCTGGGGCCGCATCCTGGGCTATGCCACCGGGCCTGTCGGAGCCGGCGTCTACTCGACGGTGCCCGGCATCCTTCTGCTCTACTTCATGACCCAGGTTCTGCTTCTGCCGGTGGCGCTGGCCTCGCTCGCCGTCCTGCTGCCGAAGCTGGTGGTCATCGCCGTCGATCCGCTCATCGGAGCCTGGTCTGACCGAACAAGATCCCGATGGGGGCGCCGCCGCCCGTTCCTGCTGGTGGGAGCCCTGCTGGCGGCTGCGTCCTTCGTGCTCCTCTTCAACGCGCCCGCGCTTGCGACGGAGAAGGCGACCTTCGCCCTGATGATCGGGGTCTATCTGCTGGCCACCTTGAGCTACTCGGTCTTCTCGGTCCCCTACGTGTCTCTGCCTTCCGAGATGACCGACTCCCCCCGGATCCAGTCCCGTATCGTCGGCGCCCGGATGATCGGCGTCTTCAGCGGCGTCCTGCTCGGCGCCGCGGCGCCGCCTCTCCTGGTCGAGGCGCTCGGGGGCGGCGCTCAGGGGTACGGGATCATGGCGGCGATCATCGCCGGCGTCTCGCTGACCTGCATGCTCGTCAGCATCCTGTCGGTCCAGGAGCGCCCGGCTCCGCTCGGGGTCTCCGAGAGCCAGGACATTCTGCCGCTTCTGAAGCGGATCGCCGCCTTCTCGCCCTTCGCCTGGGCCTTCGCCATCTACGTCGTGATCATCACCGGTTTTGGCCTCAAGTCGGCTGCGGCCGCCTACTTCGTGACCTACGCGCTGGGAGGCGGCGCCGCGGCGCTGTCCAGCTTCTTCACAGCCCAGGTGGCGACCTCGCTGCTGACGATGGCCGGCTGGACCTGGCTGGCGTCGCGCCTTTCCTACAGTCGGCTTCTTGTCGCGGCGGTCGCCATCGGAGCCGGCGGCGCGACAATGCTCTATGTCTGCGGCCCGGAAACGCCCGCGTCCCTGTTCATCGCCGGCGGGATTGCGCTGGGACTCGCTTCCGCAGGCATACAGGTGGGCGCCTTCTCGTTGCTGGCGGATGTCATCGTCCGGTTCAGGCGCGAGGACGGCGCCGCTGCCGAGGGGTTGATGACAGGCGTCTGGGTGGCTGGAGAGAAGCTCGGGCTCGCCTTCGGCCCGGTTATCTGCGGTCTGATCCTGGCGGCCGGCGGCTTCGTAAGCGGCGCGGACCGGTCGGTGCAGACGCCGGAAGCGATCCAGGCCGCGCGCGTCGCCATGACGCTTGCGCCGGGACTCATTATCGCCGCGGGCGGCGCCCTGCTCTGGATCGGTCGCCGACGCATCGACCGGCAGGCGGCTGACTGAGGCCCGCCGGCGTCATCACACGTCCGGCGCCGAAACCGCCCAGCTCCAGAGGGCGCACTGGCGCTCCTTCCAGTCGTCCAGAGACCGGGCAAAGGGCTCCAGGTTCGGATTTCGCCACTGGAAGACGTCCATGGCGATGTCTTCGATCGAGTTCAGGACGAAGTGAGCCAGATAGTCCGAGGACTCCAGGGAGAGCCCCTGGGCGCCGCGGTGCAGGCGGATAGCCGCTTCCAGTCTTGCGATGACGCCACGCCGCCCCTCCAGCCATGCCTCATAGACACGAGGACGGGTGTTGATGACGGCAGAGATCGCCCGGGCCTGCTTGCCGCCCTTGGCATGCATCTCGGTGACGGCGTCGATGATCTCGCCGATCAGTTCGCGGAGCGGCAGCTCCACCGAGGGGTCGAGGCGGGAATACTTGGCCAGCACCAGTTCGATGATCGCCTCGTCGATCGCACCGTCCTTGCTGCCGAAGTGGAAATAGATTGCTCCGGTCGTCATCGAGGCCAGCTTGCAGATGTCGGCGACGGAAATCTCGGTGACTTCCTTTTTCATCGCCAGCCGATGCACGGCCTTGATGATCTTGGACCTGGACAGGTGGCTGCGGGCCTCCTGGGTAAGGCGCGCAGGCTTGGCCGGCGCCGCGGTCCTGACGCTGCGTTTCGCTTCGCTGGTGAGGGTCATCGCCCATCCATCACTCTATGGCGGCCCGTTCGCGGCCGTCGCGAAGCTTCCCTGCCGCGAAAAGCCCGATGATCGCAAGCGCGGCGAGCGTCACAAGCACCGTCCTAAGGTCAACAGGCCCCCAGCTTGGGCCTGACTGCCCCATCGCCTTGGCCAGCGTATTGGTGCCGCCGTGAACGATGATGGCGGGAATCGCACTGCCCCCGCTCATGCGGACGAAGAAGCAGGCGACCACGGAAAGCATGATGCAGAGGCCGAGAAAAACTGTCTGTCCCCTCACCAGAATGAAGAGGTCGACTCCCTGCATGAGGGTGAGCACTTCGCGCGGAAAGTGCCAGGCCCAATGGATGACGCCCAGCAGCAAGGCGGCGCTCATCCAGCCAAGGCTGTCCCGCATGATCGGGAAGGTGAAGCCGCGCCAGCCCCATTCTTCAAGGGTGCCGCCCTCGTCGATGAATGGACCGATCAGCAAGGCCGCACTGATGGACCAGAGCCCGGCGCCGAAGAACGCAAACGGATCGACCTGTTCGCGCGTGACCAGATAGAAGATGCCGACCCCGGCCATGTAGCCGCCGGCCATCCAGATATAGGCCGCCCACCAGCGGCCGGGCGGACGATCCGGACCCCAGGGCAGAAGGCGGGCGAGGAAACGCTTCCAACCCCCGCCAACGCCCAGCAGAGCCAGCGCTACAGCGGCGATCGTCGGCGACCCCGCGAATATGAATATGCCGGCCAGAAGCGGCTGTTCCGGGACATGGCCGGCGATCGTCAGGAGATTGACGTAGTCGCCCTCCGCCATGATCGCGAGCACCATGGTGCGCGATGCGTAAAGCAGCTCCGGATCGGTCAGGGCCGCAAGGACCCTGACCGCCACGACGCCGCTTGCGATCGCGATAGAGAGGATGACGTGGGCGGCCGCCGGATGGCGACGCGCCCAGTCGATCAGCCCTGTGGACATCAGAACCTGGCCCGAAGCGTAACGCCGTAGCGTTCACCGGGCGCGCGGATGATGCCGAACTGACCGCTGCGGAAGCCGCCATAGGTCAGGTCGTAGCGATCATCGAGCGCGTTCTGGACATAGCCCTCGACGGTCAGGTTGCGGAAGTCCAGGGCCACGGTCCCGTTGAGCACGCCGCTTTCGCTCATCTTGGTCGCGTTCGTCGTGTCCAGGAACCCGCTGTCACGGTGGGCGTAGGACAGGTTGAGCCTGAACAACAGATCCGTCGAAAGTTCCCTTTCGTAGAGACCATAGAGGCTCCAGGTGAGCGGTCGGGACGACGGCAGCTCCTTCCCCGCAAGCGGCGCGCCGAAGGTGGAGCCACTGGTGAACTCCGCGTCGAGCACGCCGACGGTGCCCCCGAGCGTGAGGCCGTCGACCAGCCGGGCGGCGAACTCGAACTCAAAGCCATTGGTTTCCGCCGCCCCGACGTTGGCGAGGTATCCCTGGAGGCCCGTGGACGCGGTGAAGTCGAACTGAGAGACCAGGACATCTTCCTGGGTCAGCTGATAGATGCTGGCGCCCCAGGTGAGCTTTCCGTCGAGCAGACGGCCCTTGGCGCCGATCTCGTAGTTGACCGAGGTTTCCTCGTCGTAGGGCAGGTTGGCGACCTTCGCGACGTTGAAGTTGAACCCGCCGGCCCGGAAACCGGTCTGGGCCTTCGCATAGACCTTGAAGTTTTCGCTCGGCCGCCACTCGAGGGTCGCGCCCGGCGACCAGTTCTCGAAGGTTTCAGACAGCTCGCGCCGCTGCGGGACGCCGAACACACCCTGCGTCAGCGGCGAGGGCGTGAGTGCGAAGTCGACGGACTTCTTGTCCCGGGTGTAGCGCAGGTCGAGGGTCAGGGTGACATCAGGACCAAGGTCGATGAGCGCCTCGCCGAACGCAGACCAGGACCTGAGGGTCTGATCGTTGTCGAAGAACACCGTGGCCGGGATGCCGCCGGGCTCCAACTGGCCCGGGCGGACACTGAGCACCCGGCCTACGCCGTCGTCGTTGAGGTAGGTGATCCCGCCCAGAAGGTCGATGGTCTCGCCGACCGACCCGGCCCAGCGAAGTTCGACATAGCGGGCGTCGACCGTGTTGTCGCGAATGACCACGCGTTGCGCCGGCGAGCCGGCGTTGGACAGCAGGTCGGTGTCTTCCAGACCGTGAAGGTCATAGCGACGGACGCCGGCGATCAGCGTGAAGTCGCCAAGCCCGGTCTTCAGGCGCGCTTCGGCCGACAGCCTCCAGGTGTCGATGTCGTTCACCGGCTGGGTGTCGCGCGGGACGTTGGCGCCCGTCTCGCCCAGGCCCGGGAAGTAGGGGACCGTGCCGGGCGCGCTGGCGTTGGTGAGCTCGCCGACGAGCCTGACATCGAGGTCGGACGAAAGCGAAAGGTCGCCGACAAGCCGAAGCCCCGATGAGCTCTCCGCGTCGAGATACTGGTCGGTGACCGGGTTCAGGTACTCGCCGTCGTTCTGATCGACATACCAAGCCGTGGCGCGCACGCCGAAGGCGTCCGAGACCGGCATGTTGACGATGCCGCGCACCTCGAACCGGTCATGATTGGCCCGGGTCGCCTCGATCTGCGTCGAGAAGGTGTCCGTGGGTCCCTTCGACAGGATGTTGACAGCCCCACCGACCGCGTTGCGGCCGTAGAGACCGCCCTGCGGCCCCCTCAGAACCTCGACCCGCTCAAGATCATAGAACTGGGTCGGGTGGCTGATGAAGCTGCTGACGTAGACGCCGTCGACATACTGCGCGACGCCTGCCTCCACGAACAGGGACGGCGTACCGACGCCGCGGATGTTGAAATCGCGCGCGCTGCCGGCGATCCCCTCCTGGAGGAAAGCCGTCGGGATCATCATCAGCAGGTCGCGGGCGTCGTTGAGCTTGAGCGCCTCGATCTGGTCGCCGGTCACCACCGAGATCGGCGCGGGAACATCGTAGACCGTCTCGGTGCGCTTGCGGGCCGTTACGACCACATCGCTGACAACCGTTTCCTCGGCGCTGACCTCTCTCGCCAGCGCCGGCGACGAAACCGTGGCCATTGCCATGACCGTGGCGCAAACGCCGCCGACCCAAACCACTTTCGACATCACCGGATCCCCCGTTTAAAGATACCAATGATACGTAATTTATTTATCTAACTGTCAAGCTGGTTCTTGCGTCTGCCGGATCCCTTACGCGACAAGGCTTTCCGCGAGCGCGGGCAGTATACCGGGGGCGCTGGAGCGCGGGAAAATCCCGCCCGCCCCGCTTGCGCGCCAGCTCAAACAAAACATAACATGGTTCCGTTATTCTTTTGGGCCGCGAGCGATGGGCTTCTCGCCCGGCGACCCGATCTCGGGAGAAATCGCCATGTTTCCGGACCTGCAGTCACGATCCGCTTTGATGTTCGAGCGCGCCAAGCTGGCGCTGCCCGGCGGGAACTCCCGACATTCGCTGGCCGTGTCCCCTTACCCGATCTACGCGGCCTCCGGGAGCGGCTGCCGGGTGCGGGACATTGACGGGTCGGAGTACGTCGACTGCATCAACAACATGTCCGCGAACATCCACGGGCATCGGCACCCGGCTATCCTGGCCGCCGTGGATCGCCAGATGGACAGGCTGATCTCGGTGGGTCTGCCGACTGAAGTCGAAGTGGAACTTGCCGAAACGCTCTGCGCTCGCGTCGATTCTGTCGAACGGGTCCGGTTCGCCAATACGGGCACCGAAGCCCTGATGTTCGCCGCCCGCGCCGCCCGAGCCTTCACCGGGCGCAACAAGGTGGCCAAGATCGAGGGCGGATACCACGGCTCCTATGACGCGCTCGATGTCTCGAACAGGCCCTCGCCTGACGCCTGGGGCCACGCCGAAACGCCAAACGTGGTTCGGGAAAGCGGCGGCTTCACTGACGGCTCGGTCGCCGACACAATCATCCTGCCCGTCAACAATCTCGACGCCACCCGGCGCCTCATCGCGCGCCACGGCGATGATCTGGCCGCCGTGGTCGTTGATCCCCTGGTGTCCCGGATGGGATTCCTCAAGGTCGATCAGGCCTACCTCGACATGCTCCGCGAGGAGACCCTGCGGCGTGGCATCGTGCTGATCTTCGACGAGGTGTTCTCGTTCCGGATCGGCCTTCAAGGCGCCCAGGGGGAAGTCGGCATCCGGCCCGACCTTTCAACCTTCGGCAAGGTGATCGGCGGCGGCTTCCCGATTGGCGCGGTCGGCGGCAAGGCCGAAATCATGCAGATGTTCAGCCATCTGCCGAAGGGACGGCCGATTGTGGAGCACTCGGGCACCTTCAACGCCAACCCGGTCTCCATGGCCGCCGGCAAGGCCGCTCTCGACCTCTTCGACGCCGCGGCGGTGTCGCGTCTCGCCGGACTGGGCGACCGGCTTAGAGAGGGCCTGACACGAACCCTGGCCGACCTGGGCCTTGCGTGGCGGGTACAGGGCTACGGGTCCCTGGCGACCGTCCTGCCGTTCCAGGAGGTTGCCAGGGACTACCGCGCCTTCCACGGCGCGATGGCGGCCGCCAACGCCGGTTCGATCATGGCCGCCTTCCACCGGGGGATGGTCAACCGGGGCATCCTGCCCACTTTCCCGGCGGCGTTCATCCTCTCTACCGCGATGGATGAGGCCGTGATTGACAGCATTGTCGAGGCAGCCCGGGAGTCTCTGGGCGACATCCGCAACGGCTCGGCCCAGGCTGCCTGAACGCGGTCGGAGCCAGGAGGAACAGCATGAGCGATCTCGCACGTCCGACACTTTGGTCCCGACGCGCCATCCTGGCCTCTGCCGGCGCCATGGCGCTACCCGCCGGAGCCCGGGCAGCAGGTCCCATCGCGAACCCGGAGCCCGCAATGACGGCCTTCGTCAGGCGCACGGTCGCGACCAGCCGCACGCCCGGCGTGTCTGCCGCGGTGACGCTTGCGGACGGGCGACTGGTCACCGCGGTCGCCGGCTTCGCGCACCCCGAGAAACGCATCCCCATGACGCCGACGACCCGCATGATGTCGGGCTCGACGGGCAAGACCTTCTGCGCCGCGACCTGTCTGTCGATGGTGGCCGACGGGCTTCTCGATCTGGACGCGCCCCTGGCTCCGGTGTTTCGGGACGAGGCCTGGTTTGCGCGACTGCCGAACGCCAAGGCCCTGACACTCAGGATCCTGCTGCGGCATCAGGCGGGCTTTCCACAGTTCCTCGACGATTCCGGGTTTCAGGCCAGCTACGTCCTCGATTCGATCCGCGGACGCGACATCGCCTACTCGCCGCGAAAGATGCTGTCCTTTCTTCTCGACAAGAAGCCTCTCTTCCCGGCCGGCAGCCAGCATCACTACACTGACCTTGGATACCATCTTGTCGGCCTGACGATGGAGAAGGTGTCGGGCCGCGGCTACTACACGCTTCTGCAGGAGCGGGTGCTGTCCAGGCTGGGCGGTGACGACGTGACGCCCAGCAACACGCGCGACATCCCGCGCCTGGCGGCGGGGTACGCCCGCGGCGACCTGATCGCGGCGATCGCAAAGCGGACCGGCCGGTCACTGGACGCCGACGGAAAACTGCGCCGCGATCCGAGTCTGGAGTACACCGGCGGCGGCCTCGCGTTGACGCCCCGGGCGCTGGCGCGGTTCTACAGCCTGCTCGCGACAGGACAGATCATTCCCAAGGCCCTGGTGGACGAGATGATCAATTCCTCGGTCAAGCTGCCGTCCCAGCCCGGCGTCGACAATCGCTACGGCCTCGGCGTCTACATCACCCGGCGCCCGCGCCTCGGGCGCTACATCAGCCACGCCGGCTACTATCCCGGCTACAACTCGAACGTGGCCTATTTCCTCGATCACGGCGTCGGCGCCGCGGTCCAGGTCAACACTGACCACGGCCCGGACATCTTCGCCTTGCTGCGCGAGCTGGCCGAGGCTGTTCTGCCCGCCTGAACAGCGCCCGGGGCAAACAGCCGTTACATACATAACATGATTATGTTATAATCTCTGCGACTTACAGCCCTCTTCCACGATGGCGATCCTATAATGACAGCCCCAGGCTCGATCACGACACGGTTCACGGTCCGCGGACAGCAGGCGCCTGATTTCCTGGCGCGGGTTACGGCCCCCTTTTCCGTCGCGGGGACGAATATTCACCGCGCCTACATGCGGCTGGCCACGGACGCCGACGAGGTGGTCGTTGTGGAGCTTGATGTTCTGGATATGCCCGACAGCCGCGCGTCAACGATCGCCGAACGGCTCAGAGGCTACCCCCCGGTGATCCATGTTCGCGTCGAAACCGACGCTGCCCCCTGACCGCCCCAATCAAGGACCCTTCCAATGGCACACGCTCCGGCCACCGATACGCCCTTTCGCCTGCCCGCCGTTCCCCCTGCGACGCATGAGGCGACGCACATCGGAATTGGCGACCTTCCGTTCGTTGATCTCGGCGACCGATCGGCCATGCAGCTGCTTCACGTCGATCTCGCCCAGGGTCTGTGGGTCGTAAGGATGCGCTTCCAGCCCGGCTACCGCATCGCCAAGCACTACCACTCCGGCCCCGTCTACGCCGTGACCCAACGCGGCTCCTGGTACTACATCGAGTATCCGGACCAGGTGAACAGTGCAGGGTCCTACCTCTTCGAACCGGCGGGCTCGGTACACACGCTGGTAGTCCCGGAAGACCAGGTCGGCGACACCGAAGTGTGGTTCGCGGTGTTCGGAGCCAACGTGAACATCGGTGACGACGATCAGGTCATCAACGTGCTCGATGCGGCCACGGTCCTTGGCACCTATCGCGCGCTCTGCGCGGCGAACGGCCTGGACATGAGCGCCGTGATCGTCGCCGGCGCCTGACCAAGGGAACGGCGCGCCAAATCCTGACCGATCCGCTCGACGACATCGAGGTTCCCGCCGACGCGCCGTAGGGACCGCAGACCGCGCAATACGGTGATGAACCACCCGCTCCCGGGCCGCCGGCCCTTCTCCGGCGAGGAGATGGCCGCGGAAGCCGCCCGGGTGAAGCGGATGCGGGCCTGCGCCGTCCTCCCGACTCCAGCGGAGCGTCGCAGCGCGGTACTGACCAACGTCTGCAGCGAGCGGAAACCTGCCGTAAACGCCTGTGAAACAAGGGCGTTGGCGGAGATTGACTTGGTCCAAAAAATAATATGACTATGTTATGTCCAGCCGATACGGCGGGCTCGGAAACAAGGGGATCCCGATGCGTCGTTACTTCCTAGCGGGCGCTGCCAGCGCCGCCCTGATGGCCGGCGCGTCGCCCGCCCTCGCTCAAGCCAGCTCTGACCAAGCCGTCGCTGTCGGCGAAGTCGTCGTCACCGCACGCAAGCGGGAAGAGCGGCTCTTTGATGTGCCCAATGCGATTACCGCTGTCAGCCCTGGTCAGGTTGATGCGCTGCGTCTTCAGGACGCCCGTGATCTGCTGACGCTCGTTCCCACCGCATTCCTGCAGGAAAACAACGCGGGCACCGCGCGGGACATCTCGATCCGCGGCGTTGGCACGCCGAACCTGTTCGCGGAGCCCGGCGTCGCCCTCTATGTCGACGAAGTCTACTCCAGCGGCTTCATCAGCTATCCCACGCAATTCTACGACCTGGAGCGCATCGAGGTGCTCCGCGGACCTCAGGGCGCGCTGTACGGCCGCAATGCCGTCGGCGGCGCGGTCAACATCATCTCCAAATCGCCCACAGACAGTCTCGAGGGCAGCCTGAAGGTCACCGCCGCTGAACTGCAGCGCTACGAAATCCAGGGCGTTCTGAACCTGCCGCTGGGCGACGACGCCGGCCTCCGTATCGCCGCCTGGAACATGACCCAGGATGAAGGCGAGTACTTCAACAGCACGCTTGATCAGTACATCGACGCCAACGAGTCCAGCGGCGTGCGCCTGTCGGCCCAGGCCTCCCCGTCCGAAGCGCTGACCCTGAAGCTGGTGGTGGAGTACAATGAGGCCGACACTGCAGGCACCAACCTCTATTTCCCCGGCGCGGGCGAAGCCAAGTCCGACGTCCGGCGCGACACCCAGCCGGTCAACAGCTACGACACCACCCGGTACTCGGCTCAGCTGGCTTACGACACCGAAACCACCGGCCTGTTCACGGTCGTCGTCGGCGGACGCGACTACAGCCTCACCGGCGAGGAAGACACCGATCTCTCGGCGGATTTCACCCCCACCGCCCTCAACGGCTCGCTGGGCAAGCAGGTCACCTCCCGCCAGAACGAGATCGAGAGCCGCTTCTTCGAAGCCCGCTGGCTGTCGCCCCAGTTCGGACCGGTCAATGTCCTCGCCGGCTTCACCTACCTGGATGAATCCGCCACCGGCGACATCCTGACCAGCTTCGACTACTTCGCCGTCGCGACGGCGGCGCCGGCCACGCTCGCGATCAACAACGACCAGAGCGTCGAATCCTGGGCCGCGTTCGCTGAAGCGACCTGGTCGGTCACCGACGCCACGACGGTCATCCTCGATCTTCGCTACACCAACGACGAGAAGCGGGCTGACTTCAACTTCAGAACCGCCGGCGTCGTCGCGCTCTTCCTCGGCGGCGCCCAGACCGCTCTGCTCGACGAGACGTTCAAGCAGTGGTCACCCGGCGTGACGGTCGCCTGGACTCCCGAGGAGTCGCTGCGGGTTTACGGCAAGGTGCAGACTGGCTTCCGGGCCGGCGGCTTCAACTTCAACGTCGCGAACGCGGCCAACCTCCCCTACGACGAGGAAACCTCCGTCAACTACGAGGTGGGGGCCAAAAAGCAGCTGTGGGGCGGCCGCGCCTATGTTGCGGCGGCGGCCTACCTGCTGGAACAGGACAATGTCCTCGTCCCGCTGTTCGATCTCACCGCTCCCGGGCCGCTCGGCGGCTATCTCGCCAACGTCGGCGAAGCCCGCACCTTCGGGCTTGAACTCGAAGGCCAGGCCAGGCTCGCGCCCGGCCTGCAGGGCACGGTGGCGCTGGGGTGGCTGGATGCCGAACTCACCTCGGGAACGGGCGCCTTCGGCGTGAACCTGAAGGGCAAAGAGGTCCCTTCCTCCAGGCCGTTCACGAGCGCTGTGACCCTCAGCTACCGCCGCGAAATCGCGAGCGGCATCGATCTGATGCTTGACGGATCCTACACCTACAGGGCCCGGGGCTATCAGAACGTGGCGAACACCGCGCGGATCAGCGAGGCCAACCTTGTGAACCTCGCCGCAGGCCTGGACTTCGGCAGTTTCGATGTCACCGCCTACGTTCAGAACGCCGCCGACGATGACTACGAGATCGCTTCCGGCGGCTCGCGTGCGGGGACGTTCGGCGTCGTGCGGGCGCAGGGGCGGACCTTCGGGATCACGTTGGGCGCCCGCTTCTAGGTCGCATCCCCAGTCCTGGGTCAACTTCGAGGCGGGCCTCCCCACGGCCCGCCTTTTCTTCTTCCGGATAGCCGGCGCAGCGCCTAGAGCGCGTTAGGCGGAAGTGTACGCGGTTCCGCCGCCCGTACGCGCTCTAAGTGTTTGTAGCTAGCGCATGCTGATCCGGGTCAGATGATTCCATCTGACCCGGGCATGCTCTAGCG
>JBEIDC010000050.1:0-20504 GCA_040383665.1 Caulobacter sp.
CATGCACTTCAGTGCGTGTCCCCCGCCGCTTCGAAGCTGCAGGGGACACGTACCGAAGACGGTACATGTCCCCGGCGAGCTACGTCCCGGTAAACCGCCCCGGCCGACGCTCGGCGACGGCGCGGACGCCCTCGGCGAAGTCGTTGGTAGGGCGCAGGATCGCCTGTTCGGCGGCTTCCAGGTCGGTCTGGGCCCGCACCTCGTCGGCCAGGGCGGCCCGCAGGGTGGCGCGGGTCGCCTGGACGGCCAGCGGGCCATTCCCGGCGATTTCCTTCGCCCAGGCCATGGCGTCGGCGCGCAGGGTGGCGAGGTCGGCGACATCATCGACCAGGCCCCAGGCCAGCGCCTGGTCGGCCTTGATCCGTCGTCCGGTCAGGAACATCACCGCCGCCTTCTGGGCGCCGATGATGCGGGGGAGGCTGGCGGTCGTGCCGAAGCCGGGGTGGAAGCCGAGACTGACGAAGTTGGCCGAGAACCGCGCCTCGGGCGCGGCGATCCGGACGTCGGCGACCAGCGCCAGCCCGAGCCCGGCCCCGACGGCCGCGCCCTGCACCGCCGCGACGATCGGCTTGCGGGTGGCGAACAGCCGGGCGGCCTGGGCGTACAGCGCGTGGGTCGAGTCGACGACCCCGGCCTCGCCCGGCGTGACCAGATCGGCCCCGCCGCAGAACACCCGCCCCGCCGAGCACAGCAGACTGACCCGAAGCTCACGGTCGGCGTCGACGTCGTCCAGCGCGTCGGCCAGATCGCGGATCAGGTCGACGGTGACATGGTTGTTGGGCGGCCGGTCGATCTCCAGCACCGCGACATGGCCCTCGACCGTGACCCGGACGTCTCCATAGGCGGCCTTCATCGCTTCAACCCCAGCAGGTTGCGGGCCACGACCCATTTGTGGACCTCGGTCGGGCCGTCATAGATGCGCATGGTGCGAAGCTTGGACTGCATCAGGTGCAGCGGCAGCTCGCGGGTCATGCCCATGGCCCCGAAGGCCTGCATGACGTTGTCGACCACCTCGTAGGCCATCTCGGTGCCGTAGGCCTTGATCATCGAGATCTCGTTGCGCACGTCGCGGCCCTGGTCGAGCTTCCAGGCGCAGTCGTAGGTCATCAGCCGGGCGGCGTGGATGCGGGTGGCGGCGTCGGCGATCCACCACTGGATCTGCTGGCGCTCCGACAGCGGCGCGCCGAAGGTCGAGCGTTGCGGGGCATACTCGATCAGCATGTCGAGCGCCCGCTGGGCCATGCCGATCGACCAGCTGGCCATCTCGATGCGCCGGGTCGACAGCCGCACCTGCATCGGCGCGAACCCCTGGCCCTCCTTGCCGAGCAGCTTCCAGCCCGGGACGCGGCAGTCCTCCAGCGCGATCTCGTAGCTGTACTGGCCACCCAGCATCGGGATGCGGCGCAGCACATTGAAGCCGGGCGTGCCCTTGTCGATCAGGAAGGCGGAGATGCCGCCCCGGGCGCCCTTCTCGCGGTCGGTCACCGCCATGGTGATGGTGAAGTCGGCCTCGGCCCCGCGGGTGATCCAGATCTTGCGGCCGTTGAGGATCCAGTCCTCACCGTCCCGGTCGGCGCGGGTGATCATCCCGGCCGGGTCGGACCCGGCGCCGGGCTCGGAGATGCCGATCGCCGAGATGGTCTCGCCGGCCACATAGGGCGCCAGGTAGGCGGCGCGCTGGCGGTCGTCGACCGTGGCCATCAGCATGCGAAGGTTGGGGCTGTCCGGCGGCAGGGTGTAGGGGGTGACCGTCCGGCCCAGCTCCTCATTGACCCCGACCAGGGCCACGGCCGGCAGGTCGATGCCGCCGACGTCCTCGGGCGCGTCGAGGCCCCAGAGGCCCAGCTCACGCGACACCTTGTCGATCTTCGCCTGTTCCTCGGCGGTCAGGGCCGTCGGTCCGCCGGACGCCTCGCGCTCCAGCACCGTGCTCTCGAGCGGCATCAGCTCGTCCTCGACGAACCGCCGCACCAGGTCCTTGATCATCCGGTGCTCTTCGTTGAGCTCGAAATGCATGACGGCGCGCTCCCTTGTCCGGGCGCGACCTTACGGCCCGCCGCCCACCGGGGAAATGGCGCCGTTGCGTCAGGTCCGGCGGTCGGCGGCGATCAGCCGCTCAACATCCCGGCGGATCTCGCCCAGGGTGGCGATTCCGTAGCCGTCGTCGTCTCCGGCCGCGGCCCTTTGGGCGTCCATGAGATCGTCCAGCACCTTGAGCAGGGCGTTCAGCGGATCACGCGGCCGCCGGGCGGCGAGCGCCTTCAACGCCGTGAGCGCCCGGCCATGGGCGAAGTAGACATCCATTCCGACATTGCGACCGCCGCCGGAGCTCCAGTGGCTCGACGAAAGCCTCCGGGTCGCATCGGCCAGCTGGCGGGCGAAGATCAGGACCAGTTCATCGCGGTAGGGACGAAACCGGGGGCCGAGCACCTTCGCCGTCAAACCGGCGCCGGTCTGGACGACGGCCGCCCTGAGTTCCGGCGACAGCGGCGCGGGGACCAGGCCGGTAACGCGGCGGACAAGACGGTTCTCCGACCAGCGCGCGAACATCAGACGAAGCGCCTGACCATCCGCCGCCGGCGCGGACCCCGAAAGAAGGCCTCAGCCAGCCGGTCCATGATTCCCGTATCCTCCAGGACAGCCCTCACCATGGCCGAGCCGCAACCCACAGCCCAGCCCTGTCCCGCCATGCGGGAACCAAAGGCCAATGAAGGAGAGGAATGGTGCCGCTTAGGTGACTCGAACACCTGACCCCCGCATTACGAATGCGGTGCTCTACCGGCTGAGCTAAAGCGGCCCTTGAGAAAGGCTTCCCGGAAGGGAGGCCTATTTAGCGGGGCGGGTCGCACTTGCCAAGCGCCGACGTCGCGGGGTCGGCGGACGGGGCGCCGGATCGTCGGCGGACGGTCGCGGGCCATCCGGCACGCCGGGGTCGTCGGGGATCGGCATGACGGCCGTATCGCCCTCGGCGGCGCGGACGAAGGGCGTCGATTCGATGTAGGCGGCGGGCAGTTCGGGCAGGTCGCTGAGACCCCGCTCGCGGCGCTCCAGGCGCGGGTGGATCAGGTCGCCCGTCTCGCCGTAGGTCGCCACCAGTCGGGTCCAGTCCTCCGGCCGGTAGGCGAAGGCGCGCCCTTCCGGATCGAGGTCGGACCAGTCCGGCTCCTGCGGCGCGGCGCCGCCCCGGGCGATCCAGGCGCGGGCCTCGTCAACCGCGCCGGCGGCGTTGGCGGCCCGGGCCTGCAGCCCGGCCAGCCTCTGGGTCAGGGGCTCGGCCTCGAGCGTGCGGGCGGCCTCGCGCGCGGCGCTGACCTCGCCGGCGATCAGGGCCTGTTCGACCCTGAGGATACGACTCTCGCGCGCGTCAGCGTTGAGGGCCACGAGGCTCGCCAGGCGTTTGGCCCGCTCCCGCGGGGTCTCATCGGTGCGCAGATCGCGATAGGCCAGCCACAGCGCCGGGTGAGGCCGCCCCTTCCAGGCGCCCTCGATCAGGCCGGCCGCCTTTCCGACCTTGCCGTCGGCGGCCAGCAGCCGGGCGGCCATGACCACGCCGGGGGCGAAGTCCGGCTTCAGCTTCGCCGCCTGCACCGCGAAATCCAGCGCCTGGGCGCGAAGCCGCTCCTGCGGATCGACCTCGAAACTGGCGGCCGAGGCGGCCAGCAGGGCGGCGCGGGTGCGGTCGGCGACCACCGGCGAGACGACCTTGCGTTCCTGCGCGCCGGTGACGAGATCCAGCGCCGCGGCCCAGTCCCCGGCCTCCAGCCGCGCCTCGAGCAGGGCGCGCCAGGCCCAGCGGGCGGTCTTGGCCAGGCCATAGGCGCTCTGGGCGTGGCGGATGGCGCCGGCGCGGTCGCCCTCGGTCTGGGCCGTCTGCATCAGGCCTTTCAGACCGGCCAGCCGCATGTCCGGAAAGCCCAGCATGGCCGAGTAGGCGGCCTTGGCGGCAGGCAGGTCCCCGGCGGCCTCGGCCGCCTGGGCGGCGAGCACGCGGACCAGCGCCTGGGCGTCGTCGGCCAGTTCGGCGGACTTCTGCGCCAGGCGGCGCGCTTCTGAACCATCGCCGGCGGCGGCGGCGAGGAAGCCGCGGGCCAACGCTTCCTGGCCCTGTTTGCGGCGCGACTCGGCGCGGGCCCGGGCGGCCCGCTGCGGCGCCTCGAGAATCCACTTCAGGACGTTCCAGAAGATCGTCGCCAGCAGCGACACGACCAGCACCATCAGGGCGGCGGCGGCGGCGGTCATGTCGACCTGCCAGCCGAACCACAGCAGCCGGGCGGAACCGGCGTCGCCGCCGAGCGCCAGGGCCGCGACCGCGAAGGCCGCGACGAGGAAGAGGACCGTGGCGACCCGGATCATGGCTGCTCCCGGGTGACGTCCATCAGGTCGCTGATGGCGCGGGAGCGGATCGCCGCCACCTGACGGTCCACGGCCACGCGCTGCAGGGCGCGGGACTGCCAGGGCGTCATGGCCTGCGCGGCCTTCGGCGGCAGGCCGCGCAGCAGGGTCAGGGCGCCGGCGACATCGCCCTCGGCGAGGGCGGCGTCGGCGCGGGCGAGGACCGCGTCGGGCGCGTCGCCGGCGGTCGACCCGACCTGCCGGATGACCACGATCGAGGACAGGGCGTGCCGCAGCCGGGCCAGGAAGCCGCCGGTCTCTCCGGGATCACGGGCGGCGATGGAGGCCTTCTCGGCGGCGGCGCCGAACTCGGCGGCAAGCGCCGCCCGGCTGGGCGCCCCGCCTTCGGCATAGGGCTTGAGGGCGCGAACCTCGGCCGACAGCGGCATCAGTCGCTCCAGGGCCGCCAGTTCGGCGTCGAAGGGGCCGGAGCCTTGGGTGGCCTCGGCGAGCGAAGCGGCGGCCAGGGCGGCGGCGGCGGCGTTGACGGTGCGGGTCTGACCCGCCTCCAGCGCGGCGACCCGGTCCTGCAGGGCGGTGATCTCGGCGGACGGCTCGGGCGAGGCGAGCGGGGCCGGCGCCGGCGGCGGGGCGGCGGGGCGGCTCAGGCCCAGATCCGGCAACGTCAGGACCGGCTGCACGCCCGTCGGCGGATCGACCGGCGCGGCGCCCGACAGTCTGGGCCACAGGCGCGCGCCGGCGACGCCGACGGCGAACACCACCACGACCAGCGCCAGAACCGCCCAGAAGGCGACGCCGAAGGCGCGGCGGCGGCCATAGCGGGCCGGGTCGGTCGGCGGGGTCAGCTCGGCGGGATCCGGCGCGGTGGTCATGGCCTGTGTTTCACAGCCCCCTTGGCGGTGGTCGGGCGATTTCGGACCGCCCTCTGGCGATCAGATTAAGCAGAGCCGCCTCGATCGGAAACGGGGCTCTGACGACTTCACGTACTTTCGCGCGCGCCAGAGGGCGGGCGACGGCCGGAGACTGGCACAAAAGCCGCAGATGGGCAGCGTCCCGCTTGCGCAGGGCCAGACCCAGGGCCTTCGCGGCCCGGGGCGACTGGACCAGCACCACGTCGATGTCGGCCAGGCCGTCGAGGAAGGCCGGATCGAGGGCGACCTCGACCGAATCGTACAGGGTGAGGCTCCGCGCCAGGATCCCGGCGGCGGTGAGGTCGCCGACCAGGTCCCCGGCGGGCTCGGCCGCGCCCGGGTGGAGCACCGCGCCGTCGCCCAGCTCCAGCTTGCGGGCGGCGATGCGCTGGGCCAGCGCGGCCACATCGCCGTCGGCGGACAGGACCTGGCGAAAGCCAGCCGCCTTGGCCGCCGCGGCGGTGCCCGCTCCCACGGCGAAGACCTTGAGGTTCCGCGAGGGCTCGGCGGCGGCGAAGGCGCGGACGCCGTTGGCGCTGGTGAAGGCCAGGGCGGCGACGCCCCGCAGGTCGACCTGCGGCGCCTCGACCGGTTCGATCCGCAGCAGCGGGGCCACGACCGGCCTGTGGCCCAGGTTCGCCACGCGCTCAGCCGTCGCCGAGGCGCCCGGCTCGGCGCGCGTGATCCAGACCCTTTGAGCCCCTGAAGACATGGCGCGCACCCTGCTACCGGCGACTGCCGGGATCAATCCTTGAGGACGATGGCGTCGCCGCCGACGGCCTGGACATCCTCGCCGACCGCCAGCCCCAGCCCGTAGGCCTCGGCTTCCGGATCGACATCGAGGCGCGTGGATCCCTCCCGCCGGAAACGCTGCCGGCCGTCAGGACTCAGGGCTTCCACGGTCAGCAGCAGCCGCCCGTTCTCCAGCCGCGCATGGGCGCCGACCGGCGTGCGGCAGGAGCCTTCGAGCGCCGTCAGCGCGCCGCGCTCCGCCGCCACCGCGACCGTGGTCGCGGCACAGCGCAGCGCGACGGCCCAGGACGCGTCGCGGTCCTCCGCGCGGGTCTGGATGGCCAGGGCGCCCTGGCCGGGGGCCGGCGGAAACGCGATCGGGTCGAGGTAGCTCTTCACAACGCCGCTCAGCCCCAGACGGTTGAGACCCGAGGCGGCCAGCAGGATGGCGTCAGCCTCGCCGGCCTCCAGCTTGGCCAGGCGCGTGTCGACGTTGCCGCGCAGCAGCACGACCTCGAGGTCGGGCCGCCCGTTCAGCGCCTGGGCCTGGCGCCGCAGCGAGGCCGTGCCCAGCCGAGCGCCCCGGGGCAGGTCCGCCAGCGAGTCGTACTTCAGCGAGACAAAGGCGTCGCGGGGGTCCTCGCGGTCGGGGATGGCGGCGATGCAGAGGCCGGCCGGCTGCTCGGCCGGCACATCCTTCATCGAGTGGACGGCGGCGTCGACCCGACCGTCCAGCAGGGCCTCCTCGATCTCCTTGGTGAAGAGCGCCTTGCCGCCCACTTCCAGCAGTCGGCGATCCTGGATGCGGTCGCCGGTGGTCGTGATCACCACCAGCACAGCATAGGCCGCGATCTCCTCGGCGGAGGCCCCGGGCGGCGCGCCAAGCGCGGCGGCGATGCGGTCGCGCATCATGCCGCTCTGCGTCAGGGCGAGCTTCGAACCGCGGGTTCCGATCCGGATGGGTTGTTGCGGGGGCACGGCGGGGACGTTACCTCGGGGGAGAAACCGGACCCCGCTGCTACAGGAGGGGTCCCCGAGCCGCAACCTGCATGACAACCCTGACCGTTCTGGGCATCGAAACCAGCTGTGACGAGACCGCCGCCGCCGTGGTGCGGCGGCGCGACGACGGTCGGGTCGAGGTGCTGTCCAGCGTGATCAACAGTCAGATCGCCGACCACGCGCCCTATGGCGGCGTGGTGCCGGAGATCGCCGCCCGGGCGCATGTGGAGTCCATCGACGGCATCGTCGCCCGCGCGCTGTCGGACGCCGGGCTCGGCTGGGGCGAGATCACGGGCATCGGCGCCACGGCAGGTCCAGGCCTGGTCGGCGGGGTGATGGTGGGTCTGAGCTTCGGCAAGGCCGCGGCCCTGGCCCGCGACCTGCCGCTGGTGGCGGTGAACCATCTGGAGGGGCACGCGGTCTCGGCCCGGCTCGGGGCGGACGTTCCCTACCCCTTCCTGCTGCTGCTGGTCAGCGGCGGACACTGCCAGCTGCTCGAAGTGGGCGGCATCGGGGCCTGCACGCGGCTGGGCTCGACCATCGACGACGCGGCCGGCGAGGCCTTCGACAAGATCGCCAAGAGCCTGGGCCTGCCCTATCCCGGCGGGCCGGCGCTGGAAAGGCTGGCGGTCGGCGGCGACGTCGAACGCTTCCCGCTGCCCCGCGCCCTGCTGGGCCGCAAGGATTACGACTTCTCCTTCTCGGGCCTGAAGACCGCCGCGGCGCGCGCCGCCGTCGGCCTGACCAGCGATGTCGACCGGCGCGACCTGGCCGCCAGCGTCCAGTTCGCCATCGCCCGCCAGCTGGCCGAGCGCACCGACATGGCCATGGCCGACTACCGCGAGCGTCACCAGGGCCGGGATCTGCGCTTTGTCGTCGCCGGCGGGGTCGCGGCCAACGGCGCGGTGCGCGACCGGCTGGAGGCGCTTTGCGGCAAGTACGGTTTTTCCTTCCACGCGCCGCCTCTGAAGTACTGCACCGACAACGCCGCCATGATCGCGCTGGCGGCGGCCGAGCGGCTGGCGTTGGGCCTGACCGACGGGCTCGACGCCCCGGCGCGCCCCCGCTGGCCGCTGGACCAGGCGGCGGCGCGCGCCAACCCCACCCACGTTCCAGGCCGCAAGGGCGCCAAGGCATGAGTGATCTCAACTACGCGGGCGTCATCGGCGGCGGCGCCTGGGGCACGGCCCTGGCCCAGGTTTGCGCCCGCGCCGGCCTGACCGTCACCCTGCAGGCCCGCGAAGCCGAGGTGGTCGAGGCGATCAACGCTCGCAACGAGAACCCGATCTTCCTGCCCGGCGTGGCGCTGGACCCGGTGATCGACGCCACCACGGAACTGGCCGATCTGTCGCCCTGCGACTTCATCCTGGCCGTGCCCCCGGCCCAGCACCTGCGCTCGACCCTGGCGGCCCTGGCGCCGCATGTGCGGGTGGGCGTCCCCATCCTGCTCTGCGCCAAGGGCGTGGAACAGGGCACGCTGTGCCTGATGACCGAGGTGCTGGCCCAGGCCATCCCGGACGCGGCGCCGGCCGTGCTGTCGGGGCCCAGCTTCGCCGGCGAGGTGGCCCGCGGCCTGCCGACCGCCGTCACCCTGGCCTGTCCGGACGAAGATCTGGGCCGGGCCCTGGCCGAAGCGATCGCCACCCAGACCTTCCGGCCCTATCTGGCCCCCGACATGATCGGCGCCGAGGCCGGCGGGGCGATCAAGAACGTGCTGGCCATCGCCTGCGGCATCGTCGAGGGCAAGGGTCTGGGCCGCAGCGCCCACGCCGCCCTGATCACCCGCGGGTTCGCCGAGATGACCCGCGTGGCCGAGGCGCTGGGCGGCCAGGCCGAGACCGTCGCCGGCCTGTGCGGCCTCGGGGATCTGGTCCTGACCTGTTCCAGCCCGCAGTCGCGCAACATGAGCGTCGGCCTGGCGCTCGGCGGCGGTCAGACGATCGATCAGGCTCTGGCCGGCAAGCTGACCGTGGCCGAGGGCGTCGCCTCGGCGCCGGCGGTGCGGGCCCTGGCCCGGCGGCTGGGCGTCGAGACGCCGATCTGCGAGGCTGTCGCCGCCATCCTGGCCGGCGAGGTGGGGGTGGATGAGGCGATCCTGGGCCTGCTGTCGCGGCCGCTGAAGTCAGAGAGATAGGAGTTCCGATGCCGCTCTTCATCATCCAGTGGAAGGACAGGGCCGACGAGGGCCCCGCCCTTCGCGCCGCCACCCGCCAGGCCCACCTGGACTGGATCGCCACCCGCCCCGGCGTGGTCAAGCTGGGCGGGCCCTTCCTGCACGCCGACGAAACGATGGCCGGTTCGCTGATGATCATCGAAGCCGAAAGCCTCGAAGCGGCCGAGGCCTTCCACGCCCAGGACCCCTACACCCGGGCCGGGCTGTTCGAGCGCTCGAGCGTCGAGCCCTGGCGGGTGACCATCGGAGCGCTGGGCTGACCGCCAATCCCGCCAGACCGGCGCCCGGGACACGGCTCTGCGCCCTGGCCGAGATCCCCGATCCCGGCGCGAAGGGATTCGTGTTTCGCCAGGGCGATCGCCTGTTCTCCGGCTTCGTGGTCCGCCGGGGCGAGGCGGTGTTCGGCTATGTCGACAGCTGTCCCCACGCCGGCTCGCCGCTGGCCAATCCGCTGGGACGTTTCCTGACCCGAGAGGGCGACCTGATCCTCTGCGCCGCTCATGGGGCCCTGTTCCGGATCGAGGACGGTGTGGCGACGAGCGGGCCGTGCGCGGGGGACAGGCTGACCGTGTGGGATGTGGGTGTGGCGGATGGGGTGGTGGCGACGGCCTAGCGGCCCTGCGTCCTTCGCGACGCCGCTGCGCGGCTCCTCAGGATGACGAAGGCGAGTGGGTTGCAACAAAGTTCGTCATGGTGAGGAGCGAGCTCTCGGGCGAGCGTCGCGAACCACGCAAGACCTCAGCCCGGCGTCACCTCCGCCCCGAACGCCGCCACGTCCTCGACCAGAGCCTTCGCCGCCATGGCCACCAGCTCGCCGCCCTTTTCGGGCGTCGCCAGTGCGGGGTCGGAGCCCATGCGGCCGTCGGGGTGGCGGGCGCGGAAGTCGAGGGCCTCGCGGATCGGGCCGCTGGGCGCGATCTTCGGCTCATAGGCGGCGGACTTGATGGCGTCCGGGTAGGCCCACTGGGTCACGGCGATCTCCGACGGGGTGGCGTGGCTGCCGTGGCCGGTCGGGAATTGCCGGTTGGCCAGGGCGTTGACGCCGGAGAGGTCCCACCAGTTCTTCAGCTTGCAGGCAAAGCCCCGCGGGCGGCCGGCGAAGCTGGCCTCGGCGTAGAGCTCGCTGAAGGCCGCCTCGATGCTGTGGACGTTGCCGCCGTGGCCGTTGAGGAAATAGATCTTCTCGAAGCCGTGCCCGGCCAGCGAGCGGCACCAGTCGCCGATGGCCGCCATGAAGGTCGAGGGCTTCAGGCTGATCGTGCCCGGAAAGCCGAGATGGTGCTGGGCCATGCCGATGTTGAAGGTCGGGGCGACCAGCAGGTCCGGGCTGGCCTTCTGCGCCTCGTGGGCGATGATCTCCGGGCACATCCAGTCGGTGCCGAGCAGGCCGGTCGGGCCGTGCTGCTCGTTGGAGCCGATCGGCACGACCACCGTCTTCGAACGCTGAAGGAAGGCCTCGATCTCGGGCCAGGTGGATTTGGCGAGCAGCATGGGAAGACGTCCTTGTGCGTTCGGGCTGTGCGCCTCCAGCTATTCACCCTGCGTCATATCCACAAGCCCGTTGCCAGCCCTCGCGTCATCCGCCTAACTCCGGATCAACAAGACCAAGGGAGCGTGGCGTGAGCGAAGAGCAGGTGTTTCCGGTTCCGCGGGAATGGGCGCAGCGCGCCCACATGGACGCCGCCGGCTATGACGCCGCCTGGACGCGCGTGCAGGCCGACCCCGAGGGCTTCTGGAGCGAGGTCGCCGGCCGGCTGGACTGGATCAAGGCGCCGACGAAGATCAAGGACGTCTCCTTCAACAGGGACGACTTCCATATCCGCTGGTTCGAGGACGGGGTCCTCAACGTCTCGGCCAACTGCCTGGATCGCCACCTGCCCACGCGGGCCGACGAGGTCGCCTTCATCTGGGAGGGCGACGATCCCGCGCTGAGCAAGACCATCACCTATCGCGAGGCGCACGAGGAAGTGTGCCGGATGGCCAATGTCCTCAAGGCGCAGGGCGTGGCCAAGGGCGACCGGGTGACCATCTACCTGCCGATGATCCCCGAGGCCGCCTACGCCATGCTGGCCTGCGCCCGCATCGGGGCGGTGCATTCGGTGGTGTTCGGCGGCTTCTCGCCCGACAGCCTGGCCGGCCGGATCCTCGACTGCGACAGCCGCGTGGTGATCACCGCCGACGAGGGCCTGCGCGGCGGCAAGACCGTGCCGCTTAAGATGAACGTCGACCTGGCCCTGACCCAGTGTCCGGACGTGACGACGGTGCTGGTCGTCAAGCGCACGGGCGCGCACTGGCTGACCCACAACGGCCGGGACATCGCCTACGAGCCGGAGCGGGCCAAGGCCTCGCCCGTCTGCCCGCCGGAACCGATGAACGCCGAGGACCCGCTGTTCATCCTCTACACCTCCGGCTCGACCGGGAAGCCCAAGGGCGTGCTGCACACCACCGGCGGCTACCTGACCTGGGCGGCCTGGACGCACGAACTGGTCTTCGACTACCGGCCCGGCGAGATCTACTGGTGCACCGCCGACGTCGGCTGGGTGACCGGCCACAGCTACATCGTCTACGGCCCGCTCGCCAACGCGGCGACCAGCGTCATCTTCGAGGGCGTGCCCAACTACCCGACCTCCAGCCGCTTCTGGGAGGTGATCGACAAGCACCAGGTCGAGATCTTCTACACCGCCCCCACGGCGCTGCGGGCGCTGATGCGGGAGGGCGAGGGCCCGGTGAAGTCGACGTCGCGCAAGAGCCTGCGCCTGCTCGGCAGCGTCGGGGAGCCGATCAATCCGGAGGCCTGGCTCTGGTACCACCGCGTGGTCGGCGAGGGCCGCTGCCCCATCGTCGACACCTGGTGGCAGACCGAGACCGGCGCCTGCCTTGTCAGCCCGCTGCCGGGCGCCACGGCGCTGAAGCCCGGCTCGGCCAGCAAACCGCTGCCCGGCGTCAACCTGCAACTGGTCGACGCGGAAGGCCTGGTGCTGGAGGGGGCGACGAGCGGCAACCTGTGCCTCACCGACAGCTGGCCCGGCCAGATGCGGACCGTCTACGGCGACCACCAGCGGTTCTTCGACACCTACTTCTCGACCTATCCCGGGAAGTACTTCACCGGCGACGGCTGCCGGCGGGACGAGGACGGCTACTACTGGATCACCGGCCGGGTGGACGACGTCATCAACGTCTCCGGCCACCGGATGGGCACCGCCGAGATCGAGAGCGCCCTGGTGGCGCACGACACCGTCGCCGAGGCCGCCGTGGTCGGCTTCCCGCACGACATCAAGGGCCAGGGCATCTACGCCTATGTGACCCTCAACGCCGACGTCCAGCCGACCGAGGACCTTCGCAAGGCGCTGGTCCTGTGGGTGCGAAAGGAGATCGGCCCCTTCGCCGCGCCGGACGTCATCCAGTGGGCGCCGGGCCTGCCCAAGACCCGTTCGGGCAAGATCATGCGCCGCATCCTGCGCAAGGTGGCGGAGAACGACGTCTCGAACCTCGGCGACACCTCCACCCTGGCCGATCCCTCGGTGGTCGATGATCTGGTGAAGAACCGGATCGTGCGCTGAGCCGTAGAGAGCGCGATGACCCTGCGCCTCGCCCTTGCCGCCGCCCTTGTCCTGGCGCTCGCGCCGGGCCTTCCGTTCGCGGCGGAGTGGACGCCTCCGGCCGAAGCCCTGGCGCGGCTGGAGCGGGGCGAGGTCCATGCGGACGTGATGACCGACCCCGACGGCGCCGACGGCCTGGTTCATGGCGCCGTGGATATCGACGCGCCGCCAGCGGTGGTCTGGGGGGCCATCCTCGACTGCGGCCGCGCCGGCCGCATGGCCCCGGGCATCCGGTCCTGCCGCATCACCGAGCGGGACCCCGCCGGGCGCTGGGACGTGCGCGAGATGACCGTGCAGTGGGCGCCGCTCACCCCGATCTTCCGTACGGTCTTCAGGTCGGAGTTCGAACCCGGTCGCCGGATCCGGTTCCGCTGCGTGTCCGGCGATGTCCGGTTCTGCGAGGGGCTGTGGCGGCTGGAGCCCCTGGGGCGGGACCGCACGCGGGTCGTCTACGAGAACCGCGCCAGCTCGCCGCTGTCCGCGCCGGCGCTTGTCACCCGGGCCGCCATGCGCCGGGATGTCGCCCGGGCGCTGAAGGCCCTGAAGCGCGAGAGCGAAAGCCGTCGCTGACGACGGTTCATATGACAGGACCGTAATCTGCTTCCGTCGCGAGGCGGTGATAGGGTCAGCGCGACCCGTTTCCCGGAGCCCTTCATGAACCGCTCGGCCAAGGCCCTGTTCCTCGCCATCGCCCTTTCCACCTCCGCCCTGACCCCGGCCGTCGCCCTGGCCCAGGGCGCGCCGGCCGCCGCCGAGGTTCCGCCCATCGCCTACAAGAGCCGCGTCCTGCCCAACGGCATGAAGCTGTTCTATGCGCTCGACCGCACCACGCCGAACGTCACGGTGCAGGTCTGGTACGGCGTCGGCGCAAAGGACGATCCCGAAGGCCGCTCCGGCTTCGCCCACCTGTTCGAACACCTGATGTTCAAGGCGACAAAGGACATGCCGTCGGAGACCTTCGACCGCATGACCGAGGACGTGGGTGGCTTCAACAACGCGTTCACGGCCAACGACACCACCGCCTACTTCGAGGTCGTGCCGGCCAACCATCTGGAGCGGATCCTCTGGGCCGAGGCCAGCCGCCTGGGCTCGCTCGTCGTCGACGAGGCGGTGTTCAAGTCCGAACGCGACGTGGTCAAGGAGGAGCTGCGCTCGCGGGTGCTGGCCAACCCCTACGGCCGTTTCTTCCGCATCGAGATCCCCAAGGCCTCCTACACGGTCCACCCCTACAAGCGGCCGGGCATCGGTTCGATCGAGGATCTGGACGCGGCCACCATAGACGACGTCCTGAACTTCCACGCCACCTACTACCGGCCCGACAACGCCGCCCTGATCGTGGTCGGCAACTTCGAGGAGGCCCAGCTCAACGCCTGGGTCGACAAGTACTTCGGACCACTGGTCACGCCGACGGCGACCATGCCGCGCGTCACGGTGAAGGAGCCGCCGCGCAAGGGCAGCAAGACGGTCACCGCCTATGCGCCCAACGTGCCGCTGCCGGCGGTGGCGATCACCTGGCAGGCCCCGGCCGCGTCCGATCCGGACACGGCGGCGCTGACGGTGCTCGATTCCATCCTGTCGGGCGGCAAGTCCTCGCGGCTCTACAACAGCATGGTCTACGAGCAGCAGATCGCCCAGGCCGCATTCTCGAGCAACGAGGGCGCCGCCCAGCCCGGCCTGTTCTACGTCGCCGCCATCATGGCCGGCGGCAAGACCGCCGACGAGGGCGAGAAGGCCCTGATGGCGCAGGTCGCCCGCCTGCGCGACGCGCCGCCGACCGCCGCCGAACTGGCCGAGGCCAAGACCGAGCTCGTGGCCGGCGAGGTGCGCGAGCGTGAGACCATCGACGGGCGCGCCAACGCCCTGGGCGCGGCGCTGATCTTCGAAGGCGACGTCGCCCGCGCCAACACCGGCATCGCGCAGCTGCAGGCCGTCACCGCCGAGGACGTCCAGCGCGTCGCCCGCAAGTACCTGACCGACGACAGCCGGGTGGTCATCCGCTACCTCGACGAGACGGCCCGGCCCGCGGGCGAGAAGCCGAAGACGGAAAAACCCGCGAAGCCGGTGAAGTCGCGCAAGTTCACCGGCAAGGTCTGGACCCTGGCTCCGGAAGGCGCGCGCCAGACGCCGCCGGCGCTGGCCGCCGCCGTTTCGCCGACCCTGCCGACCGCGACGGAAAAGACCCTGGCCAACGGCCTGCGCGTCATCGTCTCTCGCAGCAGCGACCTGCCGCTGGTCACCGCCGACCTGTCGGTGCTGTCGGGCGCCGCCGCCGATCCGGCCGGCCGCGCGGGCGCCTCGGCGATGATGGCCGAGCTGCTGACCGAGGGCACGACCAACCGCACGGCCCAGCAGATCGCCAGCCAGACCGAGGCCCTGGGCGCCGCCCTGGGCGCCGGGTCGGGCTGGGAGTCGTCGTCGGTGACGCTCAACGTCATGCCGCAGAACCTCAAGGCCTCGATGGCGATCATGGCCGATGTGGTCCTGAATCCCGCCTTCGCCCCGGAGGAGCTGGACCGCGTGCGCGAGCAGGCGCTGGACGGCTTCAGCGTCGCGCTGAAGAACCCCGGCTCGGTCGCGGGCTTTGTCGCGGCGCCGGTGCTCTACGCCGGTACGCCCTACGGCCATGTCGCCGGCGGCACGCCGGGTTCGCTGCCGGGCCTGACCCGCGATGACCTGGTCGCCGCGCACAGGACCTGGTGGCGGCCGGACAACGCGGTGCTGGTCATCGTCGGCGACCTGACGCCGGAGGAAGGCTTCGCGCTGGCCGAGCAGGCGTTCGGCGGCTGGACCAGGCCGTCCGCCCCGCTGCCGGCCAGGCCGACCGCCGATCTGGTCGCCGCGCCACGCAACATCATCATCGACCTGCCCAACGCCGGCCAGGCGGCCGTCACCGTCACCCGCCGGGGCATCGCCCGCGGCGACGACCGCTACTACGCCGGCATCGTGGCCAACACCGTGCTGGGCGGCGGCTACTCGGCCCGGCTGAACCAGGAGATCCGGGTCAAGCGCGGCCTGGCCTACGGCGCCGGATCCGGCCTGAGCGCCCGCCGCGTGGTCGGCGGCTTCAGCGCCTCGACCCAGACCAAGAACGAGTCGACGGGCGAGGTCATCGGCCTGATCCGCGGCGAGATGAGCCGAATGGCGACGGTCCCGGCCACCCCGGCCGAGCTGGCGGCCCGCAAATCGGTGCTGATCGGCGATTTCGGCCGCGACCTGGGCACCACCGACGGCCTGGCCGGGATCCTGGGCGGCCTCGCCGTCTCGGGGATCGGCCTGGATGAGATGAACCTGTTCACCGCCAGGGTGGAGGCGGTCACCGCCGCCGACGTCCAGGACTTCGCGCGGGACATCTTCGACCCGTCGAAGGCCAGCGTCATCGTGGTCGGCGACAGCAAGCTGTTCGGCGGTGATGTCGCCGAGGCCCTGCCCGGCGCCGAGGTCATCAAGATCGACGAACTGAACCTCGACCTGCCGTCGCTGAAGGGCGCGGCCCCGGCGGCGAAGTAGGCGGTCGGCGTCGGGGCGTCGGGGACAGGTTAAGGTGTCCCCCCATCTTCGTTTCGGCCGGGCCTGTCAGCCTCCGATGCAGACATACGCACCAACCGGATTCGTCATCCTCGTCCCTGTGGCGAGGAACCCTGCTTCGGTTCGCAGGTGAGAATGCGATCACGCTCTCACATGGACGCCAAGCGAGGGGTCCTCTCCACAAGCCCGAGGATGACGATCTTGCTGTTGCCGAGTTCCCTCGTTTGCGCCACGAAGCGGCCATGCCTCTTTCAGCCGTCACCAACACCTTTTCCGGCAACCCCCTGAACCGGGCCAGCGAGCGGCGCGGCGACGTCGCGTGGCTGGCCGAACTTCTGGACGCGCCCTCGACCCTGTGCCTGCCGCTGTGGAACGGCCAGCCGTTGACCGAAAAGACCGCCGACGGCAAGGTGCAGCTGGCCTATGTGGCCGGCGGCATGACCAACGAGCTGGCGGGCGGGAACGAGCGCATGCTGTTCATGGGCCTGTGGAAGGACACCGCCGTCTTCGCCGTCGACATGGAGGGCGCGCCGGACCCGACCGACGGTCCGCTGAACGGTCTGGGCAAATTCGCCGACCTGCGCCAGGTGGCGCTGCTGCTGCCGGCGAGCGAGGCGGCGATCGCGGCCACGGCCAAGGGCATGTTCGAATGGCGGCGCAAGCACCGCTACTGCGCGGCCTGCGGCGAGCCCAGCCTGGTCACCGACGGCGGCTGGAAGCGCAGCTGCCCGGCCTGCCGCGTCGAGCATTTCCCCCGCACCGATCCGGTGGTGATCATGCTGCCGGTCAAGGGCGACAAATGCCTGCTCGGCCGTCAGGCGATCTGGCCCAAGGGCATGTTCTCGGCCCTGGCCGGCTTTCTGGAGCCCGGCGAGAGCATCGAGGAAGCCTGCGCCCGCGAGGTGATGGAGGAGGCGGGCCTGACCGCGACCTCCGTCCGCTACCACTCGACCCAGCCCTGGCCTTACCCCAACTCGCTGATGATCGGCCTGATCGCCGAGGTCGACAGCGAGGACGCCCGCCCCGACCAGACCGAGCTGGAGGCCGTGCGCTGGTTCACCCGCGAGGAGGCCCGCAAGCTGGTCGCCGGCGGCTACGACGGCTGCTTCGCCCCCCCGGCCATGGCGATTGCTCACCAGCTGCTGAAGAGCTGGTCGGAGGAGTAGGCCCTGCGTCCTTCGACACGCCGCTTCGCGGCTGCTCAGGATGACTAAACTGGAACGCTACCCAACATAGTCATGCTGAGCAGCGCCGCAGGCGCGTGTCGAAGCACGCACGGCGTCAGCCTATCGCGCCCATGGCCACCACCACCGTCAGGCCGATCAGGGCCAGGGTCGACAGCGAGAACAGCAGGAAGCGGACCGCCACCACGTTCACCGTCACCTGCACCAGGCTGTGCAGCACCCGCAGCGCGACATAGCCCCAGGCGAACGCGCCGGTCAGCTCGTTCGACTGCGCGGCCAGGTAGGCGATGATGGCCATCGCGTAGAAGATCGTCGGCTGTTCCATCAGGTGGTTGTAGTTGTCGGCCGCCTGGCGGGCGTCGTCGGGGAGCCCGTTCAGCGAGCCCGGGAAGCGGGCGTCCTGCGGGTTGATCTTCGCCTTGCCCATGGCCGGGATGCGCTTGGCGTACATCCAGACCCAGATGAGCAGCGACCAGGCCACCAGGGCCGTCGCGGCCGCCAGCGTCGATTGCAGATACGGAACACCGTTGAACATCGTCTCGCCCTCCCCAGGCATTGTTTGCGGGGAAGCTAGAGCGTGAACGGCGGTTTGCGAAGGGGGGTGTCGGGTGTCGGGCACAGGTTAAGGTGTCCCTCGGCACACATTAACCTGTCCCCTCGATCACACCCGGTCCCGGAACGGATCGGCCGGGAAGACGCCCAGGATCTCGATGGTCTCGGAGAAGAAGCTCAGCTCCTCCAGGGCCAGGGCCAGGCCGCGGTCCTCGGGGCGGCCGTCGACCTCGGCGTAGAAGAAGGTCGCGGTGAAGGCGCCGCCCTCCATGTAGCTTTCCAGCTTGGTCATGTTGACGCCGTTGGTCGCGAACCCGCCCAGCGCCTTGTAGAGGGCGGCCGGGATGTTCTTCACCTTGAAGCAGAAACTGGTGATGCAGCGGCTGGTGAACGGCGGCGGCGGCGGGGCCTTGTCGGCGGTCATCACCAGGAAGCGGGTGGTGTTGTGCCGCTCGTCCTCGATGTCGCGCAGCAGGATGTCCAGGCCGTAGATTTCGGCGGCCAGGGCGGGCGAGATGGCGCCGCGCGTCGGATCGGGGTTCTGGGCCAGGGCCCGGGCGGCGCCGGCCGTGTCGCCCACGGCCTCGGTCTTCACGCCCAGCTTGCGCAGCGAGTTGCGGCACTGGTGCAGGGCGATGGCCATGCTGGAGACGGTTTTCACCTGCTCCAGTTTGACGCCCTTGTTGACCATCAGCTGGAAGCGGATCGGCTTGAACCGCTCGCCGATGATCTTCAGGCCGGAGCTCGGCAGGAGGTGGTGCACGTCGGCGACCCGGCCGGCGATCGAGTTCTCGACCGGGATCATGCCCAGCGCGCAGACGCCGGTCTTCACCGCCTCGAAGGCTTCCTCGAAGGTGGGGTAGGGGGCGGCCTCATGGTCGGGGAAATAGGTCTGGCAGGCCTCGTGACTGTTGGCCCCGGGTTCGCCCTGGAAGGCGATCTTGTGAAGAACGCTCATGCGTCGTGGTCTTTCGCGTGGATCCTGGCCGCCTCGAGGTCGGCCGGATTGTCGACGGAGATCGGGGCGTCGTCGGCGACGGCGGCCCAGTAGGAGAGGCCCATTTCCAGGCCCCGCAGCTGCTCCAGCTTCTCGCGCCGTTCGAGGGGCGAGGGCGGAGCGGCGATAAATCGCGCCAGCGCCTCGCGCCGATAACCGTAGATTCCGACGTGCCGCCAGATCGCCGCGTCGCCGTAGAGGGTCGATCGCGTGAAATACAGTGCGCGACCGCTTGTCGCGCCCGGCTCCAGGGCCAGCACGGCCTTGACCACGTCCGGATTGCTCCGGTCGGCGGGCGAGGCCTCCGCCGCGACCACGGTGGCGACGTCGCAGGACGGCTGCTGCTCCAGCAGTCGGGCGCAATCGGCGATGATGCTGGCCGGCACGAACGGCATGTCGCCCTGCAGGTTGATGACCGCGTCATGCTCGCCGCGCGGATCCAGCGCCTCCAGCGCCGCCTGGATTCGGTCGGAGCCTGACGGCAATTGAGGATCGGTCAGCACGGCCAGGCCGCCGGCGGCCCGGACGGCCGCCACGATTTCCGGGTCTCCGGCCGCCACCGCGACAGGCCCCACGGCCGCCGCTTCAGCCTGGCGCAGCACCCGTACGATCATCGGCAGGCCGCCGATGTCGGCCAGCGGCTTGTCCGGCAGTCGGGTGGCCGCCATGCGGGCCGGGATCAGGATGATCGGGTTCATGGTTCGTGACGTTGATCAATTCAGGCGGTCCGGACCCTGAGCCCGGCTTGCGCGAGGGGCGGTAGCGTGTAAGAGAGCCGGGCGCAACACAGGGCGCGTCGCGGGATTCCCGGGGCGCTGACATCGGCTCTCCGCCCGGGGCTATCCAGAGGACGAAGACAGCGGACATGAGCGATCTGACGTTCAACAAGATCGCCGGCGGCGTGCTGGCGGCCGGGCTCGTCATTTTCGGTCTGCGCGAGCTGACCACCATCGCCTTCCACAAGGAAGCGCCCGAGAAGGCCGGCTACGCCGTGGCGATCCAGGAAGAGACCAACGAGGGTCCGGCCGCCGAAGTGGCTCCGGACTGGGGCACGGTCCTGCTGGACCCCGCCAACGCGGTCGCGGGCCAGGCCGTGAGCGCCAAGTGCGCCTCCTGCCACAGCTTCACCCAGGGCGGCGCCAACGGCACCGGTCCCAACCTGTACGGTACGCTCGGCAAGCCGCCGGCCTTCCACGCCGGCTACGCCTACTCGGCGGCCTTCACCGGCTACGCCGCCGGCAAGACCTGGACCTTCGACGAGATGGACGCCTTCCTGAAGGCGCCGCAGAAGCACGTCCCGGGCACCAAGATGACCTTCATCGGCCTGAAGAAGCAGGAAGAGCGGGTGGCGATGATCGCCTATCTGCAAACCCTGGGTTCGGTCCTTCCCGTTCCGGCCCCGCGCCCGGCCGAGGCCGCCGCGGCTCCGGCCGAGGGTGACGCCGCCGAGGGTGACGCCGCCGCGGCCGCTGCTGCGCC
>JBEIDC010000051.1:0-20281 GCA_040383665.1 Caulobacter sp.
CCCCACCCCCCCCCCCCCCCCACCCCCTTCATCTCTTGCCGAGACGATCGCCGGGCGATCCGGGTTGCTCAAGGGCGCTTCGCCTCGCCGGAGGCGATGGCCCGGAGGGCCACCCTTGACCAACCCGGCTCGTCCGGCACGCTGGCCTGCATGAGATCGAAGGGTTGCTCCCTTCCTGAAGGAAGGGGCGGGGCAGTCCTCCCCGCTCGCGGGGCGGGGGCGCCGGGACGCCGCCGGCGCCTTCTATCCTCTCCCTGTTGCGAGAGGGGGACCCTGCGGAGCAGGGTGGAGAGGGTCACGCGGGTGATCGGCGATCGGCCGCCGCGTCCGGCCTTCATCCCTGCCCGCGCAAGGCCTCCACGCACAGGCGCTTCCCGCTCCACCCTCCGTCGCCTTCGGCTAAGGAGGGTCCCCCTCTCCCAAGAGGGAGAGGAAGAAATAGGGGGATAGACCACAATCGATCCCCCTCGCCCGAACCTGCGGCACAATCACTCCCGTCCCCGTCGCGGGGGAGGGCGCCTGGTACCAGCCCGATGCGGTGGCGGGGAGTGGTCGAGCGGGACCAGGCGGAGGGGACGTAAGCCTCCGTTCCGGGCGTGCGCTGGTGTGCAGGCCCGCCCGTTCGTGGGCAGCAGTTCGAGCCGACCGGAGAGGCCGGGCGGGGAGAGTCCGGGACAAAAGGGTTTCAGCCCTGCGCGTCCGGGGCCTGCGGGAGAACGACCACGCGGAGCGTCAACCTTCGTCGAATCGGTACAACACTACCCCCTATGCCGGGCGGAGGCCCGGCGCTCCGCCCCCTCCCCGACCCTCAGGGCTGAAACCCTTGAGGCGGCGAAGCCATGCGGGGTTCGCGACGCGCTTCGCGCTCCTCACCCTGACGAAGTTTGTTTCAGCCCACTCCCTTCGTCATCCTGAGGCGCGCCCGCAGGGCGACCCCGGACTTGATCCGGGGGAAGGACGCACCGCTGGCTTTTCCACAGGTTTGGCTGTATGAGCCGCGCTCCACTACCTCAGAAACGCTGATACACGCCCTCGCCAACGCGAGCAGACCGGGCGCCGAACGCGTTTTCGCCCCTGTCAGGAACTACCGAAAAATGGCGTTTCCGCCTCTCAATCCCGCCATCGAGCGGGCCCTTGCCGCGCAAGGCTATGCCGACCCGACCCCCGTTCAGCTCGCCGTCCTCGCCGAGGAGGCGGAGGGCCGCGACCTGCTGGTCTCGGCCCAGACCGGCTCGGGCAAGACCGTCGCCTTCGGCGTGGCCATGGCCACGACCCTGCTGGGCGAGGAACAGTACCTGGGCGGCGTCAGCGGCGCCCCGATGGCGCTGATCATCGCCCCGACCCGCGAGCTGGCCCTGCAGGTCAGCCGCGAGCTGGAATGGCTCTACAAGGACGCCGGCGGCCGCATCGTCACCTGCGTCGGCGGCATGGACGCCCGGCGCGAGCAGCGGCTGCTGGCGGGTGGCTGCCACATCGTGGTCGGCACCCCCGGCCGCCTGCGCGACCACCTGGAGCGCGGCTATCTCGACGTCTCGGCCCTGAAGGTCGCGGTGCTCGACGAGGCCGACGAGATGCTGGACCTGGGCTTCCGCGAGGACCTTGAGTTCATCCTCGAGACCACCCCGGCCGAGCGCCGCACCCTGCTGTTCTCGGCGACCATCGCCAAGGACATCGCCCGCCTGGCCCAGACCTATCAGCGCGACGCGGTGCGGATCGACACCACCACCCGCAACGAGCCGCACGGCGACATCGAGTACAAGGCCATCCGCGTGGCCCCCAACGAGATCGAGCACGCCGTCGTCAACGTGCTGCGCCACTATCACGCCGGCGGGGCGCTGGTGTTCTGCTCGACCCGCGACGCGGTGCGCCACCTCTACGCCAGCCTGCGCGAGCGCGGCTTCGAGGTCGTCGGCCTGTCGGGCGAGATGGGCCAGCGGGAGCGCAACGACGCGCTGCAGTCCCTGCGTGACCGCCGGGCCCGCGTCTGCGTCGCCACCGACGTCGCCGCCCGCGGCCTCGACCTGCCCGACCTGGCGCTGGTCATCCACGCCGACCTGCCGGTCAACAAGGCCACCCTGCTGCACCGGTCGGGCCGCACCGGCCGGGCGGGGAAGAAGGGCACCTCGGTGCTGCTCGTCCCCTACACCCGCCGCCGCAAGGCCGAGTCGCTGCTGGCCTCGGCCAGCATCGAGGCCGAATGGGTCGGCCCGCCCAGCGCCGACGAGATCCGCGCCGGCGACCAGCGCCGCATGCTGGAAGACCCGACCCTGACGGAGCCGGCGACCGAAGAGGACCTCGGCCTCGCCCGCATCCTGATGGACCAGAGCCCGGCCGAGGCCATCGCCGTGGCCCTGCTGCGCATGTACCGCGCCCGTCTGCCGGAGCCGGAGGATCTCTACGACGGCGGTCCGTTCAAGGAGCATGGCGCCAAGCCGCGCATCGCGCGCGACAGCGACAGCGACCGGGGCGGTCTGGCCAACTCGTTCGAGGATCGCGGCCCGCGCGACCATACCGAGTTCGCCGACGCCACCTGGTTCAAGCTGTCGATCGGCCGGGCCAAGAACGCCGACCCCAAGTGGCTGCTGCCGCTGATCTGCCGGATCGGCGTGGTGACCAAGAAGGACATCGGCCAGATCCGCATCTTCGACAACGAGACCAAGTTCCAGATCTCCGAGGAGATGGCGGGCAAGTTCATGGAGCAGGTGCTCGCCCATCCGGACAAGGACGTGCGGGTCGAGACCACCACCCCGCCGACCTCCAAGGATTTCGCGCCGCGCAAGCCGCGCGCCGCCGGCTACGGCGACCGCGCCGAGCGTCCGGATCGCCCTGATCGCGGCGACCGTCCGCAGCGGACGGAGCGTCCGGCCTGGAAGGACAAGGCCCCGCGCGCCGATTTCGGCGCCGACCGTCCCGCCCGTCCCGAGTGGAAGGACAAGGCTCCGCGCCCCGAACGCAGCGACCGTCCCGCGCCCCGCGCCGACAGCGCTGACCGTCCGGCCCGCCCGGAGTGGAAGGACAAGCCGCGCGCCGACAAGCCCGCCTGGAAGGACAAGGCTCCCCGCGCCGAGGCCGGCGCCGACCGTCCCGCCCGTCCGGCCTGGAAGGACAAGGCGCCCGCCGCCGAGCGCGCGGATCGTCCGGCCCGCGCCGACAAGCCCGCCAAGGCCGAGTGGACGCCGCGTCCCGCCGCCCGGGTCGAGGCCGACCGCAAGCCCGGCCGCGCCCCGCGCGATGTCGGCGCCCGCGAGTCCGTGCCCTACAATCCGGTTGAGGCCGACGCCGGCAAGCCGTTCCGCAAGCCGCGCGCGGCCCCGGGCGGCGGCCCCCGGCCGGCCACCGACTTCAAGGGTCCCAAGCGGGCCGGCGGCGCCTTCAAGCCCGGCGGCGCCTTCAAGTCCGAAGGCGGCCCCAAGAAGCCGTTCAAGGGCAAGCCGCGGAGCTAGGGTGACTGCTGGAGGGTGAGGTAGAGCTCGCTCTCGATCACCCACTGGCCGGTGACCTTGCGCCAGACGGCGAGATAGGTCCCGGCTATGGTGGTCTCGCCGTCGGTCCCGCGCCACAGCGCGGTCCAGCGGCCGGACTCGGCGGCCCGCGCCCCGGCCTGGTCGACCTCGACCTCGCCGGTGGTCCGCAGGTAGTGGACGAAGCCCGGGTCGGCGAACTGCCCGGCGAAGGCCTGGGTGATGGCGGCCGCCCCGACGATCAGGCTGCCGTCGCCGGTGATCATGGTCGCGTCGGCGAACAGGAACGGGGCCAGCCGCGCCGCGTCGTGGGCGGCGATCAGCCGGTTGGTCAGCTTGCGGCGGGCGCGGATGGCGTCGGCGGGCGCGGTCATGGGCGAGGACTACCCCGCTTCAACCGCCTCGACCATGTCCAGCGCCGTCTCGATGGCCCGGAACAGCGTCCCCGCGTCGATCGGCTTGGCGACATGCAGGTCCATGCCGCAGGCCAGCAGGTCGTTGACCTGATGGGTCATGGCGTTGGCGGTCAGGGCGATGACGGGGGTGCGGCGGCGACCGGTCGCCGCTTCCTCCGCCCGGATCGCGCGCACGGCCCCGACCCCGTCCAGCACCGGCATGTGGACGTCCATCAGGATGAGGTCCCAGTCCCGCGTCCGCCAGGCGGCGACCGCCTCCGCGCCGTCCTCGACGATCATCGGCGCGACCCCGATCTGGGCCAGCAGCGCTTCCAGGACGATCCGGTTCACGCGGTTGTCCTCCGCCGCCAGGACCCTGAGCGTCTCGCGCCCGGCCGGCTCCTCCGTGAGGGCGGTTGCGGCGGGCGCCACGTCGCCGACCCGGGTCAGCGGCATGCGGGCGCTGAAGGTCGCGCCCTTTCCAGGCTCGCTGGCGGCTGTCAGGTCCCCCCGCATAAGCCGGCAGAGGTCCCGCGAAATGGCCAGCCCAAGGCCGGTGCCGCCATGCCGACGCGTGGTCGAGGCGTCCAGCTGGCTGAACTTGCCGAACAGCCGGTCGATCTGGTCGGCGGGCAGGCCCGGACCGGTGTCGATGACCGCGACGCGCAAGGCCTCCGAAACGGTCTCGACGCGAAGGGTGACCGACCCCCGGTCCGTGAACTTGACCGCGTTCGACAGCAGGTTGGCGACCACCTGCCGGACCCGGGCGGCGTCGCCCAGGTACATGCCCTCGGCCTCGGGGGCGACCTCCACGGTGAAGGCGAGGCCCTTCTCGTCGGCCAGCGGCTCGAACGCGGCGGCTGTGGCGCGCAGGCAGCCGCCGAGATCGAAGGGATGAATCTCCAGCTCCATCCTGCTGGCCTCGATCTTGGAGAAGTCGAGAACGTCGTTGAGGATGGTCGTGAGCGACGCACCGGCGTCGCGGATGATGCCGAGACGCTCGCGCTGGCGATCGCTCAGCCCGTCGGCGGCCATGGCCTGGGCCATCCCCAGTATGCCGTTGAGCGGTGTGCGGATCTCGTGGCTCATGGTCGCCAGGAAGACGCTTTTGGCGGCGTTGGCGGCCTCGGCGGCGGCCACGGCTTCCTGGAGGCTCCGGTCCTCCTGTCGACGGTGCAGCGCGAACAGCAGGATGCAGCCAAAGAAGCCGAGCACCGCGACCGTCGCGAAGACGACGTTCAGGACGGGTTCGGCATCCGCCCGGGCCGCCAGGATAAAGCCGGCGGTGGCGGCGAGGGCGATCATCGAGCTGATGCCGATCCGGCGGGAGATCACGAACTCGGACGTGCTGCTCAGGGCTATGGCGCCGATCATGGCCGCGGCGCCGATCAGGGCGGTCTGGTGCTCCGCCATGGTCGCAAGACCGAATGGCATGACACAATACGCGGATGCGTAGAGGAAGGTGCTGGTCGCGACCATGCCTTCAAACCGCCGACCCGGCTCCTCTCGGGTCTGGACGAAGGCGCAGAAGGCGCGATCAGCGGCGGCCATCGTCAGCACGACGCCGAGCCACGCCGCGGCGAATGGCCATCCCAGCCAGACCCAGCCCCCCATGGCCGCGATCACGGTCAGCCCCTGTACAGGCCAGAACTCGCGCCGGCGCAGTGAAAAGACGTCGGTCCAGCGCCGTGTTGGTCGTACTGCGGTCAGCGGTCCAGGCTCCCCTGCTCATGCCGAGCGTGAAAGAGAGCGCCTAACCCGAGATTAAGCCAGAAGGATAAAGATGCGCCGCCTCGCTTGCGGGCCGGATCCCGTGCAGCCGGACGCGCAGAAGCTAGCGGCGTTTGGCTTCCCGTTTGGCGCGGGCTTCAGCCTTGGCCTCCGCCTTGCGGGCCTTGCGCTCCTCGCGCTTGAGGGCCAGCTGGGCTTCCTCGTTGTTGAGCAGGGCGAGCCGGGCTTCTTCCGCCGCCTTTGCGGCAGCGACGCGCTCAGCCTCGGCCTTGGCGGCGGCGGCGAGCCGCGCCTCCTCCTTGGCTTCCTCGCGCGCCTTGCGCAGGGCTTCGCGTTCGGCGGCCTGACGCTCTTCGCGGCTGACGAAGGTGGAGGCGGTGACGGTGGGCTTGGGTTTGAACTTGGCCAGCAGGGCCTTCTTGGCTTCGGCCGCCGCCTTCTGGCGTTCAGCAAAGCCCGTGCGCAACGGGTCTTTCATCGAGTCTTTCAGCAAGTCGGAGAAGGTCGCTTAAGACCGAAAAATCTGCCGCAATGCAACCCCCGGCTGGAGTCGGAATCATGAATTGGTCGCCTCCGGAGTCGTCGGCGCGCGGCCTTCCTTCCGCCTACCGCTGCGTCAGCACCAGCTCCATCCACAGGTCGCAGCGACTGTAGTCGGTCTCGCGGGGCGGGATGTCTGCGAATCCCGCGGCCCGGTAAAGGCCGATCGCCGGGCCCAGGCTTGCGTTCGTTTCCAGATAGAGGCGCGGCGCGCCGCTCGCCCTTGCCCGGTCGATACAGGCCTGCATCAGCAACCGTCCCAACCCTGTCCCCCGCGCGGCCTCGGCGACGGTCATCTTCACGACCTCGAAGCCGCCGTCGTCCATGGCCTTCAGGCCCACGCAGCCCACCGGCTCGCCGGCGTCTGTCTCGGCCATGAAGATGTGCCCCCCCGGCGCCAGAATCTTGCCGACCGGATCGCCGAGCACTGCCTCGTCGGCCGGTTCGAGGGCGAAATGCCGGCTGATCCAGGCTTCGTTCAGCGCCCTCCAGGTGGCCGCATGACGGGGTTCGAAATCAACGATGCGCATGGCATGACTGTGCAAAGCGCGGCCGTCTCGCGCAAGGAGGTCCGAGCCTTGGTCCACCCCGTCTACGCCGATCTGCCGACGACGATCTTCGAGGTCATGAGCGGGCTCGCCCGCGAGACCGGGGCGATCAACCTGGGTCAGGGCTTTCCCGAGGAGCCGGGCCCAGAAGCGCTTCGCCGCCGCGCGGCGGCGGAGTCGGTCGATGGCTACAACCAGTACCCGCCGATGCGAGGTCTGCCGGAGCTGCGCCAGGCCGTGGCCGAACACTATGCCGCCTGGCAGGGACTGGACCTGACGGCGGAAGAGATCACCGTTACCTCAGGGGCGACGGAGGCGCTGGCGGCGGCTTTCCTGAGCCTGATCTCGCCGGGCGACGAGGTGGTGCTGTTCCAGCCGCTGTATGACTCCTACCTGCCGATGGTTCGCCGGGCGGGCGGGGCGCCGAGACTGGCGCGTCTGGACCCGCCGCACTTCAGGATCACGCGCGAGATGCTCGACGGCGTCTTCTCGCCGAAGACCCGCATGGTGGTGCTGAACAACCCGGTCAATCCGGCGGCGGTGATCTTCAGCGATGACGAGCTGGCGCTGCTGGCCGAGTATTGCGTCCGCTACGACGCCATCGCCGTCTGCGACGAGGTCTGGGAGCAGATCGTCTTCGACGGCCGTCGCTTCCGGTCGATGATGAGCTTCCCCGGCATGCGGGAGCGGACCGTTAAGATCGGCTCGGCGGGCAAGATGTTCGCCATGACAGGCTGGAAGGTCGGTTTCCTGTGCGCCGCCCCGGCGCTGACCAAGGCGTTGGCGGGCGCGCACCAGTTCCTGACCTTCACCACGGCTCCGAACCTGCAGGCGGCCTATGCCTGGGGGCTGGCGAACTGCGCCGACTGGTTCGCGTCCATGCCGGGTGATCTGCAGCGCTCTCGCGACCGGATGGCTGGTGGGCTGCAGGCCGCCGGGCTCAAGGTCCTGCCGGCCAGCGGCAGCTACTTCCTGCTCGTTGACCTGGCCGCCTCGGGCGTCGCCGAGGACGACCGCGCCTTCTGCCTGCGGGCGGTGAAGGACCACGGCGTCGCCGCTATTCCGGTCTCGGCCTTCTACGAGCAGGACGCCCCGACCAACCTCATCCGCCTGTGTTTCGCAAAGCGGGACGAGACGCTGGACGCGGGCGTTGCGCGGCTGGCGGCGGCGCGGATTGCGGCCATGGATTGATTTTGATATCATCAGCTCAATTCTGACGAGAGCGACGGCAATGGCCAGCCTTCATGTGCGGAAACTGGACGACGACCTGGTCGAGCGGCTCAAGGTTCGCGCCGCCGAGAGCGGCCGGTCGGTTGAAGCGGAGCACCGGGAAATCCTTCGGCGAGCGCTGCATGACACCCGAAATCTGAGCTTTGAGGAAGCATCGGCCAGGCTTCGGGCCGCCACAGCCGGCCGAAAGCACACGTCGTCCGAGGTGCTCATCCGTGAGGGTCGCGAGGATCGATGAGCCGGCTGGTCGTCGACTCCAGTGTCGCGATCAAATGGTTCGTCAGCGAAGACGACTCCCGGGACGCTCTCCAGCTGCGCGACCGGCACCAGCTCGTCGCCCCCCAACTGCTGATCGCCGAGTGCGTCAACGCCTTCTGGAAGCTTGCGCGCCGTGGCGATTTGACGGCCGACGAGGCTGTCCTGGCCTGCCAGAGCCTCGCCCTGACCGAGGTCGTTCTGGAGGACATGACGGACCTTTCGGCGCAGGCGGGAATGATGGCCATCGCCTTCGACCATCCGGCTTATGATTGTTTCTTTCTGGCGCTCGCCGCTGCGGAAGGCCTTCCGTTCGTTACAGCGGACTTAGGCCTTGTCCGCAAGCTGCGCGCGGGCGGGTTCGGCGAGACCGAGGTGCTGACCCTCGCCGAAGCCGCCGCGCTCGCCGCCTAGATGGTTGCGCCGCCGTCCACCACCACGGCCTGGCCGGTCATGAAGGTGCCGGCCGCAGAGGCGAGGAACACCGCCGCGCCGGCGATCTCGTCCGGCTCGCCGATGCGGCGCAGCGGCACGGTCTCGGTCGAGCGCTTCAGGGTCTCGGGATTATCCCACAGCGCCTTGGCGAAGTCGGTCTTGATCAGGCCGGGCGCGATGCAGTTCACGCGAATGCCGTGGCGGCCGTACTCGTGGGCCAGGTTGCGGGCCAGCTGGAAGTCGGCGGCCTTGGAGATGTTGTAGGCGCCGATGACGGGCGAGCCGCGCAGGCCGCCGATCGAGCTGACGATGATGACCGCGCCGTCATTCCGCTCGATCATCTCCGGGATCACCATGTTGATGAGCCAGTGGTTGGAGACGATGTTGTTGTCGAGGATCTTGCGGAACTGGTCGTCGGCGATGCCGGCCATCGGGCCGTAGTAGGGGTTCGAGGCGGCGTTGCAGACGACGATGTCGACCTTGCCGAACGCCTTGCGGGTCTCGTCGACGACGCGTTGCAGGTCCTCCTTGGAGGAGATATTGGCCGGGACGGCGATGGCCGTGCCCTCGCCCTCGGCGGCGTTGATGGCGGCCGCCACTTCTTCGCAGGGCCCGGCCTTGCGCGAGGAGATCACCACCTTCGCGCCATGCTGGGCCATGCGCTCGGCGATAGCCTTGCCGATGCCGCGCGAGCTGCCGGTGATGATCGCGACCTTGCCGGTCAGATCGAAGAGGGTTCCTTGAGCAGCCGACATTCGCGCCTCCCTTTAAACGCTTGTTTGATTGGCGCGCACCGTGGCGGCAAGGCGACGTTGCGTCAAGCCAGCGTCCGACCGATCTCGAGCAAGGGTTGCTGCTGAACCTCCGGAATCGACGCGTCGGCGCGGGGGCCGACATTGATCAGCAGGTTGCCGCCGCCGGCGGTCACCTCGCGATAGAGGTCCAGCAGCTGGTCGCCGGTCATGTAGTCGTCAGTCGCCTCGGCGGCGTTGTAGCCGAAGGCCAGGCCCAGGCCGCGGGTCGATTCCCACTTGCCCCGACCGACCATATGTTCGCCGGTGGTATACTCGACGGTGCGGAAGTCGCAGTGCGGTGGCGTCGAGGTGCTGCCGCCGTGCACGCCGACCTCCGCGATCCGGGCCTTCACCATGGCGTTGAAGCCGGCGCAGGCGGCCGGGTCGCGCAGGCTCTCGAACAGCGGCGCGGACGCCATCCATCGGTCGTTGATCACCCCGTCGGGGACAGCGGCGTAGTAGTCGGCGAACAGGCCGGGCAGATCCTCGACGTTGGGCCAGGCGATGTCGTTCCACAGAACCGAGGGGCGGTAGCGGTCGATCAGCTCCCGGACCTGGGCGGCGGCATAGGCGCGGTAGGCGTCGTCCGTCGGCACGCAGGCGAACATCTCGCCCATATTGCGGATCAGGCTGGGTCGGAAGGTCCAGTCGAGGCCGCCGGAGTAGTAGAGGCCGTAGCGCATGCCCCGCGCCCGCACCGCCTCGCCCAGTTCGCCGACGAAGTCCAGCTTCGAATGCCAGCCCGGCCTGTGCGGGTTGGGCACGTCCGTCGGCCACAGGCAGAAGCCGTCGTGGTGCTTGGTGACGAACACCACGTACTTCGCGCCCGCCTTCTGGAACAGGTCGGCCCAGGCGTCGGCGTCGAAGGCCGCCGCGGCGGTCTCGAAGGGCTCGCGGAAGGCGGCGTAGGGCGCGTCGCCCCAGCGCTCACGGTGATAGGCGGCGGTCGGGCTGGTCGGGTCGCGCAGGGCGTTGTCGTACCACTCCGCATAGGGCCCGAGGACAAAGGCGTTGTCGTAGTCGCTCAGGAACAGGTCGCTGATCGACACCCCGGCCGGCGCGAAGGCCGGCACCGAGGCCATGCCCCAGTGGATGAAGATCCCGAGCTGCGGCTCGGCGTACCACTCCGGTACGGGTCGCCCCGAGAATGCGCTGAAGTCGGCCATGATCGTTTCCCCGTTGTTGCGTGCAGGGTCTCGCGGCCTCCCCAAGGGAAGGCAACGCCTAGGCGCATTTGGCCATCCCGCCCATGTCGAGGTGGAAGTGGTCGTGGTGCGCGTCGTTGTAGTCGGGGCTCAGCGTGGTCAGGAAAACCCGGCAGGCGCCATCGCGGACGGCGTGCAGGAAGCGCCCGCGAGGCCCGGCGTCGCCCCAGTCCTTCTGGACCGAGATCACCGTGCCGTCGGCCAGCCGGAAGGCGGCCACATCCAGCGCGTTGGCCCTGGCGTGCTCGCTGACCGGGGTGTCGTTCTGACCGTACATCCGCCGGCAGGCATAGGCGCCGTAGTGGTCGATGCCGACGACCGCCTGGCCGAAAGCGTCGAACGCCGCCTGCTGGACGACCTGGCGTTCCCATAGGCTGACTGCCAGCGCCTGTTTGCAGGTCATCGGCGTGTCGGTCGGCGACAAAGGCGCCATGCCGGCCTCGATGCGCACGGCGTCGTGAATGTCGCAGAATCCGCTGGTGCGGGAGGCGACGTCCACGAACTCGACGCCGCCCTGCTTCAGAACCTCGCGACAGGCGGCGGGGTCCTCGCCGGTGCGGGCGGCCTTGATCCGCGTCGCCGCCCCGATCGGATCGACAAGGGCCAGCGGCTTCCAGGGCAGATGCTCCCGCGGGATGGCGCGGTCAGCGGCCAGGGCGACGAGGGCGATGATGCTCCACATCAGCACCAGCCCGACCACCCGCGCGGTCTGGGTCTGCCTGTAGGCGATCCGCTGGATCTGCGGTCGCTGGGGATCGGGTGCGCGATAGCCGGCCATGAGAGTCGCTGCGAAGACTGGCGCGGGGCTGCGTCAGGAAGATGGCCGCCGTTAACCCCCTGAACGCGGCGCTGTCACCCCCGACGATTCAGGGACTCGACGAGCTGTCCCCCGGCCGGCGGATCGATGTCGGTACGGGTGGTTTCGGTCAGGCGCGCCATGGTCATGTAGAAGCCGCAGGTCAGGATGATCTCGACGATCTCTTTGGAGCTGAAATGCTTCTGCGCCTCGGCCAGGGACGCCTCGCTGGCCTTGACGTCCTCGATCACTTCCCGGGCGAAGGCGACCAGCGCCTTTTCCTTCGCGTTGAAGGCCGGGTCGTCGAAGCGGCGGGCGGCCAGGGCGTCGATCTGGGCCTGGGTGTTGCCACAGGCCAGACCGATCGGCACATGCTGGTTCCACTCGTACTCGCCGCCCTCGAGCTCGGCGACCAGCAGGATGACCAGCTCCCGCAGGTCCGCGCCCAGCTGCTGCTTGCTCAGGATCGCCCCGCCGAACCGCAACGCCGGCTCCATCATCGTGTCGGCGTTGGCCAGCATGCGGAAGATGTTCAGCTTGGTCGCCAGCTTGTCCCAGTAGTCCTTCGCCTTGGGCGGAAGCTTGTCGATGTCGGCGAAGGGGACGAGGGCCATGGGGTGTTTCCTGATCGTCGCGGCTCTACGGCCGCTGAATTGCCGACAGCATGGGGCTGATTATGGCCTCCAGTTCGTCGAGCTTGGTCTGAGCGATATCCCAGATGATATGCCCGTCCAACTCGGGGTAGCCGTGGGCGACGAGATTGCGAACGGCGACAATGCTCTTCCATGGCAGGCTGCCGAGGTCGGTCTTGAGCCGGTTAGGCAGACGGCCAATCGACTCGCCGATGACGAAGGCGTTCATGACGACAGCATCGAACGTCAGATGGCTGGCCTCGAAATCAGCGAAGGTCATGCCGGCTGTGTACGAGCGGATGCGAGCAATCGCCTGAAGGATGTCGTCAAGACGGAGCTCTGCGTCGCGCTCCGCCTTAGGCATACGCCACCTCTTTGAGGACCCTGTCTCGCATCAGCCGATGCAGCGATTTGCTGGTCGCCAGGTCGACATCGGTTCCGAACAGCTCTTCGAGAGTCTCCCGCAGCTCGAAGAACTCGAAGCCCGGATGCTGGTCCGGCTTGAATTCCACCAGCAGGTCCACATCGCTGTCAGGCCCGGCTTCGCCACGCGCCACCGAGCCGAACACGCCGATCCGCGCGACGCCGTATCGGTCGAGCAGCGGCCGCGCCGCGCGCAGGGTCTCGAGGGCCTCGTCGAGGGTCATGGCCAAAGTCTACCACAGTCTCCCGGTGTCGGGCGAGGGCGGCCGGAGACTGAAAACCAGAGTAATTTTAAGGGTATAGCGGGTCTTGGCGACGGGCTTCTGATCGTCCATCTAGTCGGTCGATGATCGACGACCCCTCCCAATCCACCGGCTGGCGGGAACTGATGAAGCCCGCGCTGGTCTCGCGGTTCGCCTTCCTGTGCTTGGGCATCTGGCTCAACGCCGCCGACGCGCTGGTGACCATAACCCTGACCCCGACCATCGCCGGCGAGATCGGCGGCTTCCAGTTCTTCGGCTGGTCGGTGGCGGCCTTCCTGCTGGGGGCCATCGTGGCCGGGGTCTGTTCGGGCAGGCTGTCAATGGAGCTGGGCCTGCGCCCGTCCATCGCCGTGGCGGGCCTCGCCTATGCCGCCGGCTGCGTGGTCAGCGCGGTGGCCCCGGACTTTCTGCTCTTCGTCGCCGGCCGGCTGCTGCAGGGCCTCGGCGCCGGCGCCATCGCCGCCCTCTGCTACGTGGCCATCAACGGCATGTTCCCCGAGCGGCTGTGGGTGCGGGTGCTGGCGGGACTGGCGGGGGTCTGGGGCGTGGCGACGCTGCTGGGGCCGCTGATCGGCGGCATCTTCGCCGAGCTGGACTGGTGGCGCGGCGCCTTCTGGTTCTTCGCCATTCAGAGCCTGCTGTTCATCGCCGCCACCTTCGCCCTCGTCCCGGCGGGCGCGAAGCGGGCCGACGAGCCCCGCCCGCGCATCCCGCTGCCGCAGCTGGGCGCCCTGATCATCGGCGTGACCCTGATCGCGGCGGCGGGGACGACCGGAACCGCGCTGCTGGACGCGGCCCTGGGCGCCGGCGGCCTTGCCGGGATGGCGTTGCTGCTGTGGCTGGACCGGCGGGACGGCGGGGTGCTGCTGCCGCGCGCGGCGGGCGACCTGACCTCGCTGGTCGGGGCCGGCTACTTCACCATCTTCGCGCTGGAGGCGGCGACCATCGGTTTCTCTGTCTATGGACCGGCCTTCCTCCAGGGGCTGCAAGGCGCCTCGCCGCTGGTGGCCGGCTATGTGATCTCGGCCATCGCCGCCGGCTGGACGGTGACGGCGATGCTGGTGGCGGGGGTGCAGAACCGCGACGGCCTGATGATCCGGCTGGGCGCGGCCTGCGTGGTCGCCGGCCTGATGCTGGGCGCCTGGTCGCTGCCCTATGGCGGGATAGGGGTGACGGTTGTGGCCCTCACGCTGGCGGGCCTGGGCTTCGGACTCGCCTGGGCCTTCCTGTCCAAGGCCATCATCGGCGGTCTGTCGGAGGCCGAGCGGCCACTGGGCTCCTCCGCCGTGCCCACGGCCCAGATGATCGGCGGCGCGGTGGGCGCGGCCGGGGCCAGCGCGCTGGCGGGGCTGCTGGGCCTCGCCGAAGGCGTCGACCCGGTCACAGGTCCGGCGGCGGGCCTCAAGCTGTTCGGCGCGGTGATCCCCGTGGCCCTGCTGGGCCTGGTCGCGGCCTGGCGGGTAGGGCGGAAGGCCTAGACAGCGGCGATCAGGACGATGGCCATGCCGAGCAGGAAGGAGCCGAGGAACAGGGCGCCGGCCACGCGGGCAAGGCCGTCGATGCCCGAGAACAGGCCGTCGGCGGGCGCGTCGGCGGGGTCGAGTCTGAAGGTCTGGCTGTCGGACATGGCGGAATTCCTTAACGCGGGGCGCCTCCCTAAGGCGCCGCGTCCCGGCTGGCTACCCCTTTCAGCGCCTTGATCGGGGGCGCCGTCAGGGCGCCTCCGCCAGCGCGGCCTCCTCCACCACCTTCACCACGTCGGCCATGATCTGGGTGAGTTTGAAGTCCTTGGGGGTGTAGATGCGGCGCACGCCCATCTGCTTCAGGATCAGGGCGTCGTCCGGCGGGATGATGCCGCCGACCACGACCGGGATGTCGCCCAGGCCCTCGGCCCGCATGACGCGGACGACCTCCTGCACCAGGTCCAGGTGCGAGCCCGACAGGATCGACAGGCCCACGACGTGCGCCTTCGTCTCCTTCGCCCTGCGGACGATCTCGTCCGGGGTCGAACGGATGCCGTCGTAGTGGACCTCCATCCCGACGGCGCGGGCGCGGGTGGCGATCTGTTCGGCGCCGTTGGAGTGGCCGTCCAGCCCGGGCTTGCCGATCAGGTAGGTGAGGGTGCGGCCCAGAACCTGCGAGACCCGCTCGACGTCGCGCTTCACCGCCTCGATGTCCTCGGCGTCCTCACCGGTGGCGACGACCACGGCGACGCCGGTCGGGCCGCGGTATTCGCCGAACACCTCGCGCAGGGCGAAGGCCCATTCGCCGGTGGTCACCCCCGCCTTGGCCGCGACGATGGAGGGCTCCATGATGTTGCGGCCCTCGCGGGCGGCGGCCTTCAGGTCGGCGACGGCGGCGTCGGCGGCGCCCTGATCCCGAGCCCCGCGCCAGGCCTTCAGCCGCTCGACGACGCCGGCTTCCAGCTTCGGATCGACGGTCTCGATCGAGCCTTCGCCGGCCGACAGGGGCGAGACCTCGGTGTCGGTCCAGCGGTTGACGCCGACCACGGTCAGGTCGCCGGTCTCGACGGCTCGCACCCGGGCGGCGTTGGAGCCGACCAGCGCCCCCTTCATGTAGTCGATCGAGGCGGCGGCCCCGCCGTTGGCGTCGATCTTCGCCAGCTCGGCCAGGGCCCCGGCCTTCAGCTCGGCGACCTTGGCCTCGACCACATGACTGCCGGCGAACAGGTCCTCGTATTCCAAGAGGTCGGTCTCATAGGCCAGGACCTGCTGCATGCGCAGCGACCACTGCTGGTCCCAGGGGCGCGGCAGGCCGAGCGCCTCGTTCCAGGCCGGCAGCTGTAGCGCCCGGCAGCGGGCGTCCTTGCTCAGCGTCACCGCCAGCGCTTCCAGCAGGATGCGGTAGGGGTTGTTCTCCGGCTGCTGCTCGGTCAGGCCCAGGCTGTTGACCTGCACGCCATAGCGGAAGCGGCGGGCCTTAGCGTCCTGCACGCCGTAGCGCTCGGCCAGGATCTCGTCCCACAGCACCGTGAACGTCCGCATCTTGCACAGCTCGGTCACGAACCGGACGCCGGCGTTGACGAAGAAGCTGATCCGGGAACAGACGATCTCGAAATCCTGCTCCGGCACCTGGCCGCCGGCCCGCACGGTGTCGAGCACAGAGATGGCCGTGGCCAGCGCGAAGGCCAGCTCCTGCTCCGGCGTCGCCCCGGCTTCCTGCAGGTGGTAGCTGCAGACGTTCATCGGGTTCCACTTGGGCACCTCGCGGTAGCACCAGGCGATCATGTCGCCGATCAGCGTCAGGCTGGGCTGCGGCGGGAAGATGTAGGTCCCGCGGCTCAGGTATTCCTTGATCAGATCGTTCTGGGTCGTGCCCTGCAGCGCCGAGCGCGGCGCCCCCTGTTCGTCGGCCAGGGCGACATACATCGCCAGCAGCCAGGCGGCCGGGGCGTTGATCGTCATCGAGGTGTTCATCTTGTCGAGCGGGATGCCGTCGAACAGCGTCCGCATGTCGCCCAGGTGGCTGATCGGCACCCCGACCTTGCCGACCTCGCCCTTGCTCAGGATGTGGTCGGCGTCGTAGCCGGTCTGGGTCGGCAGGTCGAAGGCCACCGACAGCCCGGTCTGGCCGGCCGCCAGATTGCGGCGGTACAGGGCGTTGGACTTCTCGGCGGTGGAGTGTCCGGCGTAGGTCCGGAAGATCCAGGGCGCGTCCGGCGCATGCTGGAAAGGCTTGGTGCTCATCGTGGTCTCGCGCGTCCCGGCGTTTCTTGTGCTTTTGCGAGATGATGCGCGCAGACTTGCTGCGGCGCAACATTTCACTTGCAACCCTCTCGCGCCTGTCACACGATCATGCCCCTGCGGCGGATGAACGGCGGTGTCTGAGGGCACAGTCTTGCGCCTGACGCGGGAAAAACACCGGACTGGAGGCGACGTGCGATTGTACGTCGCGGAAGGTCCGCCAGACGCCGGATCGCCAACCGGCGCTACTGCATTGCAACAGAAACGCGCCACGGGACTGACGACATGACAACCGCCACGCTCGAGAAGACGCCCGTGAAGGACCTGTACGAGATCGGCGAGATTCCGCCGCCGTACCACGTCCCGAAAAACATGTACGCCTGGTCGATCCGCAAGGAGCGGCACGGCCGGCCCGAGACCGCGATGCAGGTCGAGGTGGTGCCCACCTGGGAGATCGGCGAGGACGAGGTCCTGGTCCTCGTGATGGCCGCCGGGGTCAACTACAACGGCGTCTGGGCCGCGCTCGGCGAGCCGATCAGCCCGCTCGACGGCCACAAGCAGCCCTACCACATCGCCGGGTCGGACGCCTCCGGCATCGTCTGGGCCATCGGCTCCAAGGTGAAGCGCTGGAAGCTCGGCGACGAGGTGGTCATCCACTGCAACCAGGATGACGGCGACGACGAGGAGTGCAACGGCGGCGACCCGATGTTCTCGTCCAGCCAGCGCATCTGGGGCTACGAAACGCCGGACGGCAGCTTCGCCCAGTTCTGCCGCGTGCAGTCGCGCCAGCTTCTGCCGCGCCCCCGGCACCTGACCTGGGAAGAGTCGGCCTGCTACACCCTCACCCTGGCCACCACCTACCGCATGCTGTTCGGCCACAAGCCGCATGAGCTGAAGCCGGGCCAGAACATGCTGGTCTGGGGCGCTTCGGGGGGCCTGGGCGTCTTCGCCACCCAGCTGGCCGCCGTCGTCGGCGCCAACGCCATCGGCGTGGTCAGCGACGAGGACAAGTTCGACTTCGTGCTCAGCCAGGGCGCCAAGGCGGTGCTGAACCGCAAGGACTTCAACTGCTGGGGCCAGCTGCCGACCGTCAACGGGCCGGAGTTCTCCGACTACATGAAGGAGACCCGCAAGTTCGGGAAGGCGATCTGGCAGATCACCGGCAACAAGGACGTCGACATGGTGTTCGAACACCCTGGCGAGTCCACCTTCCCGGTCTCGGTCTTCCTGGTGAAGCGCGGCGGCATGGTCGTCATCTGCGCCGGCACCACCGGCTTCAACCTGACCATGGACGCCCGCTTCCTGTGGATGCGCCAGAAGCGGGTCCAGGGCAGCCACTTCGCCAACCTGATGCAGGCCAGCGCCGCCAACCAGCTGGTCATCGACCGCCGCGTCGATCCCTGCCTGTCGGAAGTCTTCACCTGGGACGACATCCCGGCCGCCCACGAGAAGATGCTCGATAACAAGCACCTTCCCGGCAACATGGGCGTCCTCGTCTGCGCCCAGCGCCCCGGCCTGCGCACCTTCGAGGAGGTCCAGGAGATCTCGGCGGAGATGGGCTGCTAGGCGGCCCGAACCTCAGACGCGCGTTTCAGGCGGCGGCCTCCGGGAGGGGGCCGCCGTCTGTGCGTTGGGGGCGCAGGTCGGCGTTCGACCCGAAGTGGACGTTCTCAGACCCTCGCGCCTCGCTCTACGATACCTTCAATCTCCAGCCTCATCAGATCCGCCTACGAACCTCCGCCATCTCCGGCCCGACGCTCACAAGACGTTGGCTGCCGCCAGCGCCGCTGCTTGATCGGCGGAGTGGGGGACCCGGCTGGCATCCCATCGAAAACAAACTCCTAACCTTCGCTAGGAGTAGATGCGAATGGTTCGAATAGTCGACGATTTGCGATGGGCGGCAGTACGGAAAATCGATGGCCCGCAGCCCGAAGGCCGGGCGAGGTCGCGCGGCACGAAGTGGAGTGTTCGTGTCGCGCGCTTCGTTTTTGGGCCAATCTTGGGCCAATCGCCGATGCTGAACGAGTCGTGTTCGAAGTGTCTCATCCATGTGCGGGCACGATAGGAGAGGACGCGCGCTGCGGAAGGGAATGGCGCAGTGCCGCACTGCCGTTGCAGCCGACCGCCTCAATGGGCCAGCAATCACGGGGCTGTTTCGGGTCAGCGACAACGCGGAAATCTGAAGACGGGTCGAAGTGGCTGCCATAGTGTCGCTGCATGCAAGGCGGGTGGATCGTCAGGGGTGTGTGATGGATTTTCGGGGTTGGCGACCGGTCAGGTGGTTGCGCCTGTTAGTGCTGAGCTGTGTCATTTGCAGTGTAACGCCTGCACTCGCGGCAAGCAGTGGTGTATTTGGTATGGCCGGTGCCAGCCTGATGTTGTTGCAGTCCCGGTCAATCATGTTTTGTATTGGTGATGGCATCTACCGGTCTTGCAACGGCGACTGTGTGAGTGCGCAGTGTTTCGCCGATGAAGCGCGCGACAGGGCCGAAGCTGAGCGCCGGGCGAAGATGACGGCTGAGCAGCGCGCCGCAGATGATGCCCGGCAAAAGCGGGAGCGTGACGCGGCCGCGGCACGGCAAGCCGCCCAGCAGGCGGCCGAACTAGCCGCCCGGCAGGCCAAAGTCGACACGGTGATGCGCCAATTGGGCCTGCCGCCAAGCCGACGTGCCGAGGCCGAGCGTTTCCTGACGATGAAGGAAGCAGCCGATCGCGCGCGGCCAAGCCCGGACCAGCTCAGCCCTGTAGACAGCAGCCCGCCCGCTGTCCCCAGGTCGGCGGCGCAGGCTGTCACAACGCCGCCCAAGCCTCCGACCTGTCATACGGTCAAGAAGACCAACGAGAGCGCGACCACAGGACCCACCCTCGAAGCAGCCCGGTCTGAAATGGTAACGGCTTGCAGTCGGGCCGGGTCTAGCTGTAGCGCCATCAAGTGCGCGTGGGAGAGCGTCGGAATGGGATCCAATTTGGGGAACAATTGGTGCAGGACGATCATCACATCTGATGTGAAGGTCTGCCCCAGCGGGCCAGGCTCAAAAGTGAGTCCACAGTAAATGTTCAGAGCTCTGTAAGAACCATGCATCGGCGCTCCGAACGCATGGGTCAATGCAGCAATCCTTTTCCAAATTTTTGTCTCAAGCTCAGACATCGAGGAGAGAGTGATTATGAGACGATTTCCGGCGGCCGGTGGGGCGTTTGCGGCTACGCAAATTGCAAATAGATCGGGAGGGGCCGCGCTGTCTGAATATTCGACAATTTCATCAATGCGCGTTTTCGCCCACGGTCTTCTCGCCGTATTTTTGTCGCTGATCAGTATATCCCCCGCATGGGCACAGCAGGGTCAGACAAAAGAATCTGCGCAGGAATTTTTTCGGGTTACCTTTCCCGGCGTAGCCCTAGCTACGCTACCCTATGACATGACCGTGTCCGTAGGCGGCGTTCTGAACAACCGAAGTAAGGTTGCTGCGTCTGCTTCTCCCGCAGGATACGAGGATTGCATTACACATTTAACAATTAACTTCGAATACGATTTGATATGGTCGGCCGGAAAAATAGAGCACAAATATGGTCAAGTAGTGCGGATGATAGATTGGAGAGAGCCATTTACCATCACGCGAAACGGGCAGTATGTGAACCACGTCGGGAGATATTACACTTACGGGTTCTTGTATCCAAGCGAAGCGCTAGCGACGCGCGCCGCATTCGCAATGGAGTTTATGAGAACGAGCTGCGACCCGACAAACAGTTTAGCATTCTGACACTCGCAGCGGACGTTCCAGCCCTGCCTGCTAGGGTTGGCAACGTCCGCCAACCATCTGTGGACGCCCCCTTCAGCGCAAGTCGGATTCTGAAGGTCTGACACGTAGTCG
>JBEIDC010000052.1:0-20226 GCA_040383665.1 Caulobacter sp.
CGAAGAACAGGATGATCAGTCCCTTGGGCTGCTTCCGCATCTGCAGAAGCACAGGGATGCCTGTGGCCAGGGTGATGATGATCCCCAGCGCGATAACGATGCTCATACTGCCGTCCCCGTTGTAGTCGCTTTACGCCCCAGAGGCGGCAAGGATCCCCCGCGACCGCCCGTACAAGCGCGGCAGAAAATCACGCGTCGACCGGTTTCACAAGCAACGGCTTGCCTTTTGCGGACATTGGGGAGCCGCCCCGCAAGGGGAAGGGAAAGGCGGCGTCAGTAGGCGCACTCGTCGAACACGCGGCTGATGTCGCCCTGCCACTCGCCGTGGAACTTCTCCAGCAGGCGTTCGGCGGGGGTCAGGCCGCTGTCGGCGATGGCTTCGAGTTCGCCCAGATAGGTGCTTTCGTCGATGAAGCCGCCGTCCAGGCGCGCCCGCCGCTTCAGGCCCTCGCGGCTGATGGCGATCATGTCCCTGGCCACGTCCTGCACGGTGCGGCCGGCGACCACGGCCTTGAGGCCCAGTCGGTTGACGTCCCGACGGACGTTTTCGCGATCCTCGCGCGTCCAGCCCTTGCAGAGGTCCCAGGCGGCGGCCAGCGCCGCGTCATCATAGAAGATGCCTGTCCACAGGGCCGGCAGCGCGCAAAGCCGGCTCCAGGGACCGCCGTCGGCGCCGCGCATCTCCAGATAGGTCTTCAGCCGCACTTCCGGGAAGATGGTGGTGGTGTGATCGGACCAGTCCTTCATCGTCGCCCGGCCGTCGACGCCCTCGAGCTTGCCGTCGATGAAGTCCTTGAAGCGCTTGCCGGCGACGTCGACATACAGGCCGTTACGCTTGACGAAGTACATCGGCACGTCGAGCGCGTAGCGGGCGTAGCGCTCGAAGTCGAAGCCGTCCTCGAACACGAAGTCGAGCATGCCGGTGCGGTCCGGATCGGTGTCGGTCCAGACATTGGCCCGGGCCGACAGGAAGCCGTTCGGCTTGCCCTCGGTGAACGGCGAATTGGCGAACAGGGCGGTGGCTATGGGCTGCAGCGCCAGGCTAGTGCGGAACTTGGCCACCATGTCGGCCTCTGACGAGAAGTCGAGGTTGGCCTGCACGGTGCAGGTCCGCAGCATCATGTCGAGGCCGAGGTCGCCGACCAGCGGCATGTAACGCCGCATGATGACATAGCGCCCCTTGGGCATGATCGCTGCGTCGGCGCGCTTCAGCGTAGGATGGAAGCCCAGACCCAGAAAGCCCAGCCCCAGCTCGTCTGCGACGGTCTTCACCTCCTGAAGGTGGTTGCCCGTCTCCTCGCAGATCTCGTGCATGGAGTTCAGGGGCGCGCCGGAGAGCTCGAACTGTCCGCCGGGCTCGAGGCTGATATTGGCCCGGCCGCGGCTGAGGGCGATCAGGGTCTGGCCGCCGTCCGCGCGGTCCTCGTAGACGCCCTCCCAGCCGAATCGCATCAGCCCCTTCAGCATCGCCTCGATGCCGCTCGGGCCGTCATAGGCGACGGTCTCGTCGCTGCTCAGATGGAAGCCGAACTTTTCGTGTTCGGCGCCGACACGCCATTCGCTGGCCGGCTTGGAGCCGACGGCGAAATAGTTCGTCAGGTCGTCCAGTGTCAGCGGACGGTCGTCACACACAGTGTTGGTCATCAGAAAGCGAGCCTCCCCGGCTTCTTGGTGTTGGCGGCAGGAGGCCCATGTCCCGACCGGGCGCGATCTTTACGCTGTTAAGCAGGTGGTAGCAAAACGCTACGGTCTCAAGAGGCCGTGAGCCAGTCTCCCTTGGCCGCCTGCCAGATCGTGAGGGCGGCGATCGCGGCGGTGTCGGCGCGCAGTATGCGCGGCCCAAGCGAAGCCGGTGTGACAAAGGGCAAGGCCCGCAAGCGGTCGCCTTCCGCCGGATCGAACCCGCCCTCCGGCCCGATCAGAACCGCCCAGGGGCCGCCGTCCGCCGCGGTGAGCGCCGTCAGCGCGGGCGGGACCCCGCCGGCCTCGTCGCAGAACATCAAGCGCCGTTCCGGAGTCCAGCCGTCCAGCAACCGGTCCAGCTTCTCCGGCGCGAGCACCTCCGGCACGTCGAGCCGGCCGGTCTGTTCCGCCGCCTCGATGGCGATGGCCTGAAGCCGGCCGATGTTGGCGCGGTCGGCGTTGGTGCGCCGGGTCTGGACCAGCCGGATGCGGCGCACGCCCAGTTCGACGGCCTTCTCGACGATGGTCTCCAGCGGCCCGCGCTTGACCAGCGCGACCACCAGGTCGAGGTCGGGGCTGTGCGCCATCGGCCGCACGATCGAGCCGACCGTCATGCGGCAGCCGCGCTTGGTCGCCTCGACCACCGTGGCCCGCCACTCGCCGTCCCTGCCATTGAACAGCAGCACCTCCGACCCGATCGCCAGCCGCATCACCGCGATCAGGTAGCGGCTCTGTTCGGGGGAGGGCGACACGGGGGCGCCGGCAGCCAGGGTGTCGGGGACATGGAGTCGGATCATGACACCCTTCTAGCGCGGGATCGCCGACCGTGTTTAGCTCCCTCGCATGAGCGACAAGGCCTATGACAAGACGCTGGAGACGCTGCAGATCGCCCTTGTCCGGTGGCAACAGCTGGCCGTCGAGCGCGGCGACAAGGTGCTGGTCATCTTCGAAGGCCGGGACGCGGCGGGCAAGGACGGCGCGATCAAGCGGATCACCGAGCATCTCTCGATCCGGGCGACCCGGGTCGTCGCCCTGCCCAAGCCCTCGGATCGCGAACGGTCGCAGTGGTACTTCCAGCGCTATGTCACGCATCTGCCCGCCGCCGGCGAGCTCGTGATCTTCAACCGCTCCTGGTACAACCGCGGCGGCGTAGAGCCGGTCATGGGCTTCTGCACCAAGGCGGAAGCAGAGATCTTTCTGCGCGACGTCCCGGCGTTCGAGTCGATGCTGATCGACAGCGGCATCACCCTGATCAAGCTGTGGCTGGACATCAGCAAGGACGAGCAGGACCGCCGTCTCGATGACCGGCGCAGTGATCCGCTCAAGGCGCTGAAAGTCGGTCCGCTGGACGCTGTCGCCCAGGAAAAATGGAAGGCCTACAGCGCCGCCCGCGACGAGATGCTGACCCACTCCCACAGCGTCATCCACCCCTGGGTCTGCGTGAAGGCGGATGACAAGAAGGCCGCCCGGCTGGCCATCATCCAGCATATTCTGTCGATCATCGCGCCGGCGAAACTGCGCAAGGGCGTGGACCGGCCCGACCCGGCGGTGCTGTTCCGGTTCGAACCCGAAGCACTCGGAGACGGGCGCCTGGCGCGCTAGAGTTCAGAGTCCCTGGCGGTTGTGCCAGGCCCAGGCGGTGGCGACGATCTCGTTCAGCCCGTAGCGCGGCCGCCAGTCGAGTTCCGAAACGGCCTTGCGGTTGTCGGCCACCAGCGCCGGCGAGTCGCCCTCGCGGCGGCCGGCCTCGGTGACGGTGATCGTCGCGCCGGAGACCCGCTCCACCGCCCCGATCACGTCCCGTACGGTCGAGCCGACCCCGGCGCCCAGGTTGAAGGTCGTGGTCGCCCCTCCGTTCAGCAGCCGGCGCAGGGCCGCGACATGGGCGTCGGCCAGATCCAGGACATGGACGTAGTCACGCACCGCCGTGCCGTCCGGGGTGTCGTAGTCGGTCCCGTAGATGGAGAAGCCGGCCCGTCTGCCCAGCGCCGCATCGATCAACAGCGGGATAACGTGCGTTTCCGGATCGTGCCGCTCGCCGATACGCCCTTCCGGATCGGCCCCGGCGGCGTTGAAATAGCGCAGCGCCACCGATCGGAAGCCGCTGTATCGGTCAAGGTCGGCCAGCGCCTGCTCGACGATCAACTTGGTGCGGCCGTAGGGATTGATCGGCGCCTGCGGATGGGTCTCGTCCATCGGCATGCGCACCGGCGCGCCGAAGGTGGCGCAGGTCGAGGAGAAGACCATCGCCTTCACACCCGCCCGGCGGGCGGCCCCGATGACCGCCAGCGATCCGGCCACGTTCACGTCATAGAAGTCGGCCGGATTTGTCACCGACGCCGCGACCTCGATCAGCGCCGCGAAATGCAGCACCGCGACCGGACGGTGGGCAGCGAACACCGCGTCCAGCTGCGCCGCGTCGCGGACGTCGCCCTGCACCAGCGGGCCCCACTGCACGAAGGCCGCGTGGCCATTGGAGAGGTTGTCGAAGACCACCGGCGCGAAGCCGGCCTCGGACAGCCGCAGGCAGGTGTGGGCGCCGACATAGCCGGCCCCGCCGGTCACCAGGACGACCGGCCGGCCTTGCTGGCTGACCTCAGGACCGTTCCAGGAAGACGACATTGTCGTTCTCGTCCCGCAGGACAAAGCCTGCCTTGGCGAACCTGTCGAGCATCGCCTCGTTCGGCGTTGCGCCGACGATCTGCGGGTGGGTCTCCATCACGATCCGGCTGAACCCCTCGAAGTGTTCCACCGGAAGGCCGATCTCGCCGCCCTCGATGTCGATGATGAGGGTGTCGGGCGAAAACGAGAGGCGGTTCCTCAGGCTGGCGATCGTCTGGGCCTCGACCTCGATCATCTCGCCGTCGTCATGGGCCGTGGAACTGGCCCAGAACTCGTCCGAAAGGGTGAAGCTGATCTTGCCGCCCGCCGGCGCCACGGCGGCGTTGATCAGCGGCACGTCCGATGCGCCGTTGAGTTCCAGGTTCTTCGCAATCAGGTCGATCAGGCGCGGGTTGGCCTCGACGATGGCGTAGTCGCGGACGCCGAGATTCCGGCGATTGTGGCAGGCCAGGAAACCGACGCCGGCCCCGATCTCCAGAACCCGATGCTCGGGGCGGATGTACTTCGTCGCCAGATCCGCCTCGGCGCGCTCGTACCGGCGCGACATCGCGAAAAACATCTTGTCGGTGACCGCCGGATGGCGCGTCCACAGCCTCAGGCCGAGATTGCTGATCTCGTCCCGGTCATTGAGCAGGCGGAAGAGACGGTTGCGGAGCCACTGCCGGGCGCGCTTGAAGCTGATCATGTCGGCCGGGGGGCGGGAGGAAACGGTTGTCGCACCCTAGTTTCCCGACGCGATATTGCAACGCCCGCCGACAGACTATACCTGCGCGGTTCCCCAAGAGATGGCGACCATGTGGCCCCACCCGATCTTCGTCGTGAACATGAAGCACCATGTCGAGCGACGTGAGGCGGTCGCCGCGCAGCTGGCTCGGGTAGGCCTGACGCCGACCTTCATCGAAGCGGTCAACGGGCGGGAGATGAGCGACGCCGACGCCGCCCTGCAGGATGTCGAGGGGCGTCTCCGCCGGGCGGCCAAGCCGCTGATGCCCGGCGAGATGGGCTGCTACCTGTCGCACTGGCGGATCTTCGAGACGATGGTCGCCGAGGGGATTCCCCAGGCCCTGGTCCTGGAGGACGATCTGATCGTGGCCGACGATCTGCCGGCCGTGCTCGACGCCCTGACCGGAGACGACCTGCCCCCCTATGACCTGATCAAGCTGGCGATCAGCGAGACCGAACTCTCCCGGTCCTACGACGTCATCCTCGATCTGACCGCCGAATCGAAGCTGGTCCGGCATCACAATGTCTGCAACTCGACGGTCGCCTACGTCATCACCCTGGCCGGCGCGAAGCGCTTCCTCGGTTACGGCATGCCGATCCGCTATCCAATCGACGTGGCCATGAACCGCTCCTGGCGGCATGGGCTGGACATCCTGGGCGTGCGGCCATGGCCGGTGTTCCACGACCATGACTTCGAATCGGTGATCGGGCAGGAGCGCTTCCGTAAGGAAGACGAGCTGGAGGACAAGGGCTCGCTGATGCAGCAGCTCGAACGCCGGCTGCGCAAAGGGTACGACAGCATCGCCAAGCGGGCCGACATCCGGCGCCGACTCAAGCAGGATGCGGACTGGAAGCGGCGCCGCGTCACGGCGAAGTAGGGCCCATGCGGGCCGGCGAGGTTTGACTCCATGCGCTTGACCTTCCGCCAGCGAAGCGACTGGGTCGCCCACGTCCTCAAGGCCGGCTTCCAGCAGCACCATCGGGAGCTGATCCCCCTCTTCGCGCCGCACATCGCCGAGGATTCGGTGATCGTCGACGTTGGCGCCCATGCCGGCCAGTTCGCCCGGCTGTTCGCCGGCATGGCGCCCAAGGGGCAGGTCTGGTCCTTCGAGCCCTCGGAATACGCGCGATCGGTGATGACCAGCGCCGCCCGTATCCGCCGGATCGACAACATCACTCTCGTGCCGCTGGGACTCTCGGACGCACCCGGCGAACTGGTGCTGCACACGCCGGTCAAGAAGGCCGGCGGCCTGGGCTTCGGCGCCGCACACCTTGGCGAGGACGACGGCTCGCGACCCACCGTCGCCCAGGTTGTCAAGCTGACGACCCTCGACGCCTTCGTCGCCGAACGGGGCATCGCGCGGGTCAACTTCATCAAGGCCGACATCGAGGGCTGGGAGCTGCATGCCCTGCGCGGCGCCGAGCAGGTGCTGGCCCGTGACGAGCCGGCGCTGTTCCTCGAGGTGTCCGACGCCCACCTGGTCCGGGCCGGCGAGAGCGCCCAGGGGCTGTTCGACTGGCTGGGCGCGCGGGGCTACGCCGCCTACACGACCGACAAGGCGAGGGTGACGACCTATGCCGAGCCGGGCGACTTCCTCTTCCTGCCGGTCTGACGCCAGGCCGGCGGGCGGCGTGTCGCTTGCCAAATCATCCTTGCTCGCCAACCCTTGGGTCCGGACAGACGGCGAACCCGCGCCGCGCCGGGAGGGGCCGATCCATGGAATACGTTCGACTGGGAGCCAGCGGCCTGAAGGTTTCGCGGCTCTGCCTCGGCTGCATGACCTATGGCGCCAGCAGCTGGCGGCCCTGGGTGCTGGAGGAAGAGGCGAGCAGGCCGTTCTTCAGGGCCGCCGTGGAGGGCGGGATCAACTTCTTCGATACCGCCGACATGTACTCCAATGGCCAGAGCGAGGTCGTCACCGGCAGGGCGCTGAAGGAATTCGCCCGCCGCGAGGAGACGGTGATCGCCACCAAGGTCTTCTTCCCGCACGGCCGGGGGCCCAACACCGGCGGCCTGTCGCGCAAGCACATCATGGACGCCGTCGACCGGTCGCTGAAGAACCTCGGAACCGACTACATCGACCTCTACCAGATCCATCGCTTCGACTACGACACGCCGATCGAGGAGACGCTCGAGGCGCTGCATGACGTCGTGAAGGCCGGCAAGGCCCGCTACATCGGCGCCTCGTCCATGTACGCCTGGCAGTTCGCGAAGATGCTCAGCGTCAGCGAGCGGAACGGCTGGACGAAGTTCGTCTCGATGCAGCCGCAGTACAACCTCGTCTACCGCGAGGAGGAACGCGAGATGCTGCCGCTCTGCAAGACCGAGGGCGTCGGCGTCATCCCCTGGTCGCCGCTGGCCCGCGGCTTCCTGGCGGGCGGCCGCAAGGCGGTGGGCGAGGGCAACACCGAGCGCTCGCGCACGGACGAGTTCTCGCCGCGCCTCTACTACCGTGACGCCGACTTCGCGGTGGTCGACGCGGTCGAGGCCATCGCGAAGGAACGAGGGCTCTCGAACACCCAGGTCGCGCTGGCCTGGGTGCTCAGGAACCCGGCCATTACCGCCCCCATCGTCGGCGCCTCGAAGATGCACCACCTGTCCGAGGCGCTCTCGGCGCTGGAGATAAGGCTCACAGACGACGAGGTCGCGGCGCTGGAGAAGCCCTACCAGCCCAAGCCGGTGCTGGATCACGGGTGAGCCGTGCGTCCTTCGACACGGCGCTTCGCGCCTGCTCAGGATGACTGGGCTGGCGCGCCTTCTGAACCCGTCATCCTGAGCAGCAGCGCGGCCGCGTGTCGAAGGACGCAATGAGCATCAAGACCCACGACCTTTCCGCTCGCGAGGCCCGGCGCATCGCGCTGGCGGCGCAGGGGTTCGCCGAATCCCGCCGCCATGACGCGCCCGGCGCCCGGCACTTCCGCAAGACCGCCGACCGGCTGGGCGTGATCCAGATCGACAGCGTCAACGTGGTCACACGCACCCACTACCTGCCGGCCTTCTCGCGGCTGGGTGACTATCCGCGCGAGGTGCTGGAGGCAGAGGCCTGGGGCAAGAAGCGGTCGATGTTCGAGTACTGGGGCCATGAGGCCTCGCTGCTGCCGATAGACCTGCAGCCCTTCTTCCGCTGGCGGATGGCCCGGGCCGAGGCGGGCGAGCAGTGGGGCGGCCTGGCCCGCTTCGGCCGCGAGCGCCGGGACTACATCGACAACATCCTGGCCGAGATCGAACAGCGCGGGCCGGTGACCGGCGGCGACTTCGCCACGGGTCCGCGCGGCCAGCCCGGCTGGTGGTCGTGGTCAGACGGCAAGCGCGCGCTGGAGTGGCTGTTCTGGGCCGGCCATGTGACGACGAAGACCCGACGGGGCTTCGAGCGCGTCTATGACCTGACAGAGCGCGCCCTGCCTTCCGCCGTCATCAACGCCCCGACTCCGGACGAGGACGAGGCGATCCGCGAGCTGGTCCGTCGCTCGGCCCTGGCCATGGGCGTGGCCACCGAGGCCGACCTGCGCGACTATTTCCGCCTGCCGCTGGAGCACGCCCGCCGGGCGGTTCGCGAGCTGGTCGAGGCCGGCGAGCTGACAGCGGTCAGCGTGGAGGGCTGGAGCAAGCCGGGCTACCTGCACCCGACCGTGAAGGTCCCGCGCAAGGTCGAGGCCCACGCCCTGCTTTCGCCGTTCGACAACCTGATCTGGTTCCGTGACCGCACCGAGCGCCTGTTCGATGTGAAGATCCGGCTGGAGATCTACACCCCGGCCGAGAAGCGGGTGCACGGCTACTATGTGCTGCCGTTCCTGCAGGGCGAGACCATCACCGCCCGCGTCGACCTCAAGTCCGACCGGCAGCGGAAGGTGCTCCTGGTCCAGGCGGCGCATGCCGAGCCGGGCGCCCGGCCGGATACGGCTGAGGGCCTTGCGATCGAGCTCAATCGCATGGCCGCCTGGCTGGGTCTGGAGAGGGTCGAAGTGGTGCGAAAGGGCGATCTGGCGACGCCGCTTTCGGAGGCGCTGTCGAAAATGTGAGCGGGGTGCGACGCCATGCGCGGTTTCCCGAGGATGTTCAGGTGGGCTATCGCCTGCCCCCAGTGGCCGCGCGGGGGCGTAACCGGAGCTCGGAACGCATGCTGGACCAGCAACCGCGCCTGTCGCGTCGTGGACTGATTGTCGGCCTCGCCGCCCTGACGGCGTCTTGCGCGGCCTCGACGCCGAAACCCGCGCCGGTCGTCCAGTCCTTCACGCCCGTTGTCCCGCCGCCGCTGCCGGCGCTGGTTGTTCCGCCCGCGGTCGTCCCGGCCCTCGGACCCGCACTCGACCCGCAGGGTCTGATCCGCAGGCCGCTGCTGTACGCGGCGATGGACGCCCTGAAGCGCCACCGCGGCAAGGTCGAGCATGAGGACCGGGTCTATATCGTCGACTTCCAGGCCCACTCCAGCAAACCGCGCCTGTTCCGTCTCGACCTGACGACCGGCGAGGCGAAGGCCTACCGCACGGCCCATGGTCGGGGTTCCGATCCGGCACACACCGGCTTCGCGCAGCGGTTCTCCAATGTGCCGGACTCCAACGCCTCCTCGGTCGGCGCCTATCTAACGGTCGGCCAGTCCTGGGGTTCCAAGCACGGCCCGAACGTCCTGCTGGACGGCCTGGACCCGACCAATTCCGAGGTCAGGGACCGGGCAATCATCGTGCACGCGGCCGACTACTGCGAGCCGGCCTACCTGGCCTCACAGGGCAAGCTGGGTCGCTCGTTCGGCTGCTTCGCCGTCTCCCGGACCGACCTGAACGCCCTGCGCCCCGACATGGACGGCGGCCGCCTGCTGTTCGCGGGGGTCTGAGGCCTAAGCCGTCCCCTCCGCCACCGCGGCCAGCCGCGCGTAGGCGCCGCCCTTCGCCTTCAAATCGGCGTGGCGGCCTTCCTCGACGATGCGACCGCGGTCGAAGACGAGGATCCGGTCGGCGCCGCGGATAGTCGAAAGGCGGTGGGCGATGACGATGGTGGTGCGCCCCGACATCAGTTCGTCCATGGCCGCCTGGACATGGACCTCGGTCTCGACGTCCAGGCTGCTGGTCGCCTCGTCGAAGACCAGGATCGGGGCGTCGGCCAGGAAGGCGCGGGCGATAGCGACCCTCTGGCGCTCGCCGCCGGACAGCTTCACGCCCCGCTCGCCGACCAGGGTGTCATAGCCCTTGGGCAGGGTCTCGATGAAGTCGTGGGCGCGGGCCCGTCTGGCGGCCAGCTTGATCTCGTCCAGGGTGGCGCCCGGCCGGGCGTAGCCGATGTTCTCGGCGATCGTGCGGTGGAACAACGCCGGGTCCTGCGGCACTACGGCGATGGCGCGGCGCAGCGAGCCCTGCTCGACAAGGGAAATGTCCTGGCCGTCGATGGCGATAGACCCGGCCTGCAGGTCGTAGAGCCGCTGGATCAGCTTGACGAAGGTCGACTTGCCCGCCCCCGTCGGCCCCACCAGCGCCACCCGCTCGCCGGGCGCGATGGTCAGGTTGAAGGTGTCGTACAGCGGCGTCTCGGCGCTCTTGTAGCGGAAGGTGACGTGATCGAAGACGATCTCGCCCTCGCCGCCGACGAACGGCTTGGCGGCTGGCGCGTCGGCGACCTGCGGGACCATGCGGGCGTAGTTGGCCACGTCCTCGACGTCGTCGAGACCCTTCTGCATCATCCGCACGTTCTCGCCGATGTTCCGCAGATAGCCGCTCATCAGCATGAAGGTGGTGATGGCGAAGGCGATGTCGCCGGGCGAGGCGGCGCCCTGGACCCACAGGTTCACCAGCATCCCGGTCATTCCGGCCTGGAGGATGACCATCAGGACGTTCTGCAGCACCCAGACGTCCATGAACCGGCCCCAGGTGATCTTGACGGCCCGGCTCCAGCCGCCGGTCACCTGGGCGAAGCGGCTCTCCTCGCGCGCCTCCGCGCCGAAGCTCTTGACGGTGGGGTTGGAGGTGATGGCGTCGGCCAGCGCCCCGCCGATGCGGCTGTCCAGGGCGTTGGACTTCAGGTTGGCGGGGCGGACATAGACCTTCACCACCCACAGGTTCAGCACAAGGAAGCCGATCACCACCGAGAAGGACAGCAGCCCGATCAGCGGCCACTTCAGCGCCATCTGCAACGACAGGCCGAACAGCACCAGCAGCGCCGGACCCAGCCACAGCACCACCGCGTCCGATACCGCGTCGTATCCCCACATCGCCCGCGACAGCCGCCGCACCGTCGACCCGGCGAAGGTGTCGGCGTGCCAGTCGGAGGAGAAGGTCTGCACCCGGCGGAAAGCCTCGTTGGTCATCTCCTCCATGTTGTGGGCCGCCAGCGGGTTCCAGAACCGGAAGGCGATGTTCCGTGTGATGACGAAGGCGACATAGACGCCGACGAAAAGCCCCCAGGCCTGCCAGGCGTTGTCCGCGTTCCGGGCCGGGTCGGACACCGCGTCGATCAGCGCCTTGGCCGCCGTCGGCATCAGGATGTCGAAGCCCACCGCCAGCAGCATCAGGCCCGCGGAGGCGAGCAGCAGCCAGCGCCGCCGCAGCCAGAAGCCGGCGATGAAGACCAGAACCTGGCCATTGGAGAGCACCCGTCCGCGGGTGACCTCCTCGTCTTCGTACTGCTCGCTCATGAAAGGACCTCGCCTCGCAGATACGCCCGAACGCCGTTCGGCGGGAGGGGTGCGGGGGGATTTCGGCGGGGTGGGGCAGTTGGGTGACAGGCGGGGTGAGGCGGTAAGTTCTTCGACACGCCGCTGTGCGGCTGCTCAGGATGACTAAACGAGAAGGTTTCCCCTCCAAGTCATGCTGAGCAGCGCACGAAGAGCGCGTGTCGAAGCACGCAAGGCCTATCCCCGCCGCCGCCCGCCCCCCAGCGGCCGCCAGCGCAGGAAGCCGATGATCGCCGGCCCTACAATCGGGGTCTTCAGCAGGGGCCGGACCGCCCAGGGCCGGGTCTTGAGGAAGCAGGCGACCGCGCCGATCCAGAACACCGTGGTCGGCAGGCCGGGCAGCACCACGCCGACGCCGCCGATCGCCACCAGGGTGACGCCCATGCCGTCAATCACCCAGTGGGTGACGCGCGAACGCTTCGGCCGGGAGCGGAGGGAGCCTTCCATGGTTGCACACTGCCTCGCGCCGTCGCCTGCGTCGCCGCCAAAGATCGGGCCCGCCAAAAACTTTGGAACAGCGGCCCGCTGGCGCTATCAGACGTCATGTCCACGATCCTGCCCGACGCCGCGCCGACCAACTGGGTGGACCGCCATGCGCCGCCCGCGCTGCGGCCGTGGCTGAAACTGGGGCGGTTCGACCGGCCGGTGGGCATCTGGCTTCTGATGCTGCCGGGCTGGATGGGCCTAGCCCTGGCCTGCGCCATGCAGGGCCGGGCGCCCGATCCGCTGCTGCTGGTCCTGTTCCTGGTGGGCGCCGCGCTGATGCGGGCGGCGGGGTGCGCCTACAACGACATCGTCGATCGCGACATCGACGCCAAAGTGGCCCGCACCGCGCTGCGGCCGATCCCGGCCGGCCAGATCAGCGTGAAACAGGCCTGGGCCTTCGTGGTCGGCTGCTGCCTGGTCAGCCTTTTGATCCTGCTGACCATGACCCCCTGGACCATCGGACTGGGCGTCGGCTCGCTGGCGCTGGTGGCGGCCTATCCGTTCATGAAGCGGATCACCTGGTGGCCGCAGGCCTGGCTGGGGCTGACCTTCAACTGGGGGGCGCTTATGGGGTTCGCGGCCGTCGCCGGCGCGCCGACCGCGCCGGCCCTGCTGCTCTATGCGGGCCTGGTGTTCTGGACCCTCGGCTACGACACCATCTACGCGGTGCAGGACATCGAGGACGACGCCCTGGCCGGGGTGAAGTCCTCGGCCCGACGGCTGGGCTCCAACGCCAGATGGGGCGTGCTCGGCTTCTACGTCGTCTGCTTCGTGCTGGTCGTCGCCTCGGCCACGGTCGCCGACCTCGGCCCCCTGTTCCTGCCGCCCGTGGCGCTGTTCGCCGTCCACCTGTCGCGGCAGGCGGCCCGGCTGGACGTGACCGACGGGGCAGGGGCCCTGGTGCTCTTCAAGTCCAACGCTGTCGCCGGCCTGATCCTGGCGGTCGCCTTCGCGGTCGGGGTCTGGAAGCCGGCGGCGGGGTTCTAGGTCCCGGGACGGCTTCCTCCCCCCGTCATCCTCGCCCTTGTGGCGAGGACCCCTGCGTCGGTTCGCAGGTGCGGATGTGATCACGCTCTTACGTGCGAGCCGAACGAGGGGGCCGGGGCACAAGGCCCAGGATGACGGCGAGTGAAACTGACGCTTCCGTCATTCTGGCCAGCCGCAGGACGAAGTGAGATACTCCCCGCATGGCCGCCGCAGCACGCGTGAAACCGAAGGACTTCTTCACCGACGAGGAGTGGGCGCCGCTGGCCGCGCGCTCGACCTGGTTCGGGCTGTGGCTGGTGGCTCATGCCTGGCTGACCATCGCCGCGGCCGCCGCGCTGTTCATCGTCTTTCCCAACCCGCTGACCTTCATCTTCGCGGTCATGGTCATCGGCGCGCGGCAGCTGGGGCTCGCCATCCTGATGCACGAGGCGGCCCACGGCTGCATCCACCCGAAGATCAAGGTCAACGACGTCGTCGGCCAGTGGCTGTGCGGCGCGCCGACGAACGGCGACCTGCTGCGCTATCGCGACTACCATCTGCAGCACCACAAGTTCGCCCAGCAGGCCGAGGATCCGGACCTGTCACTGTCGGCCCCGTTCCCGACCACCCGCGCCTCGCTATGGCGCAAGGTGGTCCGCGACCTGACCGGCCAGACCTTCTACAAGCAGCGCATCCAGCCCAGCCTCGACGCCTTCAAGGCCGGCAAGGCGAAGGGTGTTCCGTTCGGCAAGACCGCGGCCGGAGTGTTCAACTTCTGGAAGCCGTTCCTGGTCTTCCATGTCCCGATCATCGCGGTCACCTCAGCCTTCGGCCTTTGGTGGGCCTGGCCGGTGCTGTGGCTGATCCCAATGGCCACCTGGTATCCGCTGGTCACCCGCCTGCGGAACATCGCCGAGCACGCCCTGGTCGGCGAGAATCAGCCCGACCCCCTGCGCCACGCCCGCACCACGATCGCCAACCCGATCGAGCGGCTGCTGATCGCGCCCTACTACGTCAACTATCACTGCGAGCATCACATGTTCATGCATGTGCCCTGCTGGAACCTGCCCAAGGCGCATCGCAGGCTGCGCGAGAAGGGCGTGACCGAGCGGATGCTGGTGGCGAAGGGGTATCTCGGCGTGCTGAAGGCGGCGTCGAGCAAGGGGCTGGCGACGGCCTGAAGGCCACTCATCTCGTCCGGCATTGTCCCTGGACCCGCCCTTTCTCGACCACTGGCCAGAGTTGTCGCATCGTTTCTGCTGCTGACCAGACTCCTGAAGCCTGGATACGGGTCTGGACCGAGCGGGCTGGCGCAGTGGCGTCCTGCGCCATGCTGTAGATCAGGCCGGACTTGTCCGCGGCCTGTAGCAAACCCGTCATGTCGTCGTTGGCCATCCCGAGCTCTAAACGCATGTCTGGCTCGCCCTCGAAGGTAAAGGGCGCCATGGACGGGGAATTCTCACGCCGGAAATCGCCGGCCCCGAACGATTGGCGCCAGTCGCCGATCGGCTTGCCTGTATTGGCCTCATAGGCGACAGCGTTGGTGGTGAGGCCTCCGGAGCCGGATCGCTCCCACGCTCCGTTCTTCAACCTCAAGACCAGCTTCAGCTCCGGCTGCGCGGGTGGCCGTAGGTCAACCCCCTTGGTCGATATCTGTATGGACTTGAACGTCAGAAAGACAGTGGCCGACGTGCTGCCACCCGGGTCCGTGAACAGCCGGATTTCTCCGGTTATGCCGTTCTCGAAAGTCCGCACCATGCGGCAAAGCGGAACCTGTGCTGTCTGGGCGAAGGCCGCAGCGGGCAGGGAGGCCGGGATCAGCAGCGAGGCGGCCAGCAACAGGATCGTGCGCATGTAACCCTCCAAGGTGACCGAAGGAGGATGCGGGACGTCGCCCGGGGCTTCCTGCCCGAAAAGGGGGGCAGGCGTGCGGCGCTCACTGGTCTAAGACCGCCCCATGATCACAGATCGCCGCGCCTTCATCGTCGAGAACACGCGCCTGCAGGCGCCGCCGCACGCGCCCGAGCTGGTGCTGCACCTGGCCGACGAGATCACGCCGATCTGGCGGCTTACCGAGGAGGAGCTGGACCGCATCGGCCTGCCGCCGCCGTTCTGGGCCTTCGCCTGGGCCGGAGGGCAGGCGCTGGCGCGGTACATACTCGATAATCCGCGGATCGTCGCCCGCAAACGGGTGATCGACTTCGCCTCCGGCTCCGGCATCGTCGCCATCGCGGCGATGAGGGCCGGCGCCGCCTCGGTGCTCGCGGCCGACCTCGACGTCTTCTGCGAGGCGGCGATCAGCCTGAACGCCGCCGCCAACGGGGTGACGCTGGACTTCACCGACGTGAACCTGCTCGACGCCCCGCCGCCGGCCGACGCCCAGGTCATCCTGGCCGGCGACATCTGCTACGAGAACCCGCTGGCGAGCCAGGTTCTGGCCTGGCTGGCCGCCGCCCGCGACGCCGGCGCGACGGTGCTGATCGGCGACCCCGGCCGCACCTATTTTCCCAAGGACGGCCTGACGAAGCTGGCCGAGTACCAGGTCCAGACGACGCGCGAGCTGGAGGACTTCGAGGTCAAGAAAACCAGCGTCTGGGCCGTCCCCTAGGCGGTGTTGACTCCCGCGAAGCGCCGCGAACAAAATGGCAACAACGGGAGTGATGACCATGCGTGAAGACGGCAAGATCGACTATGTGGAAATGCCCGGCGGCGACTTGCCGGCGACCAGGGCCTTCTACGCCGCCGCCTTCGGCTGGCGCTTCGTCGACTACGGCCCGAGCTACGCGGGGTTCAACGAGGGGCTGGACGGCGGCTTCGACGTCGAGGGCGCGCCGGTCCCGCTCGTGATCCTCTACGCCCACGAACTGGAGGCCATGCAGGCGAAGGTCGAGGCGGCCGGCGGCGTGGTGGTCAATCCGATCTTCAGCTTCCCCGGCGGCCGCCGGTTCCACTTCCGCGACCCTGCCGGGAATGAGCTGGGGGTCTGGAGCGAGACCTGATTTCCCTCTCCCGCGTGGGGGAGAGGTGGCCCGGCGGAGCCGGGTCGGAGAGGGACGCGCCGTGGCCGAAAGCCCAGGCGCAGCGCTTCCCTCTCAGTCATGGCTCCGCCATGACAGCTCTCCCACGGGGAGAGCGTGACAGCGTTGGGGGCGCCACCCTCACGCTCCTGTCTCGCCAGCCGCCGCCACCGGCCTATAGTCCCGCCCACAATATCCGCCGGGAGCCCTCCGCCATGCGTCGTCGCACCTTTCTCGCCGCCCTGCCGGCGGCCGCCCTCGCCACCTCGGCTCTGGCCCAGAGCCGGCCGGGCAACCCCAACCTCAACCGCCCCGACGTCAAGAGCGGCGACCGGATCGACGGCGCCACGTTCGCCAGCCGGTCCGCGGCCTGGGGCGTTCACGGCGCGGCGGCCACGGCGCATCCGCTGGCGACGATGGTCGCGATCGAGACCTTGAAGAAGGGCGGAAGCGCCATCGACGCGGCCATCGCCGCCAACGCCTGCCTAGGCCTGCTGGAGCCCATCGCCTGCGGCATCGGCGGCGACTGTTTCGTGATGCTGTGGGACCCGAAGACAAAGAAAGTCGTCGGCCTCAACGGCTCGGGCCGCTCGCCGAAGGGGCTGTCACTGGAGACGGTGCGTGGCCGGGCGAAGAACGGCCTGATCCCGAGCTTCGGGGCCATCACCGTCAGCGTCCCTGGCGCGGTCCAGGCCTGGTGGGATCTGCACCAGCGCTACGGCAAGCTGCCGTGGAAGGATCTGTTCGATCCGGCCATCGCCCAGGCCGAGGAGGGCGCGCCGGTCACCCAGAACGTCGCCTACTACCTGGCCAGCTCCGCCCGCCGCTACAACAACCCGGCCTCCGGGATCGAGGAGGTCGCCAACTTCAACGCAGTCTGGATGACCGACGGCCGGGCTCCGCGCGAGGGCGAGGTGTTCCGCAATCCGTTGCTGGCGAAGACCTATCGCCAGATCGCCCAGGGCGGCCGCGACGCCTTCTACGACGGGCCTGTCGCCGAGGCGATCGAGGCCTATTTCAAGCGGATCGGCGGCTGGATGACCCGCGCCGACCTGAAGGCCCACCGGAGCGAATGGACCACGCCGCTGGTCAGCGGCTATCGCGGCGTCGACGTCTATGGCCTGGCGCCCAACACCCAGGGCCTGTCGACGCTGCAGCTGCTGAACATTCTCGAACAGTTCGACGTCAAGGCGATGGGCTTCCAGTCGGCGGCGTCCATCCACCACGCCGTCGAGGCCAAGCGCCTGGCCTATGAGGATCGCGGCCGCTATTTCGCCGACCCGGACTTCGCCAGGACCTCCCTGGAGTGGCTGAACTCCAAGGACTACGCCGCCCAGCGGGCGAAGCTGATCAGGCCCAACGCCATCCTGAACCCCGCCTTCCCGGGCCAGGCCCCGTCGAAGGGCGACACCACCTACTTCTGCACCTCGGACAGCGACGGGATGATGGTTTCGATCATCCAGTCCAACTTCCGGGGCATGGGCAGCGGTCTGGCGCCGGACGGAACCGGGTTCATGCTGCAGAACCGGGGCGAGCTGTTCGCCCTGACCGATGGACATCCCAACGTCTATGCGCCCGGCAAGCGGCCGTTCCAGACCATCATCCCCGGCTTCGCGGTCCGGGGCGGCGAGCCCTGGCTGGCCTTCGGCGTCATGGGCGGCGACATGCAGCCCCAGGGCCAGGCCCAGATCATCAGCAACATGGTCGACCACGGCCTCGACCTGCAGGCGGCCGGGGACAGCCCGCGCTGGCACCACGAGGGCGGCTTGGAGCCGACCGGACAGCAGCTGGGTCATCCCGGCGAACTGCATCTGGAGAGCGGCGTGCCGGAGGCGACCCGCAAGGCTCTGGCCGCCATCGGCTGGCCGCTGGGCGACAATCCGGGCGGCTATGGCGGCTACCAGGCCATCGAGCGCTGGCCCGGCCGCTACGCCGCCTCCACCGAGATGCGCAAGGACGGCGTGGCGCTGGGGTATTGAACCCTGTCCACTTCCCCGGCGCAGGCCGGGGCCCTTGCGGCCGCCACCGAGCCCAGGGACCAGGGATCCCGGCCTTCGCCGGGAAGTTGGAGGCGTGATGACGAGGGAAGAGTTCGCTGCGATCGTCCTGTCCTTCCCCGGCGCCGAGGCGGGGACCAGCTACGGGATGCCGTCCTTCAAGGTGCGGGGAAAGTTCTTCACCCGCATCCGCCACGAGGACGACAGCGCCGTGCTCCAGGAGGTGTCGCTCGACGAGCGTGACCTGCTGATCGAGGCCGAGCCTAGGACGTTCCATGTCACGAAACACTACGACGGCTATCCGATCGTGCTGGCCCGGCTGGCCACGCTGGAACCCGACCAACTGCGCGGCATTCTGGAGCGCCGCTGGCGCAAACTCGCGACGCGAGCCATGGTCCGGATGAGAGACGCCGCCGGCTGAGGCGGATGGACGCCGGGGGGCGCATGACACTGTACCGACGGATTTTCGCCGTGCTCGCCTGGATCACCCTGGGCGTCCAGTACGGCCTGTTCCTAAAGGCCCTGACGGTCGCGGCCATCCTCGAGCGCACGGTCGAGTACGTCAGCTACTTCACGATCGTGACCAACTTCCTGATCGCGTTCGCCTTCACCGTGCCGGTCCTGGCGCCGGAGTCGCGGGCGGGGCGGTGGTGGGCCGCGGCCAGTCCGCGCGGGGCGACCACGGTGTTCGCCGTGGTGGTGATGATCATCTACCACCTGCTGCTGCGGTCGCTCTGGGAGCCGAAGGGGCTGCAGCTGGCCAATGACTACATGCTCCACTACGTCATGCCGATCGCCATCCTGTTCGACTGGCTGGCCTTCACGCCGCGCGGCGGCCTGCGCTGGCGGGACGCGGTGACCTGGCTGGTCGTCCCGACGCTGTACGGGGCCTGGACCCTGCTGCACGGCGCGGTCAGCGGCTTCTATCCCTACCCCTTCATGGACGTCGGCAAGCTCGGCTATCCCGGGGTGATGCTGAACATGGTCGGTCTGTTGCTGGGCTTCCTTGTCCCGGGCCTCTTGCTGGTCGCCCTCGACGGACTTATCGCGCGAAAACAGCCGCGCACGACGTGACAGGACCGGGTCCCCGCCCTAGCTTCCGCCCCGCGTAACAGGAGCAACACCTTGGCCTATCGGTCGCTGCGGGACTTCATCGCCAAACTCGAAACCGACGGCGAGCTGGTGCGGGTGACCGAGCCGGTCTCCACCGTGCTGGAGATGACCGAGATCTGCACCCGCCTGCTGGCCACGGGCGGGCCGGCGGTGCTGTTCGAAAAGCCGATCATGCCCGACGGCACGATTTCGCCAATGCCGTGCCTCGCCAACCTGTTCGGCACGGTGAAGCGGGTGGCGCTGGGCGTCACCCTGGGCGGAGAGCCGCGCACCACGGCCGGCGAGCTGCGCGAGGTCGGCGAACTGCTCGCCTTCCTGCGCCAGCCCGAGCCGCCGCGCGGCATCAAGGACGCCATGGAGCTGCTGCCGCTGGCGCAGACGGTGATGTCCATGCGGCCGAAGACGGTGAAGAAGGCGCCCGTGCAGGAGGTTGTGTTCAAGGGCGACCAGATCGACCTGACGAAACTGCCGGTCCAGACCTGCTGGCCGGGCGAGCCGGCGCCGCTGATCACCTGGCCGCTGATCGTCACGAAGGGCCCGTCGGACTCCAAGGAAGACGACTTCAACCTCGGCATCTACCGCATGCAGGTGCTGGGCAAGGACCGGGCGATCATGCGCTGGCTCGCCCATCGCGGCGGGGCCCAGCACTACGGCCGTCACAAGAAGGCCGGTCGCCGCGACCCGCTGCCCGCCTGCGCGGTGATCGGCGCCGATCCGGGCGTGATCCTGGCGGCGGTGACCCCGGTGCCGGACACCCTGTCGGAGTACCAGTTCGCCGGCCTGCTGCGCGGGTCCAAGGTCGACCTCGTGCCGGCGAAGACCGTGCCGCTGATGGTTCCGGCCCAGGCCGAGATCGTCATCGAGGGTCACGTCCTGCTCGACGAGTTCGAGGACGAAGGCCCCTACGGCGACCACACCGGCTACTACAACAGCGTCGAAAAATTCCCGGTGTTCAAGGTC
>JBEIDC010000053.1:0-20222 GCA_040383665.1 Caulobacter sp.
CGTTCGCCGAACTGCACGGCGGCGAGATGATCATCGAAAGCACGCTGGGCGAGGGCACCACGGTGACCGTACGGCTGCCCGTCATTGCGACCCCGGGCCGCGAAGCGGGTCCGCCGCTCGGCGACAATGTCATCGCGTTCAATCCGCTGCGCTGATCAGCGCGGCCCGACCTGCAGGAAGGCTCGCCCGGCCGCGAAGTCGCCAACCTCGATATAGGAGCGCCGCACCTGGTCGCCGGTCGAACCCGCGAACAGGAACTCGACGGCCACCGCCTCGCGGGGATCCAGCCCGGCCAGCGCGTCCGCCGCCCGCATGGGAAAGCGAAACAACATCGCCGACTTGGCGCCGGCGGGGCGAAGTCGCTCCGAGGCGGTGCTGCGCGCCTCGGCGGCGAACGCCCGCGTGGCCTGTGGCGGCGGCGTCCGGTTGGACAGGGGGATGGGGCCCTTCGCGCCGGATTGCCGCCGGTCGAGGTAGGGTTGGGCCGCCCTGGCCGGGTCGCGCATGACCAGCCGCGCGGCGTAGGGCGTCTTGCCGTCGGCGAAGCTGGCCGCGGCGAGCAGCGCGCCGGGCGTGCCCTCGCCGCCGAAGCCGAAGGTCAGGCGGTCGGCCCCGAAGGCCGAAGTCTGCGACAGCCGCCACATCGGCCCCAGTCGGGTGACGGTGCGGTCCCCGCGCCAGTCGGCGACATCTCCCGGCCAGGTCATGCGGGTCAGCTGGGCATAGCCCTTGAAGGCGGTCCGCACCCGGGTCGCGGCGGTGGCGATGTCCGCCGAGGCGCAGTCAGCGGCGGCGGCGCGGCCGCGGGCCCGCCGCTCGACCGACGCCAGGCCGTCCTGCGCCATGCCGGATCGCAGCGCCGCGCCACGCGCCTGCGCCGCCGCCGAGTTCAGCGCCGCGCCGATCGCCGGCTCGAACAGCCGGCAGCGGGTATCGACGGCCGCCATCAGGGTGCGCTCGTAGTAGAGGTCCGCCGCGCTCGCCGCGAGGGCCGAACCGGCGATCAGGAGCGTCGCCGCGCCGACGCCACAAGCCGTCCATCGACCCGCCCGGGCGGTCGCTCGCAAACGCGGGCTCGTCATGAAGATGGTTCTCGCTGGCCAGGACCTGAGCGCCGGACCTTAGGCCCCACCGGTTGCGGTTCGGTTAGCACGGCGCCTTGTCCGTTCCCGCGAGCGCCCGGGAAGGCTAGAAGTCCGCCCATGCTTCTTTCGAGCGACATCTGGGTCGGGGCTCTGATCCGCCGGGCTGAACTGGGCGGGGCCTTCGCGGCGGTGGCGCGCAAGGGCGACCCCCGGGCCGGCGCCGTGCTGGTCAAGGCGGTCAACCGGCGCGCGGGCACGGCCGCCCTCTACAGCGAGGCTACCCGCGGGGACGGCGAGCGCGTCTGGATGCAGCCGGTGAAGTCCGACGCGGAGCCTGACCTGGACGCCTATATCGCCCGGGCGGTGCGTATCGACCCTGATCTGTGGGTCGTCGAGATCGAGGATGCCGAGGGCCGGCACTTCCTCGTCGAGGCGGTCGAGGCCTCCTGAGGCGCGCGGCCTGGGCGTTAACCGCGTTCCTACACCGAACCGAAAGCGCTCTGCGCCACTGTGGCCGTCGAAGTTTTTCCCGGTGGCAGTACGCCCATGCTCTTTCTGATGAACGAGGTTGTTCTCAACCTCGATGCGATCGATCTCACCCCGCCCGTCGCCGCGCGCCGGTTCGCCAGGCTGACCCTGCCCTTTGTCAACCAGCTCGGCGCGGAGATGTTTTCCGAGGAGCCGCTGCTGCATCGCGTCGCGCCGGACCGCGCAAGGCGGCTGGCGGCCCTGATCATCGCCAAGCAGCCGGACATCAACGCCGCCCTGTTCATCGCGCCGGGGCGGGGCTGCCCGATTGAACAGGTTCAGTCGCGATTCTGCGCGATCGGGTTCGAGGTCATGGGCCTGCTCTACGAGCGCCAACGCCAGGGCGCCCTGACCACCCTGGAGGCCGACCGCCAGGTCTGGCGTCGACTGGCGGCCTGATCGCCCAGCCGCCGCGTGACAAACGGCGGCGGGACCGGTAACCCGCCGCCATGTCTTCCAACACTGTCCTTGAAGCCGCCCGTCGGCGCACCTTCGCCATCATCAGTCACCCTGACGCCGGCAAGACGACCCTGACCGAGAACCTGCTGCTGGCCGGCGGGGCGATCCGGGCGGCCGGCGCGGTGCGGGCGCGGGGCGAGAACCGTCGCACCCGGTCGGACTGGATGAAGATCGAGCGCGAGCGCGGCATCTCCGTCAGCGCCAGCGTCATGACGTTCGACCACGACGGCCTGATGTTCAACCTGCTCGACACCCCTGGCCACGAGGACTTCTCGGAAGACACCTACCGCACCCTGACCGCCGCTGACGCCGCCGTCATGGTGCTGGACGCCGCCAAGGGCATCGAGCCGCAGACCCTGAAGCTGTTCGAGGTCTGTCGCCTGCGCGACATCCCGATCATCACCTTCATCAACAAGATGGATCGCGAGGCGCTGGACCCCTTCGCGTTGCTCGACGAGATTTCCAGCAAGCTGGCCCTGGACGTGGCGCCGCTCTATTGGCCGGCCGGTTCGGGCGGACGGTTCAAGGGCATGCTCGATCTGCGGACCCGGAAGTTCATTCCGTTCAGCAAGAACCGCGACGAAGGCCATCCCGCGCAGATCGCCTTCAACTCCAACGCCATCACGACCGTCCTCGACCCGGACGAACAGGGCGAGCTGGAGGAGGCCGCGATGCTGGTGCAGGAGGCGTCCAAGCCCTTCGACCCTCAGGCCTTCCTCGAGGGGCACATGACGCCGGTCATCTATGGCTCGGCGCTGCGCCACTTCGGCGTCGACCAGCTGCTGGCGGGCCTGGCCGCCTACGCCCCGCCGCCGCGTGCGCGGGCCGCCCAGAAGGCCGGCGCCGACACCCATGTCGCCCCGGGCGATCCGGAGGTCACCGGCTTCGTGTTCAAGGTCCAGGCGAACATGGACCCCAACCACCGCGACCGGATCGCCTTCTTCAAGCTGACCAGCGGCAAGTTCACCCGCGGCATGAAGCTGAAGACCTTCTCGACCGGCGTGCGCGGCGAGGCGCCGGGCAAGCAGATGAGCGTCAACGCCCCGATCATGTTCTTCGCCTCCGACCGCGAACTGGCGGAAGAGGCCTACGCCGGCGATGTCATCGGCATTCCCAACCACGGCGTGCTGCGCGTGGGCGAGAGCCTGTCGGAGACCGGCACCCTGCGCTTCGCCGGCCTGCCCAACTTCGCGCCGGAAATCCTGCAGCGCGTGCGGGTCAAGGATCCGCTCAAGGCCAAGCATCTGAAGAAGGCGCTGGAGGGCCTGGCGGAGGAGGGGGTCACCCAGCTGTTCCGGCCGACCATCGGCTCCGACTTCGTGGTCGGCGCCGTCGGCCAGCTGCAGTTCGAGGTCATGGCCGACCGTCTGGCCGGCGAGTATCAGCTGGACGTGATCTTCGAGGCCTCGCCCTACGCCGAGGCCCGCTGGCTGGTCGGCAAGCCGGCCGACATTGAGGACTTCACCTCAAAGCACCGCACCGCCATCGCCGAGGACATCGACGCCGCCCCGGTCTTCATGGCCAAATCGTCCTGGGAAGTCGGCTACGTCAGCGAGCGCTACCCCAACGTCCAGGTCCAGCGGACGAAGGAACGGGGTTAGAGCCCCGGGCTCCGGGCCCGGGTGTTGCGTCCTTCGACACGCCCGCTGCGCGGGCTGCTCAGGATGACGCAAGAAGGCTGTTTATCCACGTCCTGCCGGGCAGCGCCCCCCGGGCCTGCCGATGGCAGCCCGAGGGTGAACTCCGCCGCGTGTCGCAACACGCAATAAACCTAACGGCTGGCGACCTGAGCGTAGTTGAGGTCGGTCAGTTTGCGCAGCTTCACAAATTCCGACGGGGTGATGCAGCGGGGCGTCGCCCACGCCTGGCCGTCGCCGCGGCTGTCGATGACGTCTTTGGCGGTCACGTAGGAGACGCTGCCGTACTGGCGCTTGAAGGCCCGGCGCGAGGCCTCGTCCCGATCGCAGACCACGAGGGGCTTGGTGGCGGTCGTCTGGGTGTCGTTGGCGTCGACCAGATCGCCGATGGCGGCGGGTTCGCTGGCGAACAGGCTGATGGCGACGACGACGCCGGCAAGAACAATGGACATGGTTTGTTTTTCCTCCCTGGCCCGGCTGATTGTCGGGCTGTGAAGACACGGTAGGCGCCGTTCGACAGGTATGTGAAGCTTTTTTGACGGCCTGTGGATAACTTTCCGCCAATCTCCTGTGGATAGACGGTACACGGATTAAAATCCGAGGGGTGAATCGGGCCCGATCCGTATGCGAACAGGGGTTCGCCACCGGTCCGGTCATCAGGAAAGGCCTGAATCCGTTAACGGTCGCTTCGGGTGAACCGGTCCTGACCGCGCCGATTCAAGCTGGGAGAGGCGGTGATCGGCTCCGCCCGGGCCACCGCCGCCGCCCATCGTCAGGCAGGACCCGCCTGTCCAGTGAATGGCCGGTCCGCGGCCCGCCTCACCCTTCTTCCTCAAGGGAGGAGGGCTTCGAGACGGGTTCCTGCGAGGTCTCCGCCGGTTTCCGGCCTAAGGCGCGGAAATTATGGGTCTATTAACCATGTTGTTCACGTTAACCACTTGTTAAGCTCTTCGGACCGGGCTTTGCTCTGTTCCCGCTGACCGAAGGCCGGGTGTTCCGGCTTGGGACGGTCGTGTTGGGAGCAGCGTCGCATGTTCGAGTTTGGCCGCGAGTTGCGACGACTGCTGTCCGGAGAGCCGCTGGCCGCGCCCCAGGACGGACTGACCGGCGGCGACGCGACGCTTCTGGAACTGCTGGACCTCCATCTGCTGACCAATGAGGCCCGCGGCGCGGACATCGCCGCCGGACGCATCGGCGCGAAGGATCGTCCCGCCCGCCTGCTGCACGCCGCCGCCTGCTGGCGCGAGGTCACCCGCCGCACAGGCGACGCCACCGCCCTGCGCAAGGCCGCCGCCGCCGCTGAAGCCGCCGCCGACGCCTGCCGCGCCCAGCATCGCCCGTCCGGCGTCGCCCGCGCCCAGGCCGAACAGGGGCTCAACGCCCTGCTCGGCGCCGACCTGTTCGGCGACGAGGGCCTGTCCGCCGCCGCGAAACATGTCCTGACCGAGGCCGCCAAGGCGTCCGGCATGGGCGCCGCGATCGCCGGCGTCGCCCTGGCGGGGATGCGTGGCCGGGCCGCCCTGGCCGCCGGGAACGGCGCCGAGGTTTTCGCCGCCGTCGTCGATCAGGAAGCGCCGCTCGCCGCCCTGGCCGCCTCCGGCCGGGTCAGCGTCTGCGCCCGGCTGGCCGTCGCCGAGTTCCGCGCCGAACGCTCTGACCTTCTGGCCCTCGCCGGGCTGCGGCTTCGCGACATCGACATGATCGAGCACGGCGTGCGCGAAGCCGACGCCGCGCTGGTCGGCCTCGATCCCGACTACGAACCGCTGACCTTCGCCCGGGTCACCGCCGCCCGGGGCTCGGGCCTGTCGCTTAAGGCGGAACTGACCGCCGAGGTCGACCCGGCCGCCGACGCCGTCGACGCCCTGACCGCCGCCCTGGACCAGGTCACCCGCGAGCACAGCCCGCTCGACTGGGCCCGTATCCAGGCGGCTCTGGGTCAGGCCCTGATCGTGCTGGGCGAAGTCACCGACAGCCCTCGCGCCTTCGAGCAGGCCACCACCTGCTTCGATCGCGCCGCGCTGGTGCTCAAGGACCAGATCGCCCTGTCGCTGCGCGCCCGCGTCGCGGCCGGCAAGGCCCAGTCCCTGGGCCGCCTCGCCGAGCTGACCGGCGACCTGGCCGTGCTCGACGCCGCCGTCGCGGCCCAGAAGACCGAGCTCTGCGCGCTGCGGCCTTCGGCCGATCCGGTCGGCTGGGCGGTGGCGCAGCTGAACCTGGCCCGGCTCTACGAGATCCGCGCCGAAATCACCCGCCGCGATGATGCGGGCCTCGCCGCCGCCGCCGTCGCCCTGGCCACCGCCTTCGACGTCTTCGCCGAGCACGGCCACCGTTCGCTCACCGACCTTGCCTCCCAGGCGCTGGAGCGGCTTCGCGCCCGCCAGCCCTCAGCCCACTGACCTGCCGGAGTCCGCCCGCTTGTTTCTGTCCCTGATCGCCGTCGCCCTCGTCGCCAGCCCGGAAGCCGCTCCGGCCGAGCCGGTCCTGCTGGCCGCCGCGACCCCGCCGACCGTGGTCGCCGACCCTGAGTGGGTCCGCACCCCGACTGTCGAGGAACTGATCTCCGCCTTCCCCGTCGCGGCCATCGAAAAGGGCGCCTCGGGCGAGGCGCTGATCGAGTGCCACATCGCCACCGGCGGCGCGCTGGACGGCTGCTACATCATCACCGAGCGCGGCGGCGACTACGGCTTCGGCGCCGCGACCGTCCAGCTGGCGCAGTATTTCCGCATGGCCCCGGTCAGCCAGAGCGGCCAGCCGACCGAAGGCGCGATGGTGCGCCTGCCGATGGTGTGGAAGCTGAACTAGGCCGATGCCCCGCCCAACGCTCCTCGCGCTCGCCGCCATCGCCCTGCTCGCGGCCGGCGTCGCGGGCCCGGGGCGGAGCCAGCCGATTCCGCAGGTGATGCCGACCCCGACGCCGCCGCCACCGCTGGCGGCGCCGGTGACCTGGACGGTTGCCCCGACAGCGGCAGAGATGTCCGCCAGCTTCCCCAGGGCGGCGTTCGATGAGGGGATGAGCGGGCGCGTCGTTCTTGAATGCGCGCTGCAGGGCGGCGGGCTGAAGGGCTGCAGCATCGTATCGGAACGTCCGCGCGATCAGGGCTTTGGCGCAGCGGCGCTCAGCCTGGGCGACCAGTCCCGCGCCGAGGCGCCCGACCAGGTTGCGCGGGTCACCCTTGAGTGGCGACATCCCTCGTTCGAGACGGCGCTGGCGACGGTCGCGGCCGGCGGTCTGGCGACCCTGGAAGAGATTCCGAACGCCATGGTCAGGCTGGAGCGCCGCCCGACCCTTGACGACGTGGCGCGCTACTATCCGGAGCGGGCGCTGCGCGAAGATCTCGAAGGCAGCGCCGAGCTGCTGTGCCTGATCGACATCAGCGGCCAGCTGCGTCCGTGCGTCGTCATCTCGGAGACGCCTGCCGACTATACGTTCGGCCTGGCGTCCACGCGGATCGCCCGCAGTATCCGCACAACGCCTAAGGCCGCAGACGGCCGCGTCGCCGCCGGACGGACAACGCGGGTGAAGCTGAGCTTTCGGTTGCCCGATTGACCAGGGAACCTGCCTCAGGACCCGCGATCTCTACGCTGGCCCGACCGTTCTCCTATGCCGCCGCGTCCGCCGCCCGGCCTGACGGGGTCTCGGCCGGCGATGGCACTTCCTGCACGTATCGCTCGATCGCGGCGGCGCGGCGGGCCATGTCCAGCACGGCGGGCGGGGCGTCATCGGGGGCCTCGGCGACCAGGGCGATCAGGTCGCGGGCGATGGCTTGCAGGCGTGGAGCGCTGGCGATCAGCCGGGCCTGGCGCTCGATCCTGGTCGGGTCACGGTCGTATTCGGCCCCCGGCGTGCGCCAGCCCCCCCAGTCGGCGGGATCGGTGACCACGACGGGGTAGGTGCCCGGGAAGGGGTGGTGGGTGCAGTCGCCTTCCTGCTGCCATTTGTTCTTGGCGCGCATCAGTCGCCAGCCGGCGCCGCCGGTCCCGCTGTCGGCGTCCTCGACCCTGTCTTCGGGCTTCAGTTCATGGGCGTGGAACTCTCGGCCCAGTCCCACGTCGTAGGTGACGCGCACCGGTTCATCGAAACCCTTGGCCCAGATCGGCACGATCCGGTCGATGGTCGCCCAGGCCCCGACACTGTCGACCCAGACCTTCTGGTTCTTCTGGAAAACGGCCTTCGCCATGCGCCCGCGCCATCAATCAATCCAACGGTGCATAAGAACCTGAATTCATTGACGCGAGGTCAATCTTTCCCCCGGCGCAAACCCGTCTACATTGCCCCTCGACAAGCACGCGCGCGATCACAGCGCGGCGGGAGGATGCCGTGAACTTCGACTATTCCGACGATCAGAAATTCCTGAAGAACGAGGCGCGCAAGTTCCTCGACGCCCACAGCACCAGCGCGGCCGTCCGCGTCGTGCTCAACGATGACGCCGTGTCCTACGACAAGGCGCTGTGGAAGGGCGTCGCCGAACAGGGCTGGCTCGGCGCAGCGATCCCCGAGGAGTTCGGCGGTCTGGGCCTTGGCCATGTGGAGCTCTGCGCCATCGCCGAGGAGCTCGGCCGCTCGGTTGCTCCGATCCCCTTCGCCTCGACCGTCTACTTCGTTGCCGAGGCCGTGATGCTGGCCGGCAGTGACGAGCAGAAGGCCCACCTGCTGCCCAAGATCGCCGCCGGCGAGATCATCGGCTGCTACGCCACCTCCGAAGGTCCGGGCGTCGTCGACGCCAAGTCGCTGACCTGCAAGGTCGAGGGCGACAAGCTGACCGGCGTGAAGATCCCGGTGACCGACGGCGACATCGCCGACGTCGCCCTGGTGCTGGCCAGCGAGGGCGGCAAGCCGTCACTGTTCCTGGTCGACCTGAACGGCGAGGGCGTCGCCCGCGAGACCCTCAAGAGCCTCGACCCGACCCGCGGCGTGGCGAAGCTGACCTTCAGCGGCGCGCCGGCCAGGCGCGTCGGCGCGGCGGGCGAGGGCCTGAGCATCAGCGAGCAGGTCTTCGACCGCGCCGCCGTGCTGCTGGCCTTCGAACAGACCGGCGGCGCGGACAAGTGCCTAGAGATGGCCCGGCAGTACTCGCTCGAGCGCTACGCCTTCGGGCGGGTGATCGGCGGCTACCAGGCCATCAAGCACAAGCTGGCCGACATGTACGTCAAGAACGAGGTCGCCCGCTCCAACGCCTACTACGGCGCCTGGGCCCTCAACACCAACGCCGCGGAGCTGCCGGTGGCGGCTTCGGCGGCCCGGATCGCGGCCAGCGAAGCCTACTGGTTCGCCTCCAAGGAAAACATCCAGACCCACGGCGGCATGGGCTTCACCTGGGAGGTGGATTGCCACCTCTACTACCGCCGCTCGCGCCAGCTGGCCCTCGTGGCCCACGCGCCGAAGGTGTGGAAAGAGCGGCTGGTCTCGCAACTGGAACGCCGCAACGCCGCCTGACACAACAACCATTGTCATCCCGGCCGTAGAGCCTGGACCCTGCAACGGAGCTTCGCGCTCCCGGGTCCCGGCTTGGCCCCAGCCCCGACCGGGATGACCGCCCTGGAGAGACGAGATGGACTTTAACGACAGCCCCGAAGAAGCCGCCTACCGCGACGCCGCTCGCGCCTGGCTGGAAAAGAACGCCGCCGAGCACAAGGGCGGCGCCAGCGCCAATGGCCGCCGGCCCAACAGCCCCGAGCACATGGCGCTCGCCAAGTCCTGGCAGGCCAAGAAGGCCGACGCCGGCTACGCCTGCATCACCTGGCCCAAGGAGTGGGGCGGGGCCGGCGGCACGCCGATCCAGTCGGTCATCTTCGGCCAGGAAGAGGCCAAGGTCGGCGTCAACTACGGCTACTTCACCATCGGCCTGGGCATGTGCGTCCCGACCGTGATGGCCTTCGCCGACGCCGACACCAAGACCCGCTTCGTCAAGCCGGCGATGCGCGGCGAGGAGATCTGGTGCCAGCTGTTCTCCGAACCGGCCGGCGGCTCCGACGTCGCCGCCTCGCGCACCCGCGCCATCCAGCAGGATGACGGCGACTGGGTGATCAACGGCCAGAAGGTCTGGACCACCGGCGCGCAATACTGCGACTACGGCATTCTTCTAGTCCGCACCGACCCCGACGTGCCCAAGCACAAGGGCATGACCATGTTCTGGATCGACATGCACGATCCGGCCGTGGAGGTCCGCCCGATCCACCAGGCCAGCGGCGGCAGCGAGTTCAACGAGGTCTACTTCACCGATCTGCGCGTGAAGGACAGCCAGCGTCTGGGCAATGTCGGCGACGGCTGGAAGGTGGCCCTGGTCACCCTGATGAACGAGCGTCTCGCCGTCGGCGGCTCCTCGGGCCCGGACTACAAGACCATCATGGAGCTGGCCCGCCAGACCGACACCGTCGGCGGCTCGGCCATCAAGGACGGCGCCTTCCGCGAGAAGCTGGCCGACTGGTACGTGGCGGCCGAGGGTCTGAAGATGACCCGCTTCCGCACCATGACGGCCCTGTCGCGCGGCCAGACGCCGGGCGCGGAAAGCTCGATCGGCAAGATCATCGCCGCCAACCAGATGCAGGAGATGAGCAACTACGGCGTCGAGCTGGAAGACCAGTACGGCGTGCTCGTCGATCCCGCCGAAGCCCCGATGCAGGCCGCCTTCCAGCAGAGCCTGCTGTGGGCCCCCGGCCTGCGCATCGCCGGCGGCACCGACGAGATCCTGAAGAACATCATCGCCGAACGCGTCCTGGGCCTGCCCGGCGACGTGCGCGTCGACAAGGATGTCGCCTTCAAGGACGTCCCGTCGGGCCGCTAGGCTCCCGAGGACAGACCTGGCGCGGAGGCGGCCTCACGGCCGCCTCCGTTCGCATTTTCGGGAGGGCCCCTTGCCCGTCACCATCATCGGCCTCATCGCGGCGGCCTGCACCACGCTCGCCTTCCTGCCCCAGGCCATCAAGACGTGGCGGACGCGCTCGACCGCCGACCTGTCGCTGCCGATGTTCCTGCTGATGACCTTCGGGGTCGCGCTGTGGATGGTCTACGGGCTGATCCTCGGCGACTGGCCGCTGATCATCGGCAACGGCCTGACGCTGCTGCTCTCCGGCTCGATCCTCTACTGCAAGCTGCGCTACGGCTGAGGGCGGCCAGCGCCACCCCCCGCCACTCCGCCGGGCCGCTCGCCCGCCAGGGCGGTCAGGGGGCTTGAAAAGCAAGGCGCGGCCGCGCTCATGTGCCGGTTCAGGGTCATGGCGGATGTTGGGGGTGTCGCGCGATGGGAAAAGCAGCAACCTACGAAGGCGGATGTCTCTGTGGTCACGTTCGCTTCACGGCGGTCGGCCCCGCGCTGAAGCCCCACACCTGTTCCTGCAGGATGTGCCAACGGCACAGCGGCGCCCTGACGGTCAGCTGGGTCGAATTTCCGAGTGAGGCCGTGACCTGGTCCGGCGAAGGCGGACGCCCCGCGACCTTCCGGTCATCGGACTACTCCAGCCGGGCCTTCTGCCCGCGATGCGGCAGCACCATCGGGGCCATCGACGACCTACCCGTCGTGGCGCTTGTACTGGGCGTGTTTGACAAACCGCAGGCGAAAGCCCTGGCGCCGACCGCCCATTCCTTCCGCTCGGCGCGGCCGCGTTGGTGGCATGTCGAGGTGGACGCCGGGGAGCCTCGGTAGGTCGCGGGCGGACACGGGGGGCGGTAGGTTTAAGGAAGCCGGGAAGGAACCTTTTCCCTGTGCTGAAACCAGTGCGTGTCCCCGTTTCCATCCTTCAGTCGTCGCGGGCATTGTCTGCGACGCCGTCGCTGGCCTGACGCAGGGCATAGGCGGCGTGCACCAGGTAGGTCTGGCCGCCGACCGTCGCCGCGCGCTGGTAGCGGTTGAAGAGCGCGTTGATGTCGCGGGTCAGGGCCTCGACGTCCCCCGGCCGCAGGTTCAGCACGCGCCAGAACTCCCGGGCGCGCGGCGGAACGCCCCTTGCCCGGATGATGCGAGCCATTGGCGAGCCGTTTCTGGCCGCGGTGAACAGCATCCCGCCTTCGCTTCGGGCGAACTCCAACTCGAGACCGGCGCGCACTTCGCGGGCCAGTTCGTCGCCGAATCCCCTGGGCGACGCGGCGGCGGGGATGAAGAAGCTGTCGCCGGCGGCGCGGTAGATCTTGATCGGCCGGCCGGCGCGGGCCTTCGTCTCGACGACCCTGAGCAGGCCCAGCCGCTCCAGCCGCTGCACGTAGTAGTGGGCCCGGCGGGGGTCCATTTCCCAGGCCGTCGCGGCCTGGGCCACGCTGGCCGGGCGGCGGACGAACCACAGCAGCAGCCTGCGCAGGCGCGGATCGGTGAAGACGGCGGCGGTGCGCGCGTTCTCCACCGTCATTCTATTCAGCTTTACGGGTTTCATGTGGAGTAGATGCGCGCCTATGGTCCGGGACACAAGGCGCGGGGGCGCAATGACGACCAGGGTCGGGACATGAATCTGAGCGCTCGCGGCGCCATCGTTGGACTCGCCTTCGTCGGCCTCCAGGCCCTGGCCCCGGGCGCGCGCGCGGAGCCACGATCCGAAGCGGCGCTCGGCGCCTGCTTCGAGGCCCAGGCCCAGGCCGCCCCGTTCTCGGGCGTTGTCCTGGCGATGCAGGGCGATAGCCGGTTCTACAGGACCGCCGGCAACGTATCGGGGGCGACGCCGCCCACGGCCGACACCCCGTACCGCCTGGCCTCGGTGGGCAAGCTGTTCACCCAGGTCGCCATCGGCCAGCTCATCGACCAGCGCAAGATCGACCTCCAGGCGCCCGTCGGGACCTATCTGGCGGGCCTGCCGCCGGAGATCGCGACGGTGACCATCGACCAACTGCTGCATCACCGGTCCGGCATTGCGCCCAATGTGATGTTCAGTCGCGCGGACATGGACGTGATGCTGAAGGCGAAGACGGCCCGTGACCTGATGCCTCTGGTGGTCAGCCAGCCGCTGACGTTCCCGCCGGGCTCGAAGAGCGAATACTCCAACGGCGGCTACTTTCTGCTGGGCGTGGTGATCGAGCAGGTCAGCGGCCTGACCTATGAGGCCTATCTGCGGGAGAAGATCTTCGGTCCGCTCGGCATGACCCGTTCCGCCGTCGCGGCGGGCCCGGACACGGCCCCGCGTCTGTCGCGGATGTCCGGGCCCGGCGAGCCGCCGCGCGAGGCGCCCGCGCCGTTCACCGGCTTGCCAGACGTGCCCGGCAGCCCGGCGGGCGGAACCGTCAGCACGGCGGCCGACATGGCCCGCTTCGCCCGCGCGCTCATCGGCGACGAGCTGCTGTCGCAAGCGGCCAGGCAGGCGCTCTATCCGCCAAAGTCCGACGTTTGGCGCCTGGGCCAGGGCGGCGGCGCGCCTGGAGAGAACACCTGGTTCATGGTCTATCCGGCCGCCGGCGCGGCCGTCGTGGTGCTGACCAACCAGGACCCGCCGGGCGGCGAGCTGATGGGCGAGGCCATGGGGGCCCTGCTCGCCACCGGCGTCTGCCGGCCGCTGTCGGCGGCCGATCGACCATCGCCGATGCGCATAATGCGGGGCCCGCCGCCGCCGGGCGGGCCGCCCCCCCATACCGGAGGCGCCTCGGCGCCGGATCGCGATCGCGCGGGGACCTGTACCGGCTGCGCCGGAACATGTCCCCCCATACGCCTACTCGTTCACCCGCTTGGCCTCGCCGGCGCCGCGGGCCAGCTTCACGAACTCGGCGCGAAGGCCGAATTCGTCCGCGCCACGGGCGCCCTGGGCCAGGTCGATGACCTGCTGCCAGCCGAAGTCGGCGGAAATCCAGGGATCGCCGCGCAGCTTCTGGCCGAAGGCGGCGACGGCCAGGGCCCAGCGGGTCGATTCCGGGGCGGCGGCCAGGCTGTCGCTGACGTCGGCGCGGGTGATCGGCCGCTGCATCAGCACCGACTCCGTCTTGCCCGGAAGCTTGTAGCGGACCTTCAGGAAGGCCAGCTCGGCCGAGGGCGCCGCCTCCGGCCGGGCCGAGGTGTAGCGCAGCGGGTCGGAGGAGGGCGTCGCTCCCACGCGGGTGATCTCGTAGAGGGCGGTGACCGAGGCCCCCGATCCCACCTCGCCGGCGTCGACCTGGTCGTTGTTGAAGTCCTCGCGGGCCAGCATCCGGGTCTCGTAGCCGATCAGCCTGTACTCGCTGACCTGGTACGGGTTGAACTCGACCTGGAGCTTCACGTCGTCGGCGATGGGGAACAGCGAGCCGGAGAAGTCGTCGCGGAACAGCTTCCGCGCCTCGTCGAAGCTGTCGATATAGGCCGCCGTGCCGTTCCCGTTCTGGGCCAGCGCCTGCATCATCGTGTCGTTGTAGTTGCCACGCCCGAAGCCGTAGACCGAAAGATAGACGCCGGTCTTGCGCTTGTCGGCGACGAAGTCCTTCAGCTTGCTCGGGTCCGAGACTCCGACGTTGAAGTCGCCGTCGGTCAGCAGGATTACGCGGTTGACCGCCTTGGGGTCGAAGTTCTGCTGCGCCAGCGCATAGGCCAGGGCCAGGCCCTGGCCGCCGGCGGTCGAGCCGCCCGACTGCAGCGCCCCCAGCGCGCAGCGCATCCTCAGCTTGTCCCTTCCGCTGGTCGGGGCGAGCACGGCGCCGGCCGAGCCGGCGTAGGCGACCATGGCGACGCGGTCCCGATCACCCAGCTGGTCGATCAGCGTGCCCAGCGCCTTCTTGGCCAGCGGCAGGCGGTCCTCGCTCCACATCGAGCCGGAGGTGTCGACCAGGAAGACCAGGTTCAGCGGCGGCTGTTCATCGCGCGGGATGTCGTAGCCCTGCAGACCGATGTGAACGATCTGGCGGTCCTTCGACCAGGGCGAGGGGGCCACGGCGACGAACGGCTTGAACGGTTCGGACCGGCTGGCCGGCAGAGGGTAGGCGTAGTCGAAGTAGTTGATCAGCTCCTCGACCCGCACCGCGTCGCGCGGCGGCACGCGGCCGTCGGCCAGGAACCGGCGGGTATTGGCGTAGGCGGCGGTGTCGACGTCGATGGAGAAGGTGGAGACCGGCTCCTGGGCCACCTGTTTGATCGGGTTGGAGACGCCGCCGGGGTATCGCTCGGTGTCCTGGGCGGCCATCGGAGGTTGCGGCATGACGGCGTTCGGGGAGACCATCGCGGGGGCGGGCGCATACATCATGACCGGAGGCGGGGGTGGCGCCTGCGGCGGAGGCGGCGGGGGTGGTGCTGGCGGGGGCGCTCCGATCCTCGGCAAGGAGAAGAACGACCGCTTCTGCGCCGTGACCACGATGCTGCCGCCGGCGGGAGCGTCCTCCATGTTCCGTACGCCGGCGAAGCCCAGCGCCTCGCAGTCCGCGGCCGACGGCTCGCGATCCGGCGGCGACGCCACCCGTGCGAAGGTGGTCGGCGGCGCGGAGGCCGCGATCAGCGCCGCGACGGCCGTCAGGCTGACGATGGATCGAAAACGCCTCTTGTCACCCATGTGATTCCCCTGGATTCGTTCGTCCCGAGATCATGGTTCGCTCGCGGCCTGCGGCGAAAGCAGGGCGCAACGCGGGCGAGGGCGCGGCGGGGCGGCTATTCCGGCTTCAATTTCGCCTCAGGCGAGAACGGTGTTCACTATGGGGCCTCGGAGCCCGAAATATGGTTAAGGCTGGCTGCTCGCGCGCTTGACTCGTTGCAGGGGCCAGCGAAGAGTCACGTTCGCCGAATTCGTTAACGGCGGGGTGGCGTTGGGGGTGATGAGTATGCACGAGAGCAGCGACACCCCGGCCGGGCCAGAGGGCTCCGCCAAAGGGCCGCTGATCCGTGGCGTTTCGATCGCTGTCCTCGTGACGGCTGTCATCCTGCCTCTGGTCGGCTGCGACACCGGGCCCAACAGCTGGTTCGGCAGCAAGGGCGAGGTCGCCTGCCCGCGTCCCCAGATGCCGGCCGGCTCGCAGCCGCAGTTCAACGGCCAGCAGATCGAGATCCGCACCCTTCGCCGCCGGGGCTTCACCGGCGACTTCTTCGCCCAGCTGGAACTGGCCCGCCGCTACCAGGGCGAACGCGCGGCCGACAAGAACCTCGAGGACGATGTCGAGGCGGCCGTCTGGTACGCCCTGGCCCTGACCAACTCCGAGGGCTTTACGCCCATCGCGGCCAACAGCCGGCGCGCGCCGCAGGGCGAGAACAAGATCTCGCGCTTCGACGACTGCCGCGCTGTCGAGCGCAGCATGGCCTACCGCGCCCTTGACCGGGTGCTGTCGCGCATGACCTCCGAGGAGCAGGAAAAGGTCCGCAACCGGGTCATCTACATCCTCTCGACCCAGGGGGCAGAAGGCTACCGGACCCTGGCGCGGATGCATGACGGCTACTTCGGACCATTCGGCGAGCCGACCGACAACAGGCAGGCGGCGGAGGCGCGCGGCCGTCCCAACAAGCCGGGCTCGCCGGCCGCCCTGAGCCTGTTTCCGCGCAACGACATCGACGCCTATCTCTACAACTATCTCGCCGTTCAGACCGGCGATGTCGGCGCCTATGTGATGCTGAAGGACTTCGAGCGATCCTCGCCCAAGCGCGCCGCCGACGGCGCCTATGTCGAGCAGAAGGCCCGCCGCTGGACGCCGCCCTACGAATTCTATCCGCCCGAGGCGCCGGAGTCGGGCGTTCCGCACTCCGATGAGAGCGACCAGTACAACGACGGCCAGCAGGCCGCGCTGCAGCGGTTGCGCGAGCTGCCCTTCATCCACATCGCCGAGGCCCTGAGCTACCTGCGGGTCACGCCGCGGCCCGTGGCCACCGAGGACATGCTCTACCCCGGCGACATCCAGAGCCTCCAGGCCATGATCGGCCGGCCCCAGACCGGCGCGTTCCAGCCGATCGAGAAGGTCCGCGCCATCCAGTACGCGGCCGTCAACGGCTCGCCCAAGGCCCAGCTGGTGCTGGCGGTCATGTACTCCGAGGGCGTCGGGGTGCCGCGAGACTACGCCCGCGCCTTCTACTGGTACGCCGAGGCCGACAAGCAAGGGTCGGCCGAGGCCAAGTACGCGATGTCGACCTTCTTCTCGCTGGGCGTTTCCGGCGTCGCCGACCAGGACAAGGCCGGCGCCGTCGTCTACCAGATCGACGCCGCGCTTTCGGGCTTCAAGCCGTCGGCCAACCGTCTCCAGCAAGTGCTGGCCCAGGTGTCGCGTCCGCGGCCCGCGCCTCGCGACAGGGATTATCTGCCATGAAGACGCTGAAGCGCTGCCTTCCCGCCGTCGCGGCGGCCATCGCCGTCGCCGTCACCGCCACGGCCGCCCAGGCGTTCCCGGATGCGGCCGCCCGGGTAGACCAGCAGGTGCGTCCCAACTTCGGCGGGCTCGTCACGCCGCCGCTCAAGCCGCGCTGGCGTCCGGACCGCTGGACGCCGGATCGCTACCGCTGGGGCCGGCGTCAGCCGGGCTGGACCGACGACTACCCGCCCAACGGTGAATGGCGGCGCGACCGCAAGTCGATCACCGTCGACTGCGGAGACCCCTATGCGGGCCCGACGCCGATCTCCGACGCCCTGCGCAGCCTGGTCGACAACGGCATCCTCTACATCCGCTCGCGCGGCGGCGTCTGCCGCGAGACGGTGATCGTCGAGTATCCGGTGATCATCGCCGCCGAGGGGGCCTCGATCTTCGATCCGGCGCCGGCCACGGCGCCGGCGACCATCTCCGCCCCCGATGGCGCGCCCTGCATCCGCATCGCCGGCGGCGTGAAGGGGGTCGAGCTGCGCGACCTGGTCCTGACCAGCGAGAAAGGCGGCCGCTCCGCCTGCATCGAGTCCTGGGGCGGCGACGTGGCGCTGGTCCGCACCTCGGTGACCTACTGGGGCGACGCCGCGGCGGTCTACGCCTCGGGCGGCAAGCTGATCCTGCGCGAAAGCAGCATCGACGCCTACACCTGGAACGCGGCCGTGATCGCCGAGTCGTCGGTCGTCGATATCGCCCGCACCCGGATCACCGGCGAGGAAACCGGCCTGGACATCACGCCGGCGTCGGGGGAGAGCCGCATCGACCAGGCCGGGATCATGGCCCGCGCGACCTCCGGTTCGGCCGGCAACGGCATCCTGGTTCGGGGCCTGCGCAGCGGGTCCGGCACGCTGTCGATCCGGAACACGGTGATCAGCGGCTGGCGCAACGGCCTGCACCTTGACCGCGGCGCGCAGGTCGACGTGAGCCGCAGCCGGTTCATGCGCACGACGGTGGGCGTGGTCTCCGACGGTGAGCTGCGCTTCACCGAGTCGGCCATCGGCTCGCGCGACGTCGGCATCTATGTCGCCGGCGGCAACGCCTTCATCCATCGCAACCGCATCCACGACTGGAGCCGTCGCGCGATCTGGGTGGAACAGGGCGCCACAGCCGATGTCGAGCACAACTGGGTCTACTACGGCGGCGACTGCTGGCGTCAGCAGTGGGACCGCGGAACCTACTGTGTCCGCGCCTCCAGCCTGCCGGCGACCCTGAAGGACGAGAGCGTGTTCAGCAATTCCAGCCGGCCCTGGTGGGAAGCCGACGCCTATGATCGCGGCTACAGTCGCGACGGCACGCCCGGCGCCCTGGCTCCCGCCACCCCGCCGGCGGCCGCGGCGCCGCCGAAGGGCTGGCGCTCGCGACCGGCCCGGAAGTAGGGCTCAGTTCACGCTGGCCGGGAAGACCGGCGGCTTGCGGGCCCCGGCCGCCAGTTCGAAGGCGTAGCCGTAGCCGAGCAGCAGGCCGTCGCTCCAGGCCGGGCCGACGAACGACAGCCCGACGGGCAGGCCCATGACCTGGCCCATGGGCACGGTCAGGTGCGGATAGCCGGCGACGGCGGCGGCGTTGCCCGCGCCTCCGCCCACGTAGCGATCCTTCAACACCGGATCGATCAGCCAGGCCGGGCCCAGCGTCGGGCCGACCAGCGCGGTCAGTCCATACTTCGTCAGCACGGCGTCGATGCCCTCGGGCCCGGCCAGTCGCGCCGCGTCGGCCTTCGCCTTCCGATAGGCCGGATCGTCCAGGCCCTTGCCGGCCTCCGAGCGCTCGAAGAAGTCCTGGCCGAACAGCGCCATCTCCCGGTCGGCGTTGGCGGTGTTGAAGGCGATGACGTCGGCGAGGGTGCGGGTCTTCACCGTCTCAGGGTCGGTGGTCGCCAGGTAACTGTTCAGCCCGGCCTTCAGTTCGACCAGCAGCACGACCAGCTCGTTCCCGCCGATCTCGTCACGGTTCGGGAACGCCGGCACATCGACCAGCACCGCGCCCCGGGCCCTCAGGGTCGCCAACGCCTTCTCGAACACCGCTTCGGTCTCCGGATGGAAGCCGGCGGCGTAGCGCATCATCCCGATGCGAGCGCCCTTCAGCGCGTCGGGCTTGAGCCGCGCGGCATAGTCCTCGCGGCGATTGTCGGCCTGCGCCGTCGCCGGATCCTTCGGATCAGTCCCGGTCATGGCGGTCAGCAACAGGGCGGCGTCCTCGACGGTGCGGGTCATCGGCCCGGCGGTGTCCTGCGTGGCGCTGATCGGCACGATGCCGGTGCGCGAGACCAACCCCACCGTCGGCTTGAGACCCACCAGCCCCATCACCGCCGCCGGGCAGGTGATCGAGCCGTCCGTCTCGGTCCCGATCCCGGCCGCCGCCAGGCCGGCGGCGACGGCCGCCCCGGTCCCGGACGACGAGCCGCAGGGGCTGCGGTCCAGTGCATAGGGGTTGCGCGTCTGGCCGCCCACGGCGCTCCAGCCGCTGATCGAGTTGTCCGAGCGGATGTTGGCCCATTCCGACAGGTTGGCCTTGCCCAGCACCACGACCCCGGCCGCCCTCAGCCGCGCGATGACCGGAGCGTCGCGGCCGGTGACATTGTCGGCCAGCGCCAGTGAACCGGCCGTGGTCGCCAGCCCGGCGTCGGCCGTCTCGATGTTGTCCTTGACCACGATCGCCGCGCCCAGCAGCGGCCGCCTGTCGCCCGCCCGCCGCGCCTGGTCGGCCGCCCGGGCGTCAGCGAGGGCGGCCGGGTTCATTGCGATGATCGCATTGACCTTCGGCTCCAGGGCCTTGCCGCGCACGACATAGGCGCTGGCGATGGTTTCCGACGACGCCCGCCCGGCGGCCACGTCCGCCTGCAGCGCGGCCATGGAGGCGTCCGCCACCTCCGGCAGCGGCGGCGGCATGGCGGCGGCAGGCGCGGCGAAGGCCGCGGCCAGGGCGAGCAGGGGGAGGTGACGCATGGGGGCTCCTGATACAGCGGCGCGATGGTTCTCATTTGCCGGGGAGTTGGCAAGCACAGGCCGCAACGCCTGCCGCCGCATTGCCTTTCCGGCCCTCAGTCGCTACATCCCGCGCCGACCCCCAGACCTTCGAACGACAGAGAGCGAGCGCGCAGACTCATGGCCGCCCAGTACATTTTCCAGATGCAGGGCCTGACCAAGGCCTATCCCGGCGGCAAGAAGGTGTTCGAGAACATCTGGCTGTCCTTCTACCAGGACGCCAAGATCGGCGTGGTCGGGGTCAACGGCTCGGGCAAGTCGACGCTGCTGAAGATCATGGCCGGCATCGATGGCGAGTTCAGCGGCGAGGCCAAGGCGGCCGACGGCGTCAAGC
>JBEIDC010000054.1:0-20089 GCA_040383665.1 Caulobacter sp.
AAGGCCGGGGCCCGCCACATACGCACCCGGCCCTACACGCCTCGCACCAACGGCAAGGCCGAGCGCTTCATCCAGACCAGTCTGCGGGAATGGGCCTACGCCAGGCCCTATGCCTCATCGGACCAGCGAACCGCCGCCATCCGCCCATGGACCCACCGCTACAACACCGCCCGACCTCACTCCGGCATCAACGGCCTCACACCATGGCAGCGTGTGAACAACCTTCTTGGAAACGACAACTAGGCCGTCAGGCGATCAGCAGCACCTTGCCCACATGGGCGCCGGCTTCCAGGTGCGCGTGAGCCTTCGCCGCCTCGGCCAGCGGGAAGGTGGCGTCGACGACCGCCTTCACCTTGCCGGACGCCACCCAGGGCCAGACCACCCGCTCGACCTCGGCCGTGATGCGGGCCTTCTCGTCCGCGGAGCGGGGGCGCAGGGTCGAGCCGGTGATGGTGGCCCGCTTCATCATGATCTTCATGATCGGAACCTCGATCGTGCCGCCGCCCAGGGAGGCGATGTAGACGATCCGGCCGCCGGTCTTCAGGGCGTTGAGATTCTTCTCGAAATAGGCCGCCCCGACCATGTCGAGCACGACGTCGACGCCGCCATGGGCCCTGGCGACGGCCTCGAAGTCCTCGGTCGAGCTGTCCACGGCGATGTCTGCGCCCAGCGCCAGGGCCTGGGCCTTCTTGTCGGCGCCCCGGCCGGTGGCGATCACCGTCGCGCCGGCCGCCTTGGCCATCTGGATGGCCGTGGTGCCGATGCCGGAGGTGGCGCCGTGCAGCAGCAGGGTCTCGCCGGCTTTCAGCGCGCCATGCTCGAAAACGTTGGCGTAGACGGTGAAGACGGTCTCCGGCAGGCCGGCGGCGGCCTCGAAGCTCATGCCCTCGGGGATCGGCAGGGCGTGGCGGGCGTCGACCACGGCGTACTCGGCGTAGCCGCCGCCGCCGAGCAGGGCGCAGACCCGGTCGCCGGTCTTCCAGCGGCCCGCCGCCGTCACCACCTCGCCGGCGACCTCCAGGCCCAGGGTCTCCGGCGCGCCGGGAGGGGCAGGGTAGAAGCCCAGGCGCTGGACGATGTCGGGGCGGTTGACGCCGGCGGCCCTGACCCGGATCAGGATCTCGCCGTTCGCCGGAACCGGAACGGGCATCTGCACCGCCTTCAGCGCCTCGGCGCCCCCCTTGCCGCCCTCGATGGCGATGGCCGTCATCATGGTCTGGGACATGGTCGCTTTCTCCGGCGGGGTTGCGCCCTGGCGCTTGCAGGCGTCAAATATGTGAAACACGGCTTTGGCGATAGGGAGGTCAGATCATGCTGGAAGAACCGGCAGGCCCTCGCGGAGGGCGCGGCGACGCGCTGCTGGCGGTGACCCGCGAGGACCTCGACCTTTTCGGCGTGTCCGAACTCGAGGAGCGCATAGAGCTTCTGGAGTCCGAACTGGCCCGCGTGCGGGGCCAGATCGAGAAGAAGCGGGCGGGTCGCTCGGCGGCCGACGCCTTCTTCAATCTGGGCAAGACCTGACAGACGAAACGGCGGCGATCCGCGAACGGACAGCTTGGCACGGGCGTTGCAGCCGTTGTGGCCAGGCGGGCAAGTTCGTCCCGCGGATGAGATTAAGGGGCGAATGTGTCCATGAGCGATTTCAGTGCGTCGGCCCAGGCGCCCTGGCGTGCGAACGTGATCAGCGATTTCGCCCGCTCGGAACTGTTCGACCGGACGTTCCAGGAGGGCATGGACCTCGTGGAGGAGACCGCCGCCTATCTGGACGGCGGCGGACGGCAGGATTCCAAGCTGTTGTCGCGCAGCGCGGCCCTGGCCTACGCCTCCGAAAGCATGCGGCTGACCACCCGGCTGATGCGCGTCGCCTCATGGCTGCTGGTGCAGCGCGCGGTGCGCGAGGGCGACATGGCGCCGGAAGCGGCCTGCGATGACCGCTACCGGGTCGACCAGGAAGATGCTTACCCCTGCGACAATGATGCCCTGCATGATCTGCCGCTTTCCCTGCTGCACCTGCTCGATCGCTCGGGCCGGCTGTATGACCGCGTCCGGCATCTGGACCGCCGCATGTACGTCGAGCCCTCGCTCGAGGAGACGCCCAACGCCGTCCTCAACCAGATGGACCGCCTGAAGGGCGCGTTCGGGGGGCAGGGGGCGTAGCTGAGGCGCTGGCTCCCGAAGCCCCACGGCCGCTCGCGTCAAGGTAGGATTGTTTCGACACAATCGCCACGATATGTCACTCTGCCGTCGTGCGGACGATCAGGCGCGCGCCGCGCCCGGGGGGCGCAATGTCATCAGGACCAGCCTTTTTGCGAGAACCCGCCGCCCTGCGGTTCGGGTTCACGGCTGTGCGCCGGTCGGATGCTCTGGCGGTCCCTTCCAGCATTTCGATCCACGATCCAGAGCTGATCGCCAACTCGTACGGCGACTTTCGCGCCGAGATCAGGGTGTCCGGCTTTCGCGAACAGCAGGTGGCGGCCTTCGGAGCTCATGCCTTCCAGGCTGTCAGCCTCGCGTTCGACATGGCCGAGATCGTACTTTCCTCACATGAGGACGAATGGGAGTTTCACTTCAGCGAGGGCGGTCCGATCAGCTTCCGGAGTCCGGCTGAAGGCCGACCTGCCGGCGTCTGAAACGCCAAAAGGCCGGCCACATCGCTGCGGCCGGCCTTTCGAATTCGCGTCGAAGCGGCGTGAAGCCTACTTCTTGGTCGTGAAGCCGGCGAACTTCGCGTTGAAGCGCGACACGCGGCCGCCGCGGTCCAGCATGTGGGCGTTGCCGCCCGTCCAGGCCGGGTGCGTCGACGGATCGATGTCGAGGTTCAGGGTCGCGCCTTCCTTACCGAAGGTCGAACGGGTCTGGTACGACTCGCCGTTCGTCAGAACCACCGTGATGAAGTGGTAGTCGGGATGGGTGTCTTGTTTCATCGGGCGGTCCAACCGACTTGGAGGAAATGAGTGTGACGCGCGCCGAGAAAGTCGGTGCGGTCGAAGACGGGCGGCTATACAGAACGGGCGCGTGGAAGGCAAGGGGCCGAGCTTATGACTGACATCGCCGCGAACGATCCGGTCGCTGACGGCCGGCCGGGCGCGGGGGCCGAACTGGCCGCCGGCATCGCCGAGGCCGCCGCCAAGCGTCCGCGCAGCCGCAACGTCAAGACGCTGGGCCGGCTGCTGCCTTTTGTCCGCGCCCACTGGGGCTACGCCGCCGCCGCAGGGTTCTTCCTGCTGTTCTCCACCGCCGCCACCCTGGGCCTGACCGCCGCGGCGCGTCTGGTGGTCGACCGGGGCTTCGGCTCGGGCTCGGCCGAGCAACTCAACCAGACCTTCCTGATCGGCATGGGCGTCGTCTCGGTGCTGGCCATCGCAACGGCCGGCCGGTTCTTCTTCGTCTCCCTGCTGGGCGAGCGGGTGGTCGCTGACCTGCGCACGTCGGTCTACCGCCATATCCTGACGCTGGACGCCTCCTACTTCCTCAAGACCCGGACCGGCGAGGTGCTGTCGCGCCTGACCACCGACGTGACCCTGATCGAGACCCTGGTCGGCACCTCCGCCTCCGTGGCGCTGCGCAACATGCTGTCGACGATCGGCGCGACGATCGTGATGTTCACCGTCTCGCCGGTCCTGACCCTGGCGGTCATGGCGCTGGCGCCGGTCGTCATCGCGCCGCTGTTCATCTTCGGTCGTCGGGTGCGGACGCTGTCCACCACCGCCCAGGACCGGTTCGCCGACGCCGTCGGCTTCGCGGGCGAGAGCCTCGACGCGCTGGAGACCGTCCAGGCCTTCGGCCGCGAGCGGACCGCCGACCGCCGCTTCGGCGACTCGGTCGAGGTCGCCTTCCGGGCCGCCGCCAGCCGCATCCGGGCCCGCGCCCTGATGACCGTCATCGTCATCGGCCTGATCTTCGGCGGCGTGGCCTTCGTCCTGTGGCGCGCGGCCCACTCGGTGCTGACCGGCGGCATGACGCCGGGCGACCTGATCCAGTTCGTCTTCCTGTCGGTGATGGCCGCCAGCGGCGTCGGCGCCCTGGGCGAGGTCTGGGGCGATGTCCAGAAGGCGGCCGGGGCCATGCAGCGCATCGGCGAACTGCTCGACGCCAGGCCCGGGATCGCCGCGCCGGCCAAGCCGAAGACCCTGCCGTCGCCGGCCCGGGGCGAGATCGCCTTCGAGGGCGTGACCTTCGCCTACCCCGGCAGGCCGGACCTGCCCGCGCTGAACGGCTTCGACCTGACCGTGGCGCCGGGCGAGACAGTGGCCCTTGTCGGCCCCTCGGGCGCCGGCAAGAGCACAGTGCTGCGCCTGCTGCTGCGCTTCTATGATCCGCAGGAGGGCCGGGTGATCCTCGACGGCGTCGACCTGCGCGACGCCGACCCGGAAGAAGTCCGCGCCCGGCTGGCGCTGGTGGCCCAGGATTCGGCCCTGTTCTCCGGCTCCGCGCTGGAGAACATCCGCTTCGGCCGGGAGGACGCCAGCCTGGAGCAGGTGTTCGCCGCCGCCCGCGCCGCCGAGGCCGAAGGCTTCATCAAGGCGCTGCCCGAAGGCTTCGACACCCCGGTCGGCGAGCGCGCCAAGACCCTGTCCGGCGGCCAGAAGCAGCGGCTGGCCATCGCCCGCGCCCTGGTCCGCGACGCGCCGGTGCTGCTGCTCGACGAGGCGACCAGCGCCCTGGACGCCGAGAACGAGCGGCTGGTCCAGAAGGCGCTGGAAAGCGCCATGGGCGAGCGGACCACCCTGGTCATCGCCCACCGCCTGGCCACCGTCCTGCGCGCCGACCGGATCGTTGTCATGGAAGACGGCGCCGTGGTCGAGCAGGGCACCCACGCGGCCCTGGTCAAGAAAGGCGGCCTCTATGCGCGGCTGGCCCAGCTGCAGTTCGGGGTGGAGGCGGCTTGAGCTTGATCCTTGCCAGTGGGCACACCTGCCCCTGTTGCGGCTTTGCCGGGCTCCGTAGCCGTCCCTAAGCACGAACGACCCGGCCGGAAGAGGGGCTGGGGACGAGCAACGGCCTGAGCTTCGAGCAGTACCTTGCTGTCTGGGTTGCTCACGGCTGCGAGTGGTTCACGCCCGAGGCGCGTCCGACAGGCTGGTCCATCGAGCAGCAACTTGCCGAGGCGATGCTTCGGCCTCGGTCTTGGCGGACCTGAAGATGGGGAGCTTCCACCCAACGTCCGTCATGGCCCGACTGGTTCGGGCCACCCATGAACACGGGATTCGAAATCTATTTAAAGTTGCTAAACTCGAAAGCGCTTCAATAGCAGGAGCGTGCGGATGGTCGGCCGCGATAGCTTCATCGCCGTCTACATGATGTCGAACCGCAGGCACGGAACGCTCTACATCGGCGTGACATCCAGCCTCCTCACCCGGGCCGGCCAGCATCGCTCCGGACAGTTCGGCGGCTTTACCGCTCAGCACGGTCTCGACCGCCTCGTCTGGTACGAGCCCTTCGAGCTCATGACGAACGCGATCAGGCGGGAGACGCGGCAGAAGAGATATCCGCGCGCCTGGAAGGTCAATCTGATCGAGCGTGAGAACCCTGACTGGGATGATCTCTATCCGGCGTTGCTGGGCTGGCGTCCGGATAATCCTTGGGGACATCCGAGGCCCTAGCGCTCACCCAAACTCGTCATGGCCCGGCTTGTCCGGGCCACCCATGCGCGGGGCGGCGGACGGCTTGGCTTTGGCGGATGCCGTCTTGAAAGTCTGAGTTCATGGGTGGCCCGAACAAGTCGGGCCATGACGGAGGATGGGGGATAGAAGATATGCTTGAAGCGTCCCCGAACGGAACGCCGTTTCCTTTGTCCGTGATCGGCCGTATAGATCGAATCCAACACCCCGCCCGGCCGAAAGGCCGGGCGCCGTCGTTTCTGGAGCACGACATGTCCGACCAAATCCTGATGCCGAAGGCGACCGCCGTCTGGCTCGTGGACAACACCTCGCTGACCTTCGAGCAGATCGCCGCCTTCTGTGGCCTGCACCCGCTGGAAGTCCGCGGCATCGCCGACGGCGAGGTCGCCCGGGACATCCGCGGCGCCGACCCGATCGCCAACGGCCAGCTCAACCGCGAAGAGCTCGACAAGGCTGCCGCCGACTCAAAGTACCGCATGCTGGCCCAGAAGAGCCGTCATGCCGAACTGCTGAAGCCGGTGAAGAAGGCCCCGCGCTACACCCCCGTGTCGCGCCGCCAGGACCGTCCCGACGCTATCGCCTGGTTCGTCCGCAACCACCCGGAAGTGGCCGACGCGCAGATCTCCAAGCTGCTGGGCACCACCAAGGCGACCATCGAGTCGGTGCGCGACCGCAGCCACTGGAACAGCGCCAACATCAAGCCGGTCGATCCGGTGACGCTCGGCCTGACCACCCAGATCGAACTGGACGGCGTGGTTCGGAAGGCGGCTGACAAGAAGGCCAAGGACGACCTCAAGAAGGGCATCCTGCCGACCGACGCGCTGCGCCCCGTCGCCGAGCCCGAGCATGAGCCCGAGGTCGAGGAAGACGTGCTGAAGCGCCGGGTCTCGGACTCGGACGTGTTCGCCAACTTCGGCGATGACGGCGAAGACGACGAAGACTAGGCGGGAGGGGGATATGTACCGCGCTCGGTAGGTGTCCCCATCACTTCGTAGCGGCAGGGGACACGCACTGAAGTGCATGTCCCCGACAAAAAAGGGGCGCTCCGGCCTGGCCGTGAGCGCCCCTTTCGCTTTTAGTGAACCCGCAGCCTGAGGTTCTCGATCTCTTCCTTCAGGCGGAGTTTCTGTCGTTTGAGTTCCTTCAGGCGAATGTCGTCGGAAGCAGGTCGTCGCAACTCGTCCTCGATAAGCCGGTCCAGGGTCTGATGACGGTTACCGAGTTCACGAATACGGGCATCCAGCGCCATACGTCCGTCTCCTCTTCTTTAGACAGACGATAGTGAACACCCGCACGGTCCAAGAGTCAGATCACATATCGTTGCGCTTGCGCCGCAAGGCCGAAAGCGCGATCTGGGCGTTCTCGCGCCCGCGCCGGAAGGGATCATGACCGCAGCCGCCCGCAGCAAACTCATCGTCGGCATCTCCGGCGCCTCGGGCGCCGCCTACGGGCTGCGCGCGCTCGACGCCTGCAGGGACCTGGACGTCGAAAGCCACCTGATCCTGTCGCGCGCGGCGGCCCTGACCCTGACCCAGGAAGCGGGGCTGACCGTCGCCGACGTCGGGGCCCGGGCCGATGTGGTGCACAAGGTCGGCGACGTGGGCGCCTCCATCGCCTCCGGCTCGTTCCGGGCCCTGGGCATGATCATCGCCCCCTGTTCGATCCGCACGATGAGCGAGATCGCCACCGGGGTGACCTCGTCCCTGCTCACCCGCGCCGCCGATGTCACCCTGAAGGAGCGGCGGCCGCTGGTCCTGATGGTGCGTGAGACGCCCCTGCACCTGGGCCACCTGCGCACCATGGTGCGGCTGGCCGAGATGGGCGCGATCATCGCCCCGCCGATGCCGGCCTTCTATGCCCATCCGACGTCGCTGGAAGAGATGGTCGACCAGTCCGTGGGCCGGGCGCTCGACCTGTTCGGTCTCGACTGGACCCCGGTGAAGCGCTGGGGCGAGGACATCGCCCCGATCACGGGTTCGGGCCAGTGAGCGGAACGCTCTGGGACTGGACCCTGTCGGTCTACGCCCGGCCCAGCGTGCCGGAGGCGACGCTTGCGTTGCAGGACGAGCACGGCTTCAGCACCGCCCTGCTGCTGTGGGCCGTGTGGGCCGACCCTGACTCCGAGACGCTGGCCAACGGGGTGCAGACCACCGTGGCCTGGGACGAGACTGTGCTCTGGCCGTTGCGCAACGTGCGACGGATCCTGAAGTCGCCCCGCGCACCCTTCGACGATGGTGCGCGGGAAGGCCTGCGCGACGACGTGAAGGCGGCCGAACTGCGCGCCGAGCGGGTCCTGATGGAGGCGCTCGAATCGCTCGCCGGGCCGGCCGAAACCGTAGATGCCCCGGCCGCCCTGCGCCGTGCGGCCATGGCCTGGAGCGGGGCGGCGCCGGCTGCGGCGCTTGATCGCCTTGCGAAGGCCTTGGCGTAGCGTCACGCCCGGCTGTATTCCTGAGAGTCGGGTGAGGGAGCGCGACGCATGAACGACGATGATCCACGGCTGATCACGCTGCCCAACGTGGAGATTCGCGCGCGCCTGGTCGAACTGCGTCAGCAACACCAGGACCTGGACGCCGCCGTCGCCGCGCTCGAGTCCCAGCCGCTGCCCAACCAGCTCCAGATCGCGCGCTTCAAGAAGCAGAAGCTGATCCTGCGCGACCAGATCACCAAGCTGGAGAACCAGCTGACTCCGGACATCATCGCCTGACGGGTGACGCAGCCTGTCGGCGCCCAGGCGGAAAGCCCGGAGGCGTTTAGGCGCATCTTCACACACCTGTGGTCGGATGGGCGACCATGGGAAACCCGCAACGCACCGCGGCGGCGCTGAAACTCGACGGCTTCGTCCGCCACTACCGCGGCATGGCCCTTGTCCGGTTCGCCATGGCGTTCGGCCTGTCGGCCATTGTCGGAATCGTCGCCGGCGCGCCTTTTGCGATCAGCTTCGGCCTGCTGCATCTGGCGCTCTATGGCGTGCTGTTCTGGGCTGTCGAGGTGGCCGCGCGGGATCCCGACCAGGAACTGGCCCTGCGCAAGCTTACGGTTCGGACAGGCCTGATCACCTTCCTGATTTCGCTGCAGGCCTGCGCCATGGCGCTGGAGGTCCGCGAGTCGGCGACCACCATGGTGGTTCGCCTGGAGAGCGGCCTGCTGATCATCGGCGTCCTGATGTTCACCGCGCTTCAGGTGCACATGAGTCGGCTCGGCTATGCGGCGGCCATCGCGCCGTCCATCGTCTCGCTGATCTGGATCGGCGCCAATGGCGGGTCCGGCTCCGCCGGCATGGCCAGCGGTCACTTCGCCATCGCCATCTGCCTGTTCGTCGTCGCTGTCGTGGCGGCCAGCTGGCGGCAGCAGGCCACCGACAGGACCCTGTCGAATGTGCGCCTCGCCCTTGAGGAGAAGAACGCCGCCCTGACGGCGCTGGTCGCGGAGGCCGAGGCCGCCCGCGCCCAGGCCGAGGCCGCCAGCCGTGCCAAGTCCGACTTCCTGGCCATGACCAGCCACGAGATCCGGACGCCGCTCAACGCCGTCCTGGGGCTCGCCGAGGCGTTGAACCGCTCGCGCCTGACAGTCCGGCAGAAGGACATGGCGCGAGGCGTCGTCGACGCCGGGGCGCTGCTCAAGCGCCTGCTGGACTCGATGCTCGACATCGGTCGCATCGAGGCCGGCAAGTCCACGCTCAGCATAGCTCCTTTCGACTTGCGACAGGCAGTGGAGACGGTGGCGCGGATCTGGACGCCGCGCGCCCGGGATCACGGGGTGACCCTGGTCTGCGAACTGGACGGACTGCCGAGCCCCTGCGGCCTGGTCGCTGACGGCGGCAAGGTCGAGCAGGTGCTGATCAACCTGGTGTCCAACGCCCTGAAGTTCAGCCCGCGCGGCGGGAAGGTCATCATTCGTGTCAGCGCGGCGGCCGGCGCCGACAGCGCTCGCCTGGCCGTGAAGATCGAGGTGATTGACCAGGGCCCGGGCGTCTCGGCCCAGGACCGGGAACGGATCTTCCAGGTGTTCGAGCAGACCGACGCCGGTCGGGCCCTGGGCGGCGCCGGCTTGGGTCTGGCCATCTGCGTCGGCAATCTCGCGCTGATGGGCGGCGGGATCGATGTCACCGACGCGCCCGGCGGGGGTGCGGTCTTCCAGGCGGTGTTCGAGGCGCCGGTCTGTGCGATTTCGGATGCCCGGGAGGACGCGGTCGAGGCCGAGGGCCTGGATGCCGGCCGTCCGCTGCGGGTCCTCGCGGCGGAGGACAACGCCGGCAACCGCCATGTGCTGCGGGCGTTGCTCGAGCCGCTCGCCGTTTCGCTGACCCTGGTCGAGGACGGGGCCCAGGCGCTGGAGGCGCTGTCCGGGGCGTCGTTCGACATGGTCCTGATGGACGCCAACATGCCGGTCATGGATGGCCTGACCGCCCTGCGGGCGATCCGGGCCTCGGGATCGTCGATCCCGGTCTGGATGCTGACCGCCAACGTCTACGACGAGGACGTCAATCGCTATCGCGCCGCCGGCGCCGACGGGGTCGTCCGCAAGCCGATCGCGCTTGAGGAGCTGTTCGCGGCCCTGTCCGACGCGGCCGCGCGGGTCGAGGCGCCCTCCGAGGCCGCGGCGGCGTAGGCTGCAGGCCCGAAGGGCTGTCCGACATGCCCGGGCAAGGCCCGGCTTCGGATCAGTGGAAGTCGCGGCTCCGCACCAGACGCGTTCGCACCGCGTCGCCGGGCCGGGTCGGCGAAGGCTCCTCCCGCATCCGGCCGAGCTCGTCCGTCAGGTCGGTGAACCGTTCGGCGACGACATGGATCACGCCCTTGGCGATCTGGAGCCGGCCATGGATGATCAGGAAGCTGGCGCTCATCGCCGTGCGCCGGTTGGCCGCGAAGACGTCCTTCCAGATAATGGCGTTGGCCGGGCCGGTCTCGTCCTCGATCGTCACGAAAACGATACCCTGGGCGGTGCCGGGCCGTTGCCGGATCAGGACCAGCCCGGCCACCGAGACCCGGTCCCCGTCCCTCAGGCGTCCCAGCTCACTGGCGGGGACGCAGCCGTGCCGGTCCAGCAGCGGCCGGAAGAACCGGCAGGGATGCGCCTTCAGCGACAGGCCCGTGGTCCGGTAATCCTCCGCCACATGCTGGGGCAGGTTCAGTTTCGGCAGGTTCACCGCCGCCTCGAACAGCGGCAGGCCTTCGAGCATGGAGTTGCGGTCCGCCGCGACCTCGGCGGCCTCGCCCTTCACCGCCCACAGGGCGGCGCGGCGGTCCATGCCCAGCGAACGGAAGGCATCGGCCTCTGCCAGAAGTTCCAGCGTCCGGCGTGACAGCCTCACCATACGGGCAAGGTCCAGCAGGGTCGCGGCCCCGTCCCGGCGGGCCTGCACAAGGTTCAGGATCTCGTCCTGTCGCAGCCCCTTGATCTGGCGCAGGCCGAGCCGCACCGCCTTCAGCCGCGCCGCCGGATCGGCGTCCGGCTCCAGCTTGCAGTCCCAGTCGCTGTGCAGGATATCGGGCTCGCGCACCGTCACGCCGTGGTCGCGGGCGTCCCGGACCAGCTGGGCCGGCTGGTAGAAGCCCATCGGCTGGGAGTTGAGGATCGCCGCGCAGAAGACGTCCGGATACCAGCACTTCATCCAGGAGGAGGCGTAGACCAGCAGGGCGAAGCTGATCGCATGGCTCTCCGGGAAGCCGTAGTGGCCAAAGCCCTTGATCTGCTCGAAGCAGCGGGTGGCGAAGGCCAGATCATAGCCGCGCGCCGTCATGCCGCCGATGAAGCGGTCCTGGTGGTCATTGAGGTCGCCGAGGTTCTTGAAGGTGGCCATGGCCCGGCGTAGCTGGTTGGCCTCGTCATCGGAGAACTTCGCCGCCTCGATGGCCAGGCGCATCGCCTGTTCCTGGAAGAGGGGGACGCCGAAAGTCTTCTCGAGGACCACCCTCAGCTCGTCGGCCGGACCGTGTTCAGGCGACGGCGCGGGGTAGACGACCGGCTCGATGCCGTCCCGCCGCTTCAGGTAGGGGTGGACCATGTCGCCCTGGATCGGTCCCGGCCGGACGATCGCCACCTCGATGACGAGGTCGTAGAACCGGCGCGGCTTGAGCCTGGGCAGCATCGACATCTGGGCCCGGCTCTCGACCTGGAACACGCCCACCGAGTCGGCCCGGCAAAGCATGTCGTAGACCTTCGGACACTCCTGCGGGATGTGGGCGATGTCGCTGAACAGCCCGCCGTGCTCGCGGGTCAGGGTCTCGCCGTGATGCTGGTTCAGCAGGTCAAAGCCGCGCTTCAGGCAGCTGAGCATCCCCAGCGCCAGTACATCGACCTTCATCAGGCCGAGTGCGTCGATGTCGTCCTTGTCCCACTGGATGAAGGTGCGGTCCTTCATGGCCGCGTTGCCGATCGGGACCGTCTCGTCCAGCCGCCGCCGGGTCAGCACGAAGCCGCCGACGTGCTGCGACAGGTGACGCGGGAAGTTGAGCAGCTCGCTGCCCAGGGTGACCGCGCGGACGATCTCGGGATTGTCGGGATCCAGTCCGGCCTGGCGGATGTGGTCCCGCGCGATCTCGCCGCCCCAGCTGCCCCAGACGGTATTGGCCAGGGCGGCGGTGATGTCCTCGGTCAGGCCCAGCGCCTTGCCCACATCGCGGATGGCGCTGCGCGGGCGGTAGTGGATCACCGTTCCGCAGATGGCCGCCCTGTGCCGACCGTAGCGCTGGTAGATGTACTGCATCACCTCCTCGCGCCGCTCGTGCTCGAAGTCGACGTCGATGTCGGGCGGGTCGCCCCGTTCCTTCGACAGGAAGCGGGCGAACAGCAGGTCCTGATCCTTCCTGGTCGGGTCCACGGCCGTGACGCCCAGGCAGAAGCAGACCACCGAATTGGCCGCCGAGCCCCGCCCCTGACACAGGATCGGCTGCGGCCGGGCCCGCGCCCACTGGACGATGTCGTGCACGGTGAGGAAGTAGTTGGGGTAGTTGAGCTCGGCGATCAGCCTGAGTTCCTTGTGCAGCAGGTCGGTGACCTTCTTCGGCACGCCGTCCGGGTAGCGCCAGTGGGCGCCGGCCCAGGCCAGATCGGTCAGGTGCTGGATCGCCGTCTTGCCCGGGGGCACGGGCTCGTCGGGATACTCTTCCCGCAGGTCGCCGAGGTCGAAGCCGATGCGGTCGGCGATCTCGGCGGAGCGCTCCACCGCCCCCGGCCAGCGGGCGAAGAGACGGGCCATCTCGGCGGGGGTCTTCAGATGTCGCTCGCCGTTGGCCTCCAGCCGGAAGCCGGCCTGGGTGATGGTGCAGCCTTCGCGGACGCAGGTCAGGATGTCCTGCAGCGGGCGCCGTTCGGGGCCGTGGTAGAGGACATCGCCGGTGGCGACCATCGGCGCGCCGATCCGTTCCGCCAGGCCCGCCAGCCGGTGAATGCGCCGGGCGTCCTGCGCGCCATAGGCGCGCGAGGCGGCCAGCCAGACGCGGCCGCGCAGGGCGGCGGCCAGGCTCGCGGCCTGCGCCTCGAAGGCCTCGTCGAGGCGCGCCGGCGGCGCGATCAGCACCAGCTGCCCCTCCGACTGGTCGAGGAAATCGTCGCGCAGCAGGACGCATTCGCCCTTTTCGGCGCCGCTCTGGCCGATGGTCAGCAGCCGGGTCAGCCGGGCGTAGGCCTCACGGTCCGACGGGTAGCAGAGCAGGCTGGGCGCGCCGTCGGCGAAGTCCAGACGGCAACCGGTCAGGCTGCGGGTCCCCCGCTCACGGGCCTCGGCCCAGGCCCGCACCACCCCGGCCAGGCTGTTGCGGTCGGTGATCCCCAGCGCCGGCATGCCCAGGGCGTGGGCCGTCCGCACCAGCTCCCTCGGATGCGAGGCGCCGCGCAGGAAGCTGTAGTTGCTGGTGGTCTGGAGCTCGACATAGCGGATGGGGGACGGGCTCACGCGAACACCCCGTGCAGCCACCAGCGGGGCGGATTGTCCGCGTCGTCGTAGAGTCCGGCGCGGAAGATCCAGAACCGCCCCCCGGCTTCGTCCTCGACCCGGTAGTAGTCGCGCACGAAGCCCGGGCCGATGTCGCCGACCGGCTTGCGCCACCACTCCTCGGCGATGCGCTCGGGCCCCTCGGCCAGCCGCACGCGTCGGCGCTGGCCGCGCCAGGTGAACAGCAGCGGCGGGTCATCGGGCAGCTTGGCCATCACCGCGATGGCCTCGGGGTGGGCCAGAAGCCGGAGCGGGCGGGGCCTGTCCGGGTCCCAGCCTTCGGCGCGCGGGGCGCTGATCGCCGGGGCGGGGCGCGAGGCCCGCTCGGGCACATGGCTCTCGACCACCTCGGCCCGCCAGACGGCGTCCTCGCCCAGGCGGTTGGCCAGCCGGTCGACCAGGGCCGAGACGCCCTCCTCGGCCATGGCCGTGCGGCTGTTGTCGAGCCGGCCCTGGGCCGCGGACAGCACCTCGACATCCTCGGCCGCCAGGGTCACGACCTCGATGCCGAAGCCGGGGTCGATACTCTCCAGCCGGGGGGCGAACAGCCGGGTCAGGACACGGGCGTCGCGACCGGCGACCGACAGCCCGACCTGGACCGGGAAGGCCTTTCCGTCGAGGCGGTGATAGGTCAGCTCGAACCGTCGGGCCCCGCGCCCCTCGGCGCGCAGCCGTTCACAGAGGCGCCCGGCGATGTCGCCGGCGACCCGGACCAGGTCGTCCAGCTGGCTGATCGGCTCGGCGAAGGCCAGTCGGTCAAGCCAGGGTGAGGGCGGCCGTCGGAACGTCAGGGCTTCCCGCGCGTGGCCCAGCGCCTGGTCCAGCCGCAGCACGACCTGGGGTCCAAAGCGCCGGGTCAGCTGGGCGCGCGGCAGGCCGATCAGCCGCTCGATACGGGTCAGCCCCAGCCGGGCCAGCTGGGCGGCGGCGGCCTCGTCCAGCCGCAGGGCGGCGACGGGCAGGGACGTCAGGGGTGCGGCCTGGGCGCCGGGCGGACAGATGAACGCGCGCGGCGCCTTCAGCGAAGAGCCCTCCTCCATCGAGGAGGAAGGGAGATATCGCGCCAGGGCCCAGGCCGCGCCGGCGGTATCCGCGACGGCGGCGCGAGCCGGGATCCCGTTCGCGGCCAGTCTCTGGAGCAGGTCGTCGGCCATCGCCTGCTCGCCGCCCCACAGGTGGGAGACGCCGGCGATGTCCATCAACAGGCCGTCACGTCCATCGACGGCCACGGCCGGCGAGAAGCGCACGCACCAGTCGCACAGCGCCTCCAGCGCTTCGGCGTCGGCGGCCGGGTCAGCCTCGTGGGTGGCGAGCTCGGGAACCAGCGCGGCGGCGTCGGTGGCCTTCTGCCCCGCGAACAGACCCAGCGCCCGGGCTTCGGCGTTCAGGGCATAGAGCCGCCGCGCGCCGCGGTCGGTGATGAGCAGGGCGAGGGGATCAAGCGCCTTTCCCTCCCCTTCATGGGGAGGGACAGGCCGCGAAGCGGCCAGGGTGGGGCTTGAAGGGGACAGATCACCGGGCTTCCGGGCGGCCGTCTGCTCCCCCACCCGTCTCTCCTTCGCCTGCGGCTTCGGAGAGCCACCCTCCCCACGAGGGGGAGGGAAGCCAGCGCTAGGCTCTTCTGAGGACGCGCTCCGCCGCCGCCAGCGTGTCACCGGCCAGTCCGGCTGCCAGACGGAGAGGATGCGGGTCATGCTCGGCCGCCTCGTTCCACTCGAAAATCCAGGCGCCGGGACGACCGCCCCGACACCGCTCCAGCGCTACGCTCCAGCGCGGCGGGCCCAGCCCGGGCTCGCCCGGCGGAGGGTGGCTGGAGGCGGAGCTGACCCGCCATCGCGTCGCCGCCGCCGAGCCGGTGGCGGCCTTGCGCGAGGCCCCGCCGAACGGCCGCCGTCGCAGGATCAGCCCCGTCGCCCCGTGTTTCTCGCAGGCCAGCTGCAGCCGTCGGCCGGCGGTCAGGTCGATGTCCTCGGTCTCACCCAGCACGGCGGCGACGCCGGCCGAGCCCAGGGCGTCCTCCAGCGCCATCAGCGCCTGGGCCTCGTCCCGCACCCGCACCTGGATCAGCCTTCGGGCGGGAAAGCCCAGTCTCTCCAGTCCGGGAGCGTAGAGGTCGTCGCGGCGCATCACCCAGATCACCGCCCCAGTCGCCGCGAGCGGCCGGGCCAGCATGGCGCCGAAGCCGGCCGCCGCGGCGCAGACCTCCGTCTCCATCCCCTCGGCGACGATCTCGTGCCAGCGCCCCAGCGGCAGCCCGCCGCCGGGCAGGCAGTCGTCGACGCGCGGATCGCCGAACGGCTGGACCAGGGATGGAGTCCGAGTCCCCGCTTCCAGAGCGGCGACCTGGTCTCTCAGGACCGCAAGACGCGCCGCGCGCGACCCGGACATGATGTTCTCCAATGTTCCACTTTTGTTCTCATCCCTTGAGGGGGGAGAGTCAAGTCGCAAGCTATGGCGGCCCCGCGAACGCCGCTAAGGTGGCCGCTTCGAACGACTGTATGACTTCAGGGATCGGACCATCGTGGCCTTCAAGCGCATCCTCATCGCCAACCGGGGCGAGATCGCCATCCGCATCGCCCGGGCGGCGGCCGACCTGGGGATCGCGAGCGTGGCGGTCCATGCGCAGGACGACGCGGCGGCGCCCCATGTCACGGCCGCCGACGAGGCCGTGGCGCTGATGGGCGCGGGGCCGAAGGCCTACCTCGACATCGACGGCGTGATCGCGGCGGCGAAGGCGGCGAAGTGCGACGCGATCCATCCCGGCTACGGCTTCCTGTCCGAGAACGCCGCCTTCGCCCGGGCCTGCGCCACCGCGAAGATCGCCTTCATTGGTCCCTCGCCGGACGCGCTGGAAGCCTTTGGGGACAAGGCGAAGGCCCGCGCCATGGCCGCCAAGGCCAAGGTGCCGGTGCTGGCCGGGACGGGGCCAATCGACCTGGCCGGCGCCCGGGCCTTCTTAAGGAAGAACGGTCCGATGATGCTCAAGGCCGTGGCGGGCGGCGGCGGGCGCGGCATGCGGCTGGTCCGCACCGAGGCCGAGATCGAGTTCGCGCTGGCGGCCTGTTCCCGCGAGGCGCTGGCGGCGTTCGGGGACGGAGCCGTCTACGCCGAGTGGCTGGTCGAGGACGCCCGCCACATCGAGGTCCAGGTCGCCGCCGACGGCCGGGCCGTGGTGGCGGCCGGCGACCGCGACTGCTCGGTCCAGCGGCGCAACCAGAAGCTTGTCGAGATCGCCCCGGCGACCCTGCCCGACCCGCTGCGCAAGGCCCTGCACGAGGCGGCCGAGAAGCTGTGCGCGGCGGCCAAGTACCGCACCCTGGCGACCATCGAGTTCCTGGTCGACGGCAAGGGCGGCTTCGCCTTCATCGAGGCCAACGCCCGGCTGCAGGTCGAACATACGATCACCGAGGAGGTCACCGGCCTGGACCTGGTCCGGGTGCAGATCGAGCTGGCCGCCGGCAAGACCCTGGCCCAGGTCGGCCTGACGAAGACCCCAGCCCCGCAAGGCTTCGCGGTGCAGGCGCGGGTCAACCTGGAGACCCTGACGGCCGATGGCGGCGCCCTGCCCGGCGGGGGTCTGATCACCGCCTACGAGCCGCCCAGCGGGCCGGGGGTGCGGGTCGACGGCGCGGGCTACGCCGGTTACGTCACCAGCCCCTCCTACGACAGCCTGCTGGCCAAGGTGATCGTGCGCGGCGCCACCCTGGAACAGGCCTGCGCCCGCTCGGCCCGCGCCCTGGCGGAGTTCCGGCTCGAGGGGGTCGACAGCAACGCCGACCTGCTCCGTGTGGTGCTCGCCGAGCCTGTCGTGACCGCGGGCGCGGCGACCACGAAGTTCCTTGAGACAAACCTCGCCGACCTGCTGGAAAAGGCCGGCCGGATTCAGCGAAAGGCGCCGCGGAGTCCGGGGATATCCGGCGAGATCGCCCCGGATTCGGCCAGATCGGCGAAGCAGGCTGAAGTCGCGGCCTATGCCGAGGACGGCACGGTCGCCGTCACCGCGCCGCTGCAGGCCACCGTCGGCTCGGTGGAGGTCGCCGAGGGCGATCTGGTCCGACCAGGACAGACCGTCGCGGTGCTCGAGGCGATGAAGATGGAGCATGTCGTCACCGCCTCCGAGGGCGGCCGCGTGGTCCGCATCCTGGCCGACAAGGGCGTCACCCTGCTCAAGGGCGCGCCCATCCTGATCCTCGAGCCCGCCGACGTCGCCGCGGGCGCGGAGGCCGCGGCGGCGGAGATTGATCCCGACCATGTCCGCCCCGACCTTCAGGAGGTCATCGACCGCCACGACTTCACCCTGGACGCCAACCGTCCGGAGGCCGTGGCGAAGCGGCGGCGCACCGGTCACCGCACGGCGCGGGAGAACCTGGACGACCTGCTCGATCCGGGCAGCTTCATCGAGTACGGCGCCCTGACCATCGCCGCCCAGCGCCGCCGCCGGACGATGGACGATCTCATCAAGAACACGCCCGCCGACGGCCTGATCGCCGGCATCGGGGCGATCAACGGCCACCTGTTCACGCCGGACACGGCCCGGGTCGCGGCCCTGAGCTACGACTTCACCGTGCTGGCCGGCACCCAGGGCCACATGAATCACAAGAAGACCGACCGGCTGCTGCACATCGTCGACGAGCAGAAGCTGCCGGTGGTCTGGTACGCCGAGGGCGGCGGCGGACGGCCCGGAGACACCGACGGCACCGGCGTGGCCGGCCTGGACGTCACCACCTTCGGCAAGTTCGCGGCCCTGTCGGGCGAGGTCCCCAAGATCGCCATCGTCGCCGGTCGATGCTTCGCCGGCAACGCGGCCATCGCCGGCCTGTCCGAGATCATCATCGCCACCAAGGACTCAAACCTCGGCATGGGCGGTCCGGCCATGATCGAGGGCGGCGGCCTCGGCGTCTTCAAGCCCGACGACATCGGTCCCAGCGACGTGCAGTGGGCCAACGGCGTCATCGACATCCTGGCCGACGACGAGGCCCACGCGACCGCGCTGGCCAAGCAGGCCCTGTCCAGCTTCCAGGGCCGGGTCGCCTACTGGACCGCCGCCGACCAGCGAGGCCTGCGTCGGTCGATTCCGGAGAATCGCCTGCGGGTCTATGACATCCGGCCGCTGATCGAGACCCTGGTCGACGACGGCTCGTTCCTGGAGCTGCGGCGCGGCTGGTCGCCGGGGATGATCACCGGCTTCGTGCGGATCGAGGGCCGGCCCATGGGCCTGATCGCCAACGATCCGCGGCACCTCGGCGGCGCCATCGACTGCGACGGGGCCGAGAAGGCCGCCCGCTTCCTGCAGCTGTGCGACGCCTTCGACCTGCCGGTGCTCAGCCTCTGCGACACGCCGGGCTTCATGGTCGGGCCCGACAGCGAGGCGGCCGGCGCCGTGCGCCGCGTCAGCCGCATGTTCATCGCCGGCGCCAAGCTGGGCGTGCCGCTGTTCACCATCGTGCTGCGCAAGGGCTACGGCCTGGGGGCGCAGGCCATGGCCGGCGGCGGCTTCCACGCGCCGGTGTTCATCGCCTCATGGCCGACCGGCGAGTTCGGCGGCATGGGCCTGGAGGGCGCCGTGCGCCTCGGCTACTCCAAGGAACTGGCCGCCGAGACCGATCCGGAAAAGAACAAGGCCCTGTTCGAGCAGCTGGTCGGCCGTCTCTACGCCGCCGGCAAGGCGACCAGCATGGCCGCCGCGCTGGAGATCGACGCCGTCATCGACCCCGCCGAGACGCGCCGCTGGGTCGTACGCGGCCTCGACAGCTGCCCTGCGCGGACGAAGCCGGCGCGGCGATGGGTGGACAGCTGGTAGGGGACTGCTTCGCGAAGCGTAGCTGTCCCTCAACACTGTCCGACAGTGTTGAGGGACAGGAAGCCGCGCCCCTACGGGTCACGTCATCCAGTCCCCGCCGCCTTTGGCTTCCGCAACCGCCCCACGATCACCCGCACGATCAGGTAGGCCAGCAGGCCCATCGGGCCGAGCATGAAGGTCAGGACCATGATCGGGATCAGCAGCCAGTGGGGCACGCCGGCCTTCGGCGCGTCCTCGACCTGCCAGGTCCCGACCCAGAGGTCGAAGGCCAGGTAGTGGATCCAGGCCGGCAGCATGACCATCGGCGTCGACAGCAGGATCATCACCCCGGCCAGCGAACCGAAGCCGCCGCCCTGCGGCGCGTCCGGCGCGCCCATGGCCCGGATCATAAGGATCGCATAGGCCAGACTCAGCACCGCCGCCGCGCCCCGCGCCGCCGTCACCAGCGCCGGCCGCCGCAGCGGCGCCAGCGCCAGGCACAGCCATCCGACCACCGCCACGCCGGTCATGGCCGAGAAGATCAGCTCCAGATTCATGGTCTTTCCCCCTGTCTGGAGAGGAGGCTAGCACGGGTTGGGGACGCGTCTACCGGAGGGGGCGCCTCCGGAAGACCGTTCGGTGTTGTCATGGCCCGCCCCGGACTTGATCCGGGGTCGGGCCACCCATGAACACGGCCATCCCCGTGCGTCCTTCGACACGCCGCTGCGCGGCTGCTCAGGATGACTAAGTGAG
>JBEIDC010000055.1:0-19895 GCA_040383665.1 Caulobacter sp.
AAGCCTTTGGGTGGGGGGCGCGCCGCCTCGGGCGGGCTGCGATTGGTCTTGCATCACTCGCCGCTCCCCTCCCGCCCGACCTGCCGGCTTTACGCCTGGCCCGGGCCGGCCGCCGCGCACGCGGCGGCCGGCCTTCTTCTGTTTCCTGACCAGGTGCTCTCCATGAAGTCCGTCGTCACGCTCGCCCTGGCCGGCATCATCGGTCTGGCTGCAACACCGGCTTTCGGCCAGACCGCCGATCAGCTCTGGACGGGCGCGTTCGCCAACGGACCCGTTCGAGACAAGAGCAGGCTGCTCGTCTGGTTTGACGCCCACGCCAGGTTCAACGGGGAGGGCGACCAGCTCAACACGACGATCCTGCGCCCTGGTGTCGGCTGGAGGGTATCCCCCAGGCTCGATGTCTGGGTCGGCTACGCGGATGTCACCCTGCACCGTCCCGGACCGGACGGGGAGGAGCACAGGATCTGGCAGCAGGCCACCTATCCCGTCGCCGAGATCGGCGGAGGCCGGCTGACGGCTCGCACCCGTCTGGAGCAGCGCTTCCGTGACGGCGGCGACGACACCGGATTGCGTCTTCGTCAGTTCATCCGATGGAGCCGCCCCCTCGCAACGCCGGAGGTGACCATCGTCGCGTCGAACGAGACCTTCCTGGCCCTGAACGACACCGATTGGGGCCAGAACGCGGGCTATGACCAGAACCGCGCCTTCATCGGGCTCGGATGGCAGATGACACCGAAGTTCCGCCTCGAGGGCGGCTACATGAACCAGCGCATCGACGGCGGCGCCGGGCCGGATCGCCAGAACGACAACCTCGTGCTGAACGGCTTCGCGACCTTCTGACCGCCGGTCTTCCGCCGACGCTCCATCAACGGCGTTCAGCAGGGGAAAGCCGGGGACGAAAAATCGTGCGCGTCCCCCGCTGTTAGGGGATTCCCACGCTCAGCGCCCCCAGAAGCGCCCCCTGATGTATGGATAATCCACCTTACCTCCGCTTCAGGGACGCGACCTTCCTGGCGACGCTCAGACCTGATCGGTAGGCGCCATAGACGGTTACGGCGTAGGGAGTCGGTGCGGCGTCGCCAGCGAAGTGAACGAGGTCAGACAAGGGTTCCGCGAAGACTGTTCGCGCGTCTGCTGCGCCGGACGGCAGGACACTGTAGCTCCCCATCGAGAATGGGTCCGACGCCCAGTCGTAGGACGTCGCGGCGGTGACGCCGCTGGCGACACTTGACCCAAGGAGAGCCGATACCCGTTCAATGGCGTAGGCTCTTCGTGCGCCCAGAGCCTGGCCTGCAAGATCGCGAGCGGTGTCACCTGATGCGATCAGCGTCAGCAGCGGACTGAATCTGTCGGCAATCAGGACTTCACGACGTCCCGCGGCCAGATCCTCGATATCGGCGTGATACTCCGGAAGGCCGTCGGCGGGCTGACCCAGGCGCATGCCAACCTTCAGGAACTGCCCCTTGTGGAACGACGCCAACGCCTGCTGCTTTGCGAGCGGCAGGGCGGGCGTGAAGCTGATCGAGCCGCTGGCTAGCACCGTCGGCGGAACAGCGACGATCACCCTTCGGGCGGAAATCGCGCCCCAGTCACCCGACACCTTCACCCGGCCGGATTGCGACCAGTCCAGCGCCGCAACGCGATGCCCGAGCCTGACCGGAACATCGGCGAAGACGCGCGCGAGCAAGGCGCCGTATCCCCCCTTTACGGCCAGATCGCCGCCCCCGGCCATTGTCGCCAGATCCAGGCTTGAGATCTGCTCCGGATTGGCCGCCAGCGAGAATGCGGAGATGCCAATTACGCCGTTCTGCCAAGGATCATCACTTTGGAATTCGGCAATGGCGACATCATTTCCGGAGGAGATCTGCACGCTCATCCGGCGCTCAAGCTGATCTTCCGCCCGGGTCAACGCGCGAATTGACGACGTCCGATCCAGGGGCGAGCCCTGACGATAGAGTTGCAGGTTGCTTGTGCTCGCATCAGAAAGTTGCAGACCCAGGGCTCGAGCCTTGGATCTGAAGCTGTTCACTTCGGCGTTTTGCAACCAATGCGCGCCCTGGTCGAAAGGCAGGGCAAGCGTCTCGCTATCGGTCCAGGCGCGCCCGCCGATACGGTTCCGGGCCTCCAGAACAATGACCTTCAGGCCCTTGCGGATCAACGCGTCAGCAGCGCTCAGCCCGGCGGCTCCGGCTCCGATGACGACCACGTCTGTGTCGGCGTCGACGCCAGCGCGCAAGGCCGTCGGCGCCGATAGGGCGGTCGCCAGGCCGGCCAGAACCGTGCGACGAGCAAGACCTGAAGACATGATGGATGAGCCCCGTTATACGACATTATCGCCACCTTGAATATGACGATAATGTCGCGTTTGCAATTCCCTGGATGTGAAGAGCCGCACCTGTCGTGACGGAAGCCGAAAAGACAATCGCCCCGCCGGCGCTCCAGAAGCGCGGCCGTGACCGCCAGCAATCCTTGCTGGACGCTGCTGAAGCCCTGATCGTGGAAAGGGGTCTGGAAGGGTTCGCGATGGCGGACGTCGCCAAGCGGGCCAAGGCCGCGCATGGATCGCTCTACCAGTTCTTCGCGTCGCGGACCGCCATCCTGGTGACGCTCCATGCACGTCACATGGAGCGGCTGAAGGCCATAGTGGCCGGCGCCAGCGCCACGCTCACGGCTCCCTCCGAGCACCCTGATCCCAGGGCGTTCCTGGATGCCTATCTGGCTCCGTTAGAAGCGTTCATGGAGGCGAACCCATCCTATCGGATCCTGCGGCTCGGCATGCCGGAAGACTGGGCAGGCGCGGGTCAGGAAGAAGCCCTCGATTCCGGCGTTGTCACGGAGTTGACCGACATGCTGGCCTGGCTTGCGCCAGAGGCGCCGGCGACGATGCGAAATCTCTCGGCCCAGCTCCTGCTGCAGTTGGTCGACGCGCTGTTTGTCCTCAATGGCTCCGACGAATTGAAGGCGGAAGCCGTGCGGTTGCTGGAAATGTACCTCGGCGACTTGGCCAGCAGGTATGCGGGGGCAGCCTCCGGTGAGATCGCATAACCCGGATTGGCCAGGTGCGCCCGGACTTGCGCGCCGATCCCTCCACCCTGGCTTCTCTGACCGCGCATACGAACGAGCGGCGGTGAGGCTCCGGTGATCACAAACAGATAGAGTTCAGACACCGCATTCGCCGGGGCCCCGGCCTCCGGCGTTCAGGCAGCATCCGGAGAAGGGTGTGGCAACCGGGGGCTTTGCGACCCTTCGTTGGCCCGCATGCGGGTTCGCGACAGGGGAATGGCGGACGGGGTGGGATTCGAACCCACGGTAGGCTTCCACCTACGGCGGTTTTCAAGACCGCTGCCTTAAACCACTCGGCCACCCGTCCGGTTAGGCGGGGCTTCTAGCGTGACACGGCGGGGGAGGGAACCTCGCGTTCGGGCCTTAACCACGTCGAAAACCCTTTGCACGACACTGAAGGCCTCGATCACGGAAGAGGCCGCGCGCCGATGCGTCCTGACGCCTGTGTGAAATCGCTTGCCGTTCTGCTGGCCTGCGCGACCGTGACGGCATGCGCCACGCCGCGCTACGCCACGGAGAAACGCCCGCCGTCGGTCGCGGCCGGTCAGCCCGGCGCTCGGGTCCCGGGCACCATGCGGCCCTACCAGATCAAGGGGATCTGGTACACGCCCCGCCACGATCCGGACTACGATGAGAAGGGCCTAGCCAGCTGGTACGGCGAGCAGTTCCATAACCGCAACACCGCCAATGGCGAGATGTTTGACATGGATCTGATCAGCGCCGCCCACAAGACGCTGCCGCTGCCGTCCATCGTCGAGGTCACCGACCTGGACACCGGCAAGAAGCTCAAGGTCCGGGTCAACGACCGCGGGCCGTTCGTCTCCGGCCGGATCATCGACCTGTCGAAGGGCGCGGCCAAGAAGCTGGGCATCTACCAACGGGGCGTGGCGCGGGTCCGGGTGCGCTACATCGGCCCGGGCTGACGCCGCCCGCGCGATAGCGGCTCCGACGTTCTGGACATCCCCGGCGTTCCGCGCGAGGACGGGGCGTGACCAGAGGCTGTTTCATCACTTTCGAGGGCGGCGAGGGGGCGGGCAAGTCCACCCAGATCCGCCGCCTGGCCGAGCGGCTGCGCGCCGCTGGGCGGGACATCGTTCTGACGCGTGAGCCGGGCGGGTCGCCGGGCGCCGAATCGATCCGCGAGCTGCTGCTCAACGGCGCGGTCGACCGCTGGTCGCCGCTGACCGAGGCGCTGCTGATGAACGCCGCCCGTCGCGACCATATCGAGCGGGTGATCGCCCCCGCGCTGGCCCGGGGGGCGGTGGTGCTGTGCGACCGCTTCGCCGACTCGACCCGCGCCTACCAGGGCGCCGGCGGGGCGGTGGACGCCGTCGTCATCGCGCAGCTGGAAAGCGCGGTGGTCGGGGAGATGCGGCCCGACCTGACCCTGATCTTCGACCTGCCGGTGGCCGAGGGCCTGCGCCGGGCCCTGTCCCGCAACGGCGGCGAGGAACGGTTCGAGGCCAAGGGAGAGGCCTTCCACGAACGGCTGCGCGCCGCCTATCTCGATATCGCCCGCAGCGAGCCCGACCGCTGCGTGGTCATCGACGCCGCGGCCTCGCTGGACGCCGTCGAGGCCGCCATCGCCGTCGCTGTCGCCCCCAGGCTGGACCGCTGACATGGCCGATGGCGCCGCCCCGCCTCATCCCCGCGACGCCTCCGCGCTGGAAGGCGCGGGCGAGCAGGAACACGCCTTTCTCGACGCCCTGGCGCGCGGCCGCCTGCACCACGCCTGGCTGTTGACCGGTCCCGAGGGCGTGGGCAAGGCCACCTTCGCCTTCCGCGCCGCCCGTCGCCTGCTTGGCGCCGCGCCTGATCCCGACTTCGGCCTGCTCGGGTCGCGGATGAGCGACCCGGTCGTGCGCCAGGTCTCGGCCCGCTCGCACCCGGACCTGATGGTGCTGGAGCGGTTCACGGAAGACGGCAAGCCGCGCAAGGTGATCCCGGTCGACGAGGCGCGCCAGCTGGGCGCCTTTTTCTCCCAGACCCCGGCCACGGCGCCCTACCGCGTGGCCATCGTTGACGCCGCCGACGACCTGAACGTCAATGCGGCCAACGCCATTCTCAAGACCCTGGAGGAGCCGCCGCCGCGCGGCGTGCTGCTGCTGGTCAGCCATGCGCCCGGACGGCTGCTGCCGACCATCCGCTCGCGCTGCCGGCGCCTGGCCTTCACCGCCCCGGGCGAGGCGGTCACCGCCGGATTTCTGGAGACCCGCACGACGCTGTCGCCCGAACAGGCGCATCGGCTGGCCCGCATGGCCGGCGGCGCGCCGGGGTTGGCCCTGCGACTGGCGGCGGCCGACGCGCTGAAGGCCGACGACGAGGCGCACGAGATCCTGCGCACCCTGCCGCGGCTCGACGACGGCGCCCTGCTGGCCCTTGCCGACAGCTTCCGGGGACCGGAGGGGCAGGGGCGCTTCAACCTGCTGATCGAGCGGATCATGGACCAGATCCACACCATGGCGGTGGGCCAGGCGACCGGCGGCGGCGGCGTCGGGCTCGACCGCTGGGTCCAGGCCTGGGAGCGGCTGAGCGTGCTGCCGGACCAGACCGAGGGCCTGAACCTGGACCGCGCCGACGCCTTCTGGACAGCGATGCGCGAGCTGCGCGCCGCGGCGAGGGCGGCCTGACCCCATGCTGATCGACAGTCACGTCAACCTTCACGCCCCGCAGTTCGCCGAGGATATGGACGCCGTCATCGACCGCGCCCGCGCCGCCGGCGTCGCGCTTATGGTCAACATCAGCGACAAGGTCTCGACCTTCGACGTCACCTATCAGCTCGCGATGGACCATCCCGACATCTGGGCGACGGTCGGCACCCATCCGCACGAAGCGAAGGAAAATCCGTCCCTCAAGGCGGCCGACCTCATCCGCCTCGCCGAGCGGCCCAGGGTTGTCGGGATCGGTGAATGCGGCCTGGACTTCCACTACGATCTCAGCCCGCGCGACGTGCAGGCCGCCGTCTTCCGCCAGCACTGCATCGCCGCGCGCGAGACCGGCCTGCCGCTGGTGGTGCACACCCGCGAGGCCGACGACGTGATGGGCCAGATCCTCGAAGAGGAGCATGCGGCCGGGGCCTTCAGGCTGATCATGCACTGCTACACCAGCGGGCCTGAGCTGGCCCGCCGGGCGGCGGCGCTGGGCGCCTGGTTCTCGGTCAGCGGCATCGCCACATTCAAGGCAGCCGAGGACGTCCGGGAGATCATCCGCGACATGCCCGGCGACCGGATCATCGTCGAGACCGACTGCCCCTACCTGGCTCCCGTGCCGATGCGCGGGCGCCGCAACGAGCCGGCCTTCCTGCCGCATGTGCTGGCCAAGCTGGCGGAAATCCGCGGCTGGAGCCCCGAGGAGGCCGAGCAGCGGACCGAGGACGCCTTCTTCGCCCTGTTCGACCGGATCCCCCGACCATGAGCGGGACGCTGGCGGTCACCATCCTGGGCTGCGGCTCTTCGGGCGGCGTGCCCCGGGCCGACGGCGACTGGGGCGTCTGCGATCCGGCGGAACCGAAGAACCGGCGCCTGCGCTGCTCCCTGCTTGTCCGCCGCAAGGCGCAGGACGGGGAGGGGCCCGAGACGACCGTGCTGGTCGACACCTCGCCGGACTTCCGGGAACAGGCGGTGGCGGCCAAGATCCGGCGGCTGGACGGCGTGCTGTTCAGCCATGACCACGCCGACCAGACCCACGGCATCGACGACGTCCGTGCCTTCTTCATTCGCCAGAGGGCTAAGATACCGGCCTGGATGGACGCCGCCACCCGGGCCAGCCTGACCCGCAAGTTCGGCTATGTGTTCGAGAGCCACAGCGGCTATCCGGCCATCCTCGAGGCCCGCAATCTGCCGGCCCACGGTGTCGACTGGGCCATCGACGGGCCGTCGGGGATCATCCCGGTCAACAGCTTCGACATGGAGCACGGATCGATGCGCTGCGCCGGATTCCGGTTCGGCGACCTGGCCTACTCCCCCGGACGTCAACGGCCTGGACGACGCGGCTTTCGAGGCCCTGAGCGGCGTCGACACCTGGATCGTCGACGCCCTGCGCTACACGCCCCATCCGACCCATGCCCACCTGGAGCGGACGCTGGGCTGGATCGCGCGCGTCGCGCCGCGCCGCGCGATCCTGACGAACATGCATATCGACATGGATTTCAACGCCTTGAGGAACGCTTTGCCACCGGGCGTTGAGCCGGGGTATGACGGCCTGATGGTGGACGTCGGGCTATGAGCGTGCAGGGCGTCCGGCGCCAGACCCGCAGATCGGAAAGCTCCAAAAGCCCAGAGGGTTACAAGGCCAAACTGGCTTGTCTTTGGAATTGCTGAGACCCGAGGATTGCTCTGTCGAGCGAAACCTCAAGGCGGCGGGTTCGCCAAGTCCAGGGCGATCAGGTGCGCAAGATGGTCTGGCCCGCAGGTCAGTTTCCTGGCGATCTTGCTGTCCGGGGTCACGACGCGCCAGAAGGGCGTCACCTCGTTCAGCGGTTTGCCCTCTTCAAGTTCCCGTAGACTGACTTCCGCCACGACTCGCAAATAGATCGCTGTCGTAACAGGACACATGGCTTGCGCTTTGGCTTTGCGCGCCAGTTCGTTGCGCAGTCGCATGATCGTTCGCGTCTCTCCCCAGGGGATTTTCGCCAGATAGACCGCTATGTCTTCCGGCGACGAGATCAACATCGTCGCTCCGGCCTTCACTCCGGCGAAGTCGCTGTGAATCACAACAACATGCGGGGACTTGGCCGCCGCGAAACGTTTGCGCCAATCAGTCGGCCGCTTGGCCATCTACGCCTCCACACGCGTCTTGAGTGCAGCAAGATACTCTTCCGCGAACGACGCCGGATCAAAGAACAGCCTTGCCAGAATACGGCTGATCGGCGACGGCGACGTCGTACGCTCGACGATCCTGATACGAGTACCGCCGGGGACCTTCTCCATCACCGCCTCCCAGGCGCCGGACAGGCCCGCCGCGGATGTGAAGCGGAGACGCACCCGCGTCGCGGTCATCTCTTCAGCGACAAAGATGATCTGCTCGCCCCGCATTGGCGCCTCGATCCAGCCGCTTCCGGTCTTTGTAACTGACTTTACCGCTCGCCATTCGGACTGCGATTCGACGTCTGCTATGACCGCCAGGATCTGATCAGGTGAAGCAGCGATCACCGTCTGGGCCCGGCCTTCGCGCGTCGCGGGAAGCAAAAGGCCGGCCGACAGAACGAGTCCCATGAGAAGCGCGATCGCGCCAAGGAACAGGACCAGGATGCGCATTGGGCGAGCTCCAAAAACACCTTCCTTCGCATAGCACTCTCATTTTTCGGCCGGAAGTATCTCGCATTTTCAGGCTGTTTTTCAGAGGCTTGAGTGAACTTGCGCACCAATGCGGCGTCAGGTCCGAGCAGGGGGAAGCCAGATGAACGGCATCCATGCGATGGTCGGTCTCGTCCTGGTACGCCAATGCGGGACGGCTCCATGACAACCGGGCCGGTCACGTTGCCAGGAGCTGTTGCGGGCCGGTTCGTAGAGAGCTTGTCGAAGGTGCTGTCCATGAGCTCATTTGCCGGAACGAGCTCGGTCGGCTCAAGATTTTCTGATAATATGACTTAGGCGCAGTATGGACGGGGCCATGACCAACACCCGACGCCTGTTCCTGATCCGCCTGCTGCACACGGTCATCTATGTCGTCATGGCCGTCAGCGCCCTGCTGGTCCTGTTTGCCGGACTGACCGGCGCCAACGGCCCCTGGCTGGCGCCGGCGCTGGTCCTCGTCCTGCTGGAGAGCGTCGTCTTCATCGGCTTTGGCCTGCAGTGCCCACTGACCGCCGTGGTCGCGCGGAACGCCGACGGCGCCCCGGTCTCCGATACGCTGATGCCGGAGCGCCTGACCCGTCACACCTTCAAGGTCTTCGGGCCGATTTTCATCGTCGGACTGGGGTTGGTGGTCCTGCGCTGGCTGACCGGATGGTGGCCGACGACCTGAATTCCGGGTTGCAGCCGCCGCGCCGCGCCGCTAAAGCGCCCTTGATGTCCATCGCGCCCACCAAGCCGATTACCCGCAAACCGACCCGCACCGGCGGGGCGATTTCGGGGACGCGCGCCTAGCGCAGCGACCGGACCGCCGCCCCGCCAGCCAGCGCGGGGCCCTCCAGACAGAGACAGCCAGGTCCCCGCGCGTCACGCCCTTCAAAGGAGACGCCCGCCATGACCAATCCCCCCTCGATCCCCTCGCCCGCCCGTGTCGGCATCGTCGGCGCAACCGGCCTTGTCGGCTCGATGATGCTTGAGCTGCTCACCGAGCGCGGCTTCCCGGTCGCAACGCTGCGCCTGTTCGCCTCGGCGCGCTCGGCGGGTTCGAGCCTGCCGTGGAATGGCGGCGAGATCGTCGTTGAGGACGCCGCGACCGCCGACTACAGCGGTCTGGACGTGGTGTTCTTCTCGGCCGGCGGCTCGATGTCCCGGGCGCTGGCCCCGAAGGTCGCGGCGGCCGGGGCAATCGTGATCGACAACTCCTCGGCCTGGCGCAACGACCCCGACGTCCCGCTGGTGGTATCCGAGGTCAACCCGGAAGCGCTGCGTGACATCCCCAAGGGCATCGTCGCCAACCCCAACTGCACCACCATGGTCGCCATGCCGGCCGTGCGGCCGTTGCACGACGCCGCCGGCCTCAAGCGCCTGGTGGCCAGCACCTACCAGGCCGTGTCCGGCGCCGGGGTCGAGGGCATCCGCATCCTAGAGGCCGAGGTGGCGGCCGCAGGTGACGGCGCCGCCGTCCTTGCCCGCCATGGCGACGCCATCCCCTTCCCGCCCGCCGCCAAGTGGTCGTCGACCATGGCGTTCAACGTCAATTCGCTGAACTACGTACTGGGCGAGGACGGCTACACCGAGGAAGAGACCAAGCTGCGCGACGAGACCCGCAAGATCCTGGGCATCCCGGGCCTGCCGGTCAGCGGCACCTGCGTGCGGGTGCCGGTGTTCACCGGCCATTCCCTGGCGATGAACCTCGAGTTCGAACGGCCTATCTCGCGTGAACAGGCCCTGACCCTGCTGGCGCAAGCGCCGGGCGTGGTGCTGACCGAGGCGCCCAACCCGCTCGCCGCCGCGGGCCAGGACCCGGTCTTCGTCGGCCGCGTGCGCGCCGACCCGACCGTGGAACACGGGCTGGCGCTCTTCGTCAGCGGCGACAACCTGCGCAAGGGCGCGGCGCTGAACGCCATCCAGATCGCCGAGGTGCTGGTGAAGGGGGCTTGAGGGCCCCCTACCCCTTCTTGCTGCGGGCGGCGAAGGCGGCGATGCGGTCGCGCATGTCGGGACCCACGCCCTCCCCCTTGTAGATCTCGTGCGCCAGACCCGCGCCGATGGGCAGACCGTCGGTGTGGGTCACCAGCCGCTTGTTGGCGGCGTGGCTGAACGGCGAGTTGGCGGCGATCTCGGCGACCAGGGCGTGAATGGCGGAGTCGAACTGGTCGTCCGCCACGCAGGTGTTGGCCAGGCCCATCGCCTCGGCCTCGCGCCCGGAGTAGGTTCGGCAGGTGAACATCATCTCGCGCGCCTTGTAGGTCCCGACCCGGCGCGGCAGGCGCTGGGACAGGCCCCAGACAGGCGTCAGCGCCCAGCGGGCGTGGGTGTCGGCGAACTTCGCGTTCTCAGAGGCCAGGATGATGTCCCCGGCCAGGGCCAGCTCCAGCGCGCCCGTGTAGCAGTGACCGTGCACGGCGCAGATCACGGGAAGCGGAAGATCAGCCAGTCTTTCAATGACATGCGACTGATAGTTCGCACGCGGCAGCTTCTCGCCGGTGGCGATGTCGCCCAGGTCGTGGCCGGCCGAGAAGCAGCGCCCTGCCCCGCGCAGGACGACCACGGCCACGGCGCCGGGCGAGGCCTCGATGGCCTTCACATGGGCTTCCAGCGCCTCGAACACCGGCACATTGAGGGAGTTCAGCTTGTCGGGCCGGTTCAGGGTCAGGATCGCCGCCCCGCCCACGTCCTCGCGCAACACCAGATCGCTCATATCCTCGTCTCCCTGCCCGGTTTTGTCCCAGCCTAGAGGCGCGGGGGCCGACCCTCCAGCCTGTCGTAGAGGAAGCTTCCAGACGAAGGTCCTGACCGCCACGGCGTCGTCCCTTGCGGACGCGCCCGACTGGGCCCATTCTGGGTATGAGGGACTGACCACGACATCGGAGCCATGCGCATGCGCCTGCCCACTTTCCTGACGACGACGGTGATCGCCGCCGCCCTGGCTGTTTCGGCCCAGGCCGCCCCCGCCGGGATCTCTTCGATCAACATCGAAATCGGCGCCGGGCTCGCCGACAAGACCGACACCGTCGACGCCCGCGACCTCGACTTCCTGAAGGCCGAACTGCGCGAATCGCTCGAGCGCGAGCTCGGACGCTCCGGCGGACTGACCGCGGGTGGCGCGGTGCTCAACCTCGTCATCGAGGACGCGACGCCCAACCGGCCCACCCTCCGACAGATGACGCGCACGCCGGGCCTGTCCTATCAGAGCCGCGGCATTGGCGGCGCCACGCTGTCGGGCGCCCTGGTGTCGGCCGACGGTACGGTTCCGGTGAGCTATCGCTGGTACGAGAGCGACTTCCGCAACACCATCGCCGCCGGCACCTGGACCGATGCCGAGACGACCTTCGACCGCTTCGCCCGCAAGGTGGCCAAGGGCGACGCCCTGGCCGGGAAGTAGCAGAACTTCTGGGCTTGCCCCGTCGCCGTTCACACGGTCTCTTGGCCGGTGAACGGCGATGCCAATTCGCCGACAGATTAGCGTGAGGCGACATGGCCGGCGGCCGACGATCTTTCCTGACCCTCGCGGCCTTCGCTGCGCCATGTCTGCCGCTGGCGGCCTTCGGCCTGCCGCTGGTGATCACCCTTCCGCACTACTATTCCGAGACGCTCGGGGTGAACCTCTCGGCGGTCAGCCTGGCCTTCGTCATGGTGCGGCTGATCGACATCGGCTTCGATCCCGTTTTCGGCGGCATCCTCGACCGCACGCGCTGGTCCTTCGGCCGGTTCAAGGGCTGGCTGGCGATCAGCATCCCCTTCCTGATGCTGGCCATCTACATGCTGTTCATGGCCAAGCCGGGCGTGGGAGCCGGCTATCTGTGGTTCTGGCTGATCGTGGTCTACTTCGGGCTGTCGATCGCCACCCTGGCTCACACCTCCTGGGCCTCGAAGCTGACCACCGACTACCATGAGCGGTCCCGCATCTACGCCTTCTGGCAGACCGGCAACGTCATCGGGATGATCATCATCCTGACCCTGCCGCTGCTGCTCAGCCGCATCGGCCTTGGGGATGGCGAGACGGAGATCGTCGCTGGCCAGGGCTGGTTCATCGTCGTCCTGTTGCCATTGATGGCCCTGCTGGCGCTCTGGCGCGTGCCCGAGCCGCCCGTGGTTGAGGACGCCAATCCCGAAAAGGCCTCGCTGAAGGACTATTTCCGGCTGATCAGCCGACCGACCGTGGTCCGTATCCTGGGCGCCGACCTGTTGACCGGCCTCGCCCCCGGGATCGCCGGGACCCTGTTCTTCTTCTACTTCACCCGGGTGAAGGCCTTCACCTTCCTGGAGGCCTCGACGCTTCTGCTGTTCTACTTCCTGGCCGCCATCCTCGGCGGCTTCATCTGGACCATGCTGGCCAAGCGGGTCGGCAAGGCGAAGGCCCTGATCGCCGCCTGCGTGACCTACGCCGTGGTCCAGTTCCTGGTCGTCACCCTCCCTGCCGGCAATTTCTGGCTGGCGGTGCCGTTCCTGATGGCGGCGGGCATCCCCTATTCGGCCGGCGCGCTGCTGCTGCGCTCGATGCTGGCGGACTACGGCGACGAGGAACGGCTGGAGTCCGGCAAGGACCGGACCGGCCTGCTCTACGCGATCCTCACCGGCACCGTGAAGGTCGGCTCGGCGCTGGCGGTCTGCAGCCTGTTCCTGCTGGACGGCCTCGGGTTCGACGCCGTCAATGCGGCCAACAGCACCGAGCTGTCGATGCAGGGCCTTCAGGCGCTCTACGCCTTCGCACCGGGCGTCATCGGACTGCTCGCGGCGGCCTGCATGATCGGCTATCCCCTGACCGAGGCGAAACACGCCGAGATTCTGCGTCAGCTCGGCGACAAGGACGGAACGTTCCCGCCTCCGACCCCCGAGGACGTGGCAGGGACCAACCCGAATGTCGTCAATCCCGTCATCCCCTGAGGCCCATCCGCTCTTCAGGCTGGTCGAGATCATGGCCAGGCTGCGCGACCCGGACGGCGGCTGCGCCTGGGACCTGGAGCAGACCTTCGCGACCATCGCGCCCTATACGGTGGAGGAGGCCTATGAAGTCGCCGACGCCATCGAGCGTAACGACCTGAAGGACCTCAAGGAGGAGCTGGGCGATCTGCTGCTGCAGGTCGTCTTCCATGCCCGCATGGCCGAGGAACAGGGCGCCTTTGACCTCGCCGACGTGGCGGACGCCATCAACGACAAGATGATCCGCCGCCATCCGCATGTCTTCGGCGACGAAAGCTACCGCACCAGCGGCGAACAGGTCGTCGCCTGGGAGGTCCTCAAGCAGCAGGAACGCGATCAGAAGGCCCGCACAGGCGTTCTGGACGATGTCCCTGTCGGCCTGCCCGCCCTTACGCGGGCGGTGAAGCTCAACAAGCGCGCCGCCCGGGTCGGTTTCGTCTGGCCCAGCGTGACGGAAGTCCTCGACAAGCTCGAGGAGGAGATCGGCGAACTGAAGGTCGAGATCGAGGCGGGGGATCGCGACAGGATGCGCGGCGAACTCGGCGATGTGCTCTTCGTCATCGCCAACCTGGCCCGCGAGCTGGACATCGAGCCCGAAGACGCCCTGCGCGCCACCAACGCCAAGTTCGTGCGCCGCTTCGGCTTCATCGAAGATGCCCTGGCGCAGCGCGGCAAGACGCCCGAACAGTCGGACCTGGCCGAAATGGACGCCCTGTGGGACGCGGCGAAAGCGGCGGAACGTTCCGCTGGGTAACCGGTGACCTGCCCCTTCGCCTGCTGCTAGGCTGGAAAAAACACAGGGGGATACGGCCATGGCCGATGGTTCGGTTCAGGGATTCACGCACGACCGCTTCGCCGAGGTCCGCAAGGTCTTTGAAGACAATCTGTCCAGCGGCGCCGACCTCGGCGCCTCGTTCTGCGCCACCCTCGAGGGCGAGACGGTCGTCGATCTGTGGGGCGGTTTCGCCGACGCGGCGGGTACCAAGCCCTGGGTCCAGGACACCATCGTCAACGTCTACTCGACCACCAAGACCATGACCGCCCTGACGGCGCTGATGGTCGCTGACCGCGGCGAGCTGGATTTCGACGCGCCGGTCGCGAAGTACTGGCCGGAGTTCGCCGCCAACGGCAAGCAGGACGTCAAGGTCAGCCAGCTGATGAGCCACTCGGCCGGCGTGTCCGGCTGGGAACTGCCGGCCTCGGGCGAGATGCTCTACGACTGGGAAAAGGCCACGTCCCTTCTGGCCGCCCAAGCGCCGTTCTGGGAGCCCGGCAGCGCCCCGGGCTATCACGCCATGAGCCAGGGTTTTCTGGTCGGCGAGGTGATCCGTCGCATCACCGGCAAGTCGCTGGGCACGGTGTTCCGCGAGGAGATCGCCGAGCCGCTGGGCGCCGACTTCCACATCGGCCTGCCGGCCTCGGAAGACCATCGCGTCGCCGAGCTGATCCCGCCGCCGCCGGCCGATGCCTCCATCGGTGAAGGCTCCGGGACCTACAAGATCAACAACCCGCCCATCGACGTCTCCGCAACCCGGACCCGGGCCTGGCGCGGGGCCGAGATCCCGGCGGCGGGCGGCACGGGCAACGCCCGGTCCGTGGCGCTGGTCCAGTCCATCCTCGCCAACGGCGGGGTGGCCAGGGGCAAGCGCTTCCTGTCGGAAGCCGGTTGCCGCAGGGCGCTCGAGCTGCAGATCGAGGGTAAGGACCTCGTGCTCGGCATCCCGGTCCGCTACGGCATGGGCTTTGGCCTCGCGGGCGGCATGGTGCCGCTGCCCAACCCAAACACCATCTACTGGGGTGGTTATGGCGGCTCGCTGGTCATCATCGACATGGATGCCCACACCACCTTCGCCTACGCAATGAACCGCATGGCCGGCACCACCACGGGCGACATGCGCGCCTTTGGCCTGGCCATGGCCATGTGGGGCGCGCTGGCGGGCTGAGCGGTCGGGGACATGCACTTCAGTACGTGTCTCCAGACGAGGTCCCACTCTCCCTCATGGCCCGACGTGTTCGGGCCACCCATGCGTGGTGGGCTAGCCGGTAAATCCATTGCCGATCCGCATCACGCGCTCCCGTCTATCCGCGTTCATGGGTGGCCCGAACAAGTCGGGCCATGACGGCGCTAGAGCATGCTTGGCTTAGATTGATGCATAACCGGCATGACGGATGTAGTTTGCACATTCCTGGGCGCTGAACAGGTCGAGCAGGGCTCCGATGCGGCGCCAGACGGTCTCGATGGAACGCTCGTCCGCCTTGCGTAGCTGGCTCTTCAGCTTGGCGAAGACTTGCTCGATGGGGTTGAGGTCAGGGCTGTAGGGCGGCAGGAACAGCAGGTGGGCGCGGGCCTTGCGCAGGGCGCTTCGGACGGCGCGTCCCTTGTGGCTGCCCAGGTTGTCCATGATCACCACGTCACCGGGCTTGAGCGTCGGAACCAGGACCTGCTCGACGTAGGCCAGGAACCACTCGCCGTTGATCGGCTGATCGAGCACCAGGGGAGCGGTGATCCCCTCCGTCCGCAGGGCTGCGATGAAGGTCATGGTCTTCCAGTGGCCGTGCGGGGTATTGGCCAGAAGCCGCGCGCCGCGCCCGGCCCGGCCGTGGGTGCGGGTCATGTTGGTCTTGGCCCAGGTCTCGTCGATGAACACCAGGCGGCGGGGATCGAGCCTACTCTGATGCCGCTTCCACCGCGCCCGCTTGCGGGCCACGTCCGGCCGGTCCTGCTCGGCCGCGTGGAGTGTTTTTTTTGAAGGTCAGCCCCTCGCGCTTGAAGAACGACCAGACCGCGTACGGGCCCGCCTTCACGCCACGTTCGGACAGCTCAGCCGCCAACGCCCGCAACGTCAGGTCCGGCCTCTCGGCGATCCGGGCCAGCACCCAATCGCGCTCACCCTCCAGCGCCGGCTTGCGATAGCCCCCCACCTGGTCGGGCGCCACGCTGCCGGTCTTGCGCACACGCTGCAGCCACTTCACCGCGACCGACGCGCTCACTCCGAAACGCCGCGCCGCCGATGGACGGCTCTCGCCAGCCTCAACCGCCGCGACCAAACGCTCGCGCAGATCCATCGAGTAGGGTCGAACCATGCAAGCTGGCCTCCGCCCAGCCCACATCTTGAATCACAATCCGCCCCAAACAGGAATCCCGCGATTCAATCAAACCCAACCGCGCTCTAGAGCGCGTAAGGCGGAAGTGTACGCGGTTCCGCCGCCCGAACGCGCGCTATGTGTTTGAATCAAGAGCATGCTGATCCGGGTCAGATGATTCCATCTGACCCGGGCATGCTCTAGCCGGACTGGGCGGCGCCGCGGATCTGCTGAAGCACGCGGGCCGGCGCCGCGCAGAACACCACGACCCAAAGGACGATCAGCAGCGTGATGATCGCCTGTTGCAGGACGATCAGCCCGATCCCGGCGACGGCCTCGCCCTGGGTGATATGGGCGGCGCTGGGCTGGCTGAGCTCGCCCAGCAGTGAAAAGCCGCCGAGCAGACGGGTCGAAAGCAGGCTGAAGACCAGCGCGAGCAGCAGGACGCCGCCGTAGAACAGGATGCTGAGCAGCAGCGTGGCGACCAGACGCCAGAACTCGCCGCGAGTGAGCATCCAGGCGCCGCGGATGTCGAGCCGCTCATCGGCGACCGCGACCGGTCCCGCCAGGGTCAGCCGGACAAACAGCCAGCCCACCAGAGCCAGCCCGCCCAGCGTGGCGATTCCCCCGACCAGCCACTCCATAGGCCCGGACAAGGACAGCGCGAACAGGGTCACGACGCTGTACAGCCCGCTGGCGACCGAAAAGATCAGGACGATGATCAGGTAGAGGCCGAGCATGCGCCACTCGTCCGCCCCGAACTTGATATAGGCGAAGCTGCGATCCTGCGGACGCAGCACGGCCCGGAACACGGCCCCGGGCAGCACGGTGACCAGCACCAGCGCCATCGCCAGCACGACCAGGATCCAGGGGCCGAAGCGCGCGAGCAGCTGATCGATGTCGCGCTCGCCACCGCCATGGGTCGCCGCCTGCAGCGTGCCCAGGTTCGGTAGCAACAGGATGAGCACCATCGCGATCAGCGACAGGAAGTAGATGCCCGTCCAGCTCAGGATCAGCAGCGGCTTGTCGCGGACGATTCGGAACCCCTCAAATGCGGCGTCGAGCGGCTTCAAGGCACCCATCAGACGCGGCTCCCGACGCTCAGCTTTCGATAGATGTGAGCCATCGCGCCGACGAGGATCGGCTGGATGAAGAACACGCCGATCACGCCCACCGCCAGGGTGGCGAGCACGCCGGAGGCCGGATCACCGACCAGCACGCCGAACTGCTGCGCCAGGATGAGCAGAAGGAAGACCGGCGCCCGGACCACCAGCCATACGGCGGCGAGCCGCAGCGCGACGCCCCGGGTAAGCGGCAGGGTCGAGAACACGTTCACGCCGTTGCGCGCGGCGGTCATCGGCGCCGCCATGGAGAAGCGCGCCCAGATCAGCAGCATCGAGGCGAGGATGACGACCATGCCGACGGTCAGCACCAGCCGGGCCTGGCCGCCGAGCGCGGCGTACAGCTCCGGAAGGGTCTGGACCTGAGGCGGCGGCGCTCCGTCGGACACGGCCGAGATGAGCACAAACAGCAGGAACAGCGCCACGAACATCATGACCAGGAAGACGACCCCGATCAGCAGGTTGACGAGGAACAGCCGCCCCTCGAGCGCACCCCACTGGAAGCCCAGCGGGCGATTTACCGCCGTGCTCTCGGCGCCCAGGTCTGCCAGCGCGATCCGGTAGTAGACGGCATGCGCCATCAGCAGCGCGAGGAACTCGCCACCGGCGCCGATCATCACCAGGGTCGGTTGCCCCGTCGCCGCCAGGGACGAGCCGACGGCGGCGACAGCCAAGGCGCCGACGGCCTTGCGCCAATGGGTCCGCCAGAAAGCGAAACCGTCCGCCACGGCCTCCCGGATCGAGAAACGCGCCTGCGCCATTGGTCCTCTCGCGCGTCCCTGCGCGCCTGCTCTTCAAGGCTGACTTAAACCCTGCTTCGCCCCCGCTGGCGACAGGATTTGGATATCACTCGGACGGCTTGTGCCCGGACAGTTGCCGATAGGCCTCGGCCCAGGGCGCGGCGAGGATGGTGGTGACCACCGCGCCCAGCAATGCGCCGACCAGCGCCATGCCGACGGCCCAGGGCGCCAGCTCGGCCATCCAGATCGACGCGTCCTGGGCGAAGAAGGCGCTGGCCGCCGCCTCGTCCAGTCCGCCTTCACCCAGAAACGCGAAACTGGCGACGACCAGCAGCGCCAGGAGGGCCAGTTCAAGCGCCAGCACGATGCCGATAAGGAGCAGTCCGACACCAATCAGCCGCCAGGTCTGTCCGCGGGTCATGGCCCAGGACTCGAACAGGCGGAACCGCTGCTCGGCGAAGGTCATCGGCAGCGCCATCGAGAAGCGAACGAACAACCAGCCGAGCACCGCCACCGCGATCAGCACGGCCGCTAGCATCGTCGGGATCACCGCCAGGAGATTTCCCTCCGTTCCCACCGCCAGGATCATCAGGAGAGGAACCAGCACGGCGCTCAGAGGGATCATCACGACGAACGACAGGATGCCGAAGACCACGATGATCAGCGCCAGCCAAAGCTCTCGCGCGCCCACGCGGAGATAGGCCCAGCGGCTGTCAGCCGGTTCCAGCACCGCGCGGAACACCGCCGCGGTCAGGATCGACCGGACCGCCAGACTGGTCACCAGCAGCACCGGCTGCATCGCGAAGGCGGCCGACATCGCCGGCACCAGCGCATCCGGCGACGGCTCGATGCCGCTCGCATCCATACGGGCGATCTCCGCTACGGCGCCCAGGAAGGCGCTCATCAACCCCGCCGCGGGCAGAACGCCCAGCAGCAGCAGCAGGCCCGCCCAGGCGAGCACGGCGACCGGATGTCGGACGATGACGCCGATACCGGCGCTCGCCGTTCTTGCAACGTCGATCACGGCCATCGACCCCTCCCGAAACAACGACCAGGGCGAGAGGACCACAACCGGCTCCGCAGCGCCACTGTGACGAAACGATCAGCGCTTTCCCTGACGGCGGGCGCGGCCTATTTCTCCGCGCATGACCCTCAACCCCATTCATGTCATCGGCGGCGGACTCGCCGGTTCCGAGGCGGCCTGGCAGATCGCCAGCGCGGGCGTGCCTGTCGTGCTCCACGAGATGCGCCGCGACGGCGTCCGCACCGACGCCCACCAGACCGACGGCCTGGCCGAGCTGGTCTGCTCCAACTCGTTCCGGTCCGATGACTGGCAGTACAATGCCGTCGGACTCCTCCATGCCGAGATGCGTCGCTGCGACTCGATCATCATGGCCTGTGGAGACCTGCACCAGGTCCCCGCCGGCGGCGCGCTGGCCGTGGATCGCGACGGCTTTTCCGCCGAGGTGACGGCGCGGCTTCAGGCTCATCCGCTGGTCACCATCGTACGCGAGGAAATAGCCGGCCTGCCGCCCGCGGACTGGGACAGCGTCATCATCGCCACCGGCCCCCTCACCTCGCCGGCCCTGGCGCAGGCGATCCTCGACCTGACCGGCGAAGACGCGCTCAGCTTCTTCGACGCGATCGCGCCGATCATCCACTTCGACTCGATC
>JBEIDC010000056.1:0-19025 GCA_040383665.1 Caulobacter sp.
CGTCATCGTCGGACTTGTTCCGACGACCCATGCGTGATGTGCCGAACGAAGGGGGTCCGTGATGATCCGCGCCGTTTCTTGCTGACCGCCGTGTCCATGGGTCGTCGGAACAAGTCCGACGATGACGGAAGGGTTGAGCCGGTAATGGTTAGCGCCTACAGCGCCTGCCCCCGCAGCAGTCTCGGCAGATCCCCCACCGCGCCGCCGGCCTCCTGCATGAAGAACCGCCTCGCCGGGCCGATGCGGTTGACCACCGACATGCCGACGCCCCGCGCCAGCCGCATCAGCGGATGGTCGTTGGAGAACAGCCAGACGAAGGCGTCCATCCCGGCGGCCAGGGTCATGGTGTCGAACCGGCGCCAGGCGGCGTAGCGGTCGAGCACCAGCTCCGAGCCGATGTCCTCGCCCAGCCGGGCGGCCTCGACCAGCACCTCGGCCAGCGCCGCCGCGCCCTTAAGACCCAGATTCAGGCCCTGGCCGGCGATCGGGTGGACGCCGTGGGCGGCGTCGCCCAGCAGCGCCACGCGCGGGCCGCTGAACCTTTCGGCGATCGACAGCGACAGCGGATAGGTGAAGACCGGGCCGACCACCTCGATCGCGCCCAGGAACTCGCCGAACCGGCGGTGAAGGTGGGACTGGAAGACCTCGGGCCGGGCGGTCCGCAGCGCCTCGGCGCGATCCCGCTTCTCGGTCCAGACCAGGCTGGCGCGGTCCTCGGTCAGCGGCAGGATGGCGAACGGCCCGCCGGGCAGGAAGTACTCGTGCGCGACGCCGCCATGCGGCCGCTCCAGCTTGACCGTGCAGACCACGCCGGTCTGCGGATAGTCCCAGCCGACCGCCTCGATCCCGGCCGCTTGGCGCACGGTCGAGCCCCGACCCTCGGCGCCGACGACCAGCGGCGCGGTCAGGGATGTCCCGTCGGCCAGCAGCACCCTGCCGGAGGCGGCGGCGAACTCCACCCCGACCACCCGGGCCGGGGCGATGACGCGGATGCCGGCGTCAAGGACCGCCCTGGCCACGGCGGCGCGGACATGGCGGCTTTCCAGCATGTAGCCCAGCGGTTCGCCGGCCACGCGGTCGGCGATCTCGGCGGCGTCGAAATGCAGGAAGAAAGGGGTCTGGCCGGGCGTGGCGGCGCCGGGCGAGCGACCGTCGGTGACCAGGATGTGGTCCATGCGCTGGGCGTGCGGCTCGAGGTCGTCGGCCAGGCCGAGGGTTCGCCACTGGCGAAAGCAGGAATAGGCCGTGGCCCAGGAGCGGCCGTCGAAATCGGGGGCCAGCTGCGTGTCGAACGGGGCCGGATCAACCAGCACCGGCTCCAGCCCGCCGCTCTTCAGCGCCAGCGCCAGGGTCGCGCCGGCGACGCCCGCTCCGGCGATCACCACGTCGGCGTCGTAACGCGCACTCATGTCAGTAGGGCACCTGGGGTTGGCCCTGGGAGGGTCCAGGCGCTTCGAGAAGGTCGCCGACCGGGTCGTCCGACGGGGCGGGCCGGGGCGCGGGGGTGGGCCGGGGACGCGGGGGCGCGGGCTGGGCCACGGGCGTCGCGGCCGGCGAGGTAGTCGGGGTCGAGGCGCCCGGCGTCGCGGGGGCGGGCGTCTCCGCCGCGTCGGCCCCTGTGGTTTCCCCGGGCTCGTCTGTCTCCGTCGCCTCAGGCTGCGGTCGCGCCGCCGTCGTGGCCGGATCGGGTCGGGCGTCCGCGTTTGGGTCGAAGGCCGTGGCGTCGCGGATCACCGCGTCATCGGACCCGGCGCCGGGCGTCACCGGATCGGGCGCGCCGGTGTACCAGGCGGGCGGATTGCGCCGGATCTGGTCCTTGAAGCCGAGCCACAGGCCCAGGGCCCCGCAGATGGCGAGGAAGGCGACGACCCAGCGCAGGGCGGGGGGGGCGGCTCGTTCGGTCTCCATGACCGCAGACTACCGCGACGCGCGACGCCGCGAAAGCGCGGCAAGTCGCCTTTCGCGCCCATGGCGGGACGCCGCCGCGCCGTGAAGACTGGACGTAGCGGTCCAATTAACCCTTGCCGCAACCCCTGTGCGGCGATACCCCTAGCCTTCGGGGGTGGAAGGCTGTCCGCCCGCTCGCGCCATGCGGAGGCCGTCTCCATGTCATTCATCCCCAGGGACCAGATCCTTCCGGCCACGGTCGCCGCTGTCGCGGGCCTCGCGATCCTGATCGGCGGCGGGGTCTGGTGGATCGAGAAGCAGGCCTGGGAAAAGACCGACAACGCCTTCATCCAGGCCGACACCGTCCAGGTCAGCCCTCAGGTCTCGGGCTATGTGGTCGAGGTGCTGGTCGCCGACAACGCCCCTGTCGAGGCCGGCCAGGTGCTGGCCCGCATCGACCCGACCAGCTTCCAGGCCCGGCTGGATCAGGCCGTCGCCAACGCCAACGCGCTGGACGCCGCCGTCGCCGCCGTCGACGACAAGGCCGCGCTGGAGCAGGCCGTCATCGCCGAGCGCGCCGCCGGGGTCAGCATCGCCCAGGCCGAGGCCGGGCGCATGGAGGCCGACCTCAAGCGCTATCGCGACCTGGCCCGCCAGGGCTGGGTCTCCGACCAGAAGCTGCAGACCGTGCGCGCCGGCGCCGCCCAGTCCCAGGCCGGTGTGACCCAGGCCCAGGCGGCGCTGGAGGCCGAGCGCCGTAGCGCCGCCTCGCTGGGTTCGGCCCGCGCCCAGACCGTGGCCCAGGCCCAGGCGGCAAGAGCCGCCGTCGCCCAGGCCCGTATCGACCTGGAGCGCACCATCATCCGTGCGCCGGCCGCGGGCGTGGTCGGGGCGCGGGCAGTGCGGCCCGGACAGCTGGTGCAGCCGGGCGTTTCGCTGATGAGCATCGTACCGCTGGGCAAGGCCTATGTGATCGCCAACTTCAAGGAGACCCAGCTGGCGCGCCTGCGCATCGGCCAGGCCGTGGAGATCAAGGCCGACGCCTTCGGCGGACAGACCATCGCCGGGCGGGTCGAGAGCTTCGCGCCGGCCACCGGCGCAGAGTTCGCGCTGATCCCGGTCGAGAACGCGGTCGGCAACTTCACCAAGATCGCCCAGCGGGTCCCGGTCCGGGTGGCGGTCGACCGCAAGGCGCCGCTGGCCGGGGCCCTGCGTCCGGGCCTGTCGGTCGAGGTCCGCGTCGACGTGCGCGACAAGGCGGGCGTCAGCTTCGCGGAGTCCGGCGTCGCGCCGACCCGCTATGTCAGCACCGGCCAGTCCCGGTAGGGCGATGACCGCCGCCACCCTCACGGGCGGACCCGGCGCCCCGGCGCAGGCCGTCGACTGGCCCAAGCTGTTCCTCGGGTTCGGCGGGATGGCGATCGGCCAGTTCATGGCCATCCTCGACATCCAGATCGTCGCGGCCTCCCTGCCGCAGATCCAGGCCGGCGTAGGGGCCAGCGCCGACCAGGTCAGCTGGATCCAGACCGCCTACCTGATCCCGGAAGTGGTGATGATCCCGCTGTCGGCCTATCTGTCGCGCCTGTGGGGCACCCAGCGGGTGTTCCTGTTCAGCTGCGCCGGCTTTCTGATCATGAGCGTGCTGGCCGGGATGTCGACCAGCTTCGAGATGATGATCATCTGCCGGGCCCTTCAGGGGTTCGTCGGCGGGGCCATGGTGCCGACCGTCTACGCCATCGCCTTCACCGCCTTCCCGCCGGACCGGCGGATCACGGCCAATGTGGTCACCGGCATGATCGTCACCCTGGCGCCGACGATCGGACCGACGCTGGGCGGACATCTGACCGAGCTGCTGAGCTGGCGCTGGCTGTTCTACATCAACGTCCTGCCCGGCCTGCTCAGCCTGGCGCTGGTCTGGCGGTACGGGAACTTCGACAAGGGCGACAAAAGCCTGGCCAGCCGGTTCGACTGGTTCGGCCTGGCGATGATGGCCATCTTCCTGATCACCCTGCAGTACGTTGTCGAGGAAGGCGGCAAGGACAGCTGGTTCGAGGACGACCTGATCCTGTGGCTGAGCGTGCTGTCAGCCAGCACCTGCGCGATCTTCGTCTGGCGTCAGCTGAGCTACTTCCGGCCGATCGTGCAGTTGCGGGCCTTCAGGGACCGGAACTTCGCCCTGGGCATCATGATGTCGACGGTATCGGGGGCGGCGCTCTACGGGGGCACTTTCCTGATGCCGCTGTACCTGGGCCGGGTGCGCGAGTTCTCGGCGTCCGAGGTCGGGACCACCATGCTGGTGTCCGGACTGGCCATGTTCATCACCGGACCCCTGGCCGGGCGGTGGGTCCGCCAGATCGACGCCCGCATCCCGATGTTCTGCGGCTTCTGCATGATCGCCTGGGGCATGTGGCTGGGCCACGCGATCAACGACGAGTGGGGCTTCTGGGAGTTCGCCTGGCTGCAGGCCTTTCGTGGCGTGGGGGTGATGATCGCCATGATCGCCACAACCCAGCTGACCATGAGCACCCTGGCGCCGGATCTGATCAAGGACGCCTCAGGCCTGGTCAACCTGTCGCGCAATGTCGGCGGCGCCGTGGGCATGGCGGTTCTGTCGACCAGCCTGACCACCCGGACGGCGGTGCATATGAACGAGCTGTCGGCCAAGGTCGGGACGGACTCGATCCAGGCCCAGGGCATGCTGGCCGGTCTGACCGCCCGCATGCAGCAACTGGGCGTGATCGACCCGGACGGCGCGGCGATGAAGGCCTTCCAGTACATGATCCACCAGAAGGCCCAGGTGCTGGCCTTCGGCGACGGCTTCGCGCTGCTGGCCATCGGCGCCCTGGCGGCGGCGGCGCTGTCGCTGCTGACCACGCCGGGCAACACGCCCATTCCGCAGCTGGGCGCCAAGGCCGGGGAAGAGCCCTAGATGCCCAGACTCGTCGGACAGATCGATCTCGCCAAGACCGAGGCCATCCTCGACGCCGCCTCCGAGGTGCTGGGCGAACGGGGCCTGGCCGCGCCGATGGAGGCCATAGCCCGCCGCGCCGGGGTGTCGAAACAGACGGTCTACAACCACTATGGCAGCAAGGCCGAGCTGATCCGGGCGCTGGTCGACCGGCGGGTGGTCAGCATCACCGCCTCCCTGCGCGAGCCGGGGGCGGAGGAGCATCCGCAGGACGCGCTGCGGGTCTATGCCCGCACGGTGCTGAAGGTGGTCAACGGCGGCAACTACGGCCTGATGCGGGTAACCATCCAGAGCGCCGGCGAGATGCCCGACCTGGCCCGGGCGGTGTTCGAGGCCGGTCCCGTGCGCTCCCGCGCCCAGCTGGCCGCCTTCCTGGAGATGGAGACCCGCGCCGGCCGCATGAACGTCGCCGACCCGCTGCAGGCGGCCGAGTTCTTCAGCGGCATGGTGCTTGGCCAGCGTCAGACCCAGGCGCTGATGAACCTGGGCCCCGACCTGACCGACGACGAAATCGAGACCCTGGCCGCCGAGGTGGCGCGGATCTTCATGCGGGCCTACGCGGTGTAGGGGCTACCCCTCGGCCGGCTCGCCGTCGGGCAGGCCGATCATGTGGAAGCCGGCGTCGACGTGCACGACCTCGCCGGTGGTCGAGAAGCCGAGGTCCGACAGCAGCCACAGCGCCGCCCCGGCCACGCCCTCCATCGAGGTGTCTTCCTTCAGGGCGCTGAACGCCCGGCCCTGGCTGAGCATGCCCCGGCCGCCGGAGATGCCGGCCAGCGACAGGGTGCGCATGGCCCCGGCCGAGATGGCGTTGACCCGGATGCCCTTGGGGCCGAGGTCGCGGGCGATGTAGCGGGTCGCCGCCTCCAGCGCCGCCTTGGCCACGCCCATGGTGTTGTAGTTGGGGATGACCCGCTCGGCGCCCAGATAGGTCATGGTGATCATCGCGCCGCCGTTCGGCATCATCTTCGACGCCCTCTTGGCGCAGTCGACGAAGCTGAAGGCCGAGATGTTCATGGCCCGCAGGAAGCCCTCGCGGGTTGTGTTCTCGACGAACGAGCCCTTGAGCTCGTCCTTGTTGGCGAAGGCGATGGAGTGGACGAAGGCGTCCAGGGTCCCGAAGTCCTTCTCCAGCTGGCCGAAGGCGGCGTCCATCGAGGCGTCGTCGGTGACTTCCATCGGGATGAAGGTCTTGACCCCGATGCTCTCGCCAAGAGGCCGGACGCGCTTTTCCATGTCCGGCAGGTAGGCGAAGGCCAGCTCCGCGCCCTGGGCGGCCAGCTGCGAGGCGATGCCCCAGGCGATGGAGTTGTGGTTCGCAACGCCGGTGACCAGGGCCTTCTTGCCCTTCATCAGCTCGCCTTTGGGGAAGGTGTAGTCGTCGGCCATCTGGAATCTCCGTCCTGGTCGGTCGTGCGTGCGCCGCGTCCCTGACCGGCTTGTCGGGCGCCTTTCTGAACGGAGGCGTGCGCCGGGGCAAGACCCGCGCCCCTACCCCATCCGTCATCGTCGGACCCGTTCCGACGACCCATGAACACTGCGGGCAGCAAGAAGGGCGCGGATCGCTCCACGCCCTTCTGACTTGAATCATCAAGCCTGGGTCGTCGGAACAGATCCGACGATGACGATGATATCTACACCCGCGCCATGATCAGGCAGCCATTCGTGCCACCGAAGCCGAAGCTGTTGGACATCACCGTCTCGACCTGGCGGTCGGCCCGCTTGCGCAGGATCGGCATGTCCTCGAAGGCCGGGTCGAGGGTCTCGATATGGGCGCTCTCGGCCAGGAAGCCGTTGTTCATCATCAGGATCGAGTAGATGGCCTCCTGCGCGCCGGCGGCGCCCAGGCTGTGGCCGGTCAGGGATTTGGTCGAGGAGATGGCCGGGGCGTTCTTGCCGAACACGGCGCGGACCGCTTCCATTTCCTTGATGTCGCCGACCGGCGTCGAGGTGCCGTGCGGGTTGAGGTAGTCGATGGTCCGGCCGCCGGCCCCGGCGAGCGCCAGGTTCATGCAGCGGGTCGCGCCTTCGCCGGAGGGGGCGACCATGTCGAAGCCGTCCGAGTTGGCCGCGTAGCCGACCACTTCGCCATAGATCTTCGCGCCGCGCGCCCTGGCCCGCTCGTACTCTTCCAGCACCACGATGCCGGCGCCGCCGGCGATGACGAAGCCGTCGCGGTTGGCGTCATAGGCGCGGCTGGCCGTTTCCGGGCGGTCGTTGAAGTTGCTGCTCATCGCGCCCATGGCGTCGAACAGGTTGGACAACGACCAGTCCAGCTCCTCGGTCCCGCCGGCGAAGACCACGTCCTGCTTGCCCCAGGCGATCTGCTCGTAAGCCGAACCGATGCAGTGGGTGGAGGTGGCGCAGGCCGAGCTGATCGAGAAGTTCAGGCCGCGGATCTTGAACCAGGTGGCCAGGGTGGCCGAGGCGCCCGAGCTCATCGCCTTGGGCACGGCGAACGGGCCGATGCGCTTGGGGCCCTTTTCGCGCGTCGTGGCGGCGGCTTCGATGATCACCTTGGTGGACGGTCCGCCGGCGCCGACGATCAGGCCGGTGCGGTCATTGGAGACCTCGGTCTCTTCCAGGCCGGAGTCGGCGATGGCCTGCTCCATGGCTACATGGGCCCAACCGGTGCCCTGGGCCAGGAAGCGCGCGGCGCGGCGGTCGACCAGCGCTTCCCAGTCGCAGTTTGGCGCGGCCTGCACCTGGCTGCGGAAGCCGAGGTCGGCATACTCCTGGGTGAACCTGATCCCCGACTTCGCATCTCGCAGCGAAGCGATGACCTCATCGGCGCTGGACCCGATGGACGAGACGATACCGAGACCGGTGACGACAACGCGCCGCATGAACTACTCCCAGGTTTTCCCTTTGAGGCCGCTCCGCCATGGAACGGCCGCCCGCGCCGGTCTTTCAGGTCAGACCATGTCCTTCGGGTCGAAGAGGCCGACCCGCAGGTCCTTGGCCTCGTAGATGAGCTTGCCGTCGGCCTCGAGCACGCCGTCGCCGATGCCCATGACCAGCTTGCGGTTGATCACCCGCTTGAGGTCGATGCGATAGCGGACCTGCTTGATGTTGGGGGTCACCTGGCCGGAGAACTTCACCTCGCCGACGCCCAGGGCGCGGCCGCGACCGGGGCCGCCGATCCAGCCGAGGTAGAAGCCGACCAGCTGCCACATGGCGTCCAGGCCGAGGCAGCCGGGCATCACCGGGTCATTGTTGAAGTGGCAGGCGAAGAACCAGAGGTCCGGCTTGATATCCAGCTCGGCGAAAACCTGGCCCTTGTCGTAGGCCCCGCCTTCGTTGGTGATGTGGGTGATGCGATCGAACATCAGCATCGGCGGCATGGGCAGCTGGGCGTTGCCCGGCCCGAAAGTCTCGTCGCGGCCGCAGGCGATCAGTTCGTCGTGGCTGTAGCTGGACTGGGCCATGGGCGGCGGGGTCGTCGAGGTCATGCGTCACCGGGGCTTCGCCGCCTTCGGGGCGGCCGAACAAGGGGTGGGGTTAGCACTTAAGGCAGGCGGCCTCAATGTTCCCGGGGCCGACAGGGCGTCGGCCCGCCCGCGCCCCAGACCTCGGAGGCCTGGACCCAGCCCTTGCGGCCGCCGGCCTTGACCTGTCGCCAGTCGCCCTCCGCCGTCTCCAGCGTCGCCACGGCCCTGGGATTGAGCCAGGCGACGACCCTGGCGCCCTGGCGCGGCTCGGCCAGCAGCGCGACCTGCCCCGGCTTGACCCGCATCACCGCCAGGGTTCCGATCAGGCCGCGCTTGTGGACCCAGCCGGCCGCGCCCTCGGGGCCCCGGACGCGGCGCCAGTCGCTGGTTTCGGCGATTACCTCGACCGGCATGCCCCTGGCCCGCCAGGTCCAGAGGATGCGGTGATCGTCGCCCGGACCGTTGCGGGCGTTGATCTCGTTGTACTCGAGCGCCACGAAGCGGGGCACCGGCTGGCGCGAGGGCGTGTCGCAAACCGCCTCGCCCGGGCGGTCGCAGCCGGCCAGCAGGAACACCGACGCCATCGCCGCGAGCAGCAGCGCTTTGTTTGTCGGCGCCAGCATTTCTGAACGCATCACAATCCAGCCTTCCCTTGGCCCCCCGCCGGGCCTTTGCTAAGGGTTCGCCGAGCCCTTCAAGGGCCCAACGTCCGCACCGAAAGCGTCCATGGCCGCCAAGAAGCCGAAAGTCATCGTCACGCGCAAGCTGCCCGACCCGGTTGAAACCCGGATGCGGGAGCTTTTTGACACCGAACTCAACGTCGACGACCGTCCGATGACGGCCGATGAGCTGGTCGACGCCATGGGGCGTTGCGACGTGCTGGTGCCCACCATCACCGACCGGCTCGACTCGCGCCTGCTGTCGCGGGCCGGCGAGCGGCTGAAGCTGATCGCCAACTTCGGGGCCGGGGTCGACAACATCGACGTCGCCACCGCCAACCAGCGCGGCTTCATCGTCACCAACACCCCGGGCGTCCTGACCGAGGACACCGCCGACCTGACCATGAGCCTGATCATGGCCAGCACCCGCCGCATCGTCGAGGGCGCGGCCGTGGTGCAGGCCGGGGGCTTCCAGGGCTGGTCCCCGACCTGGATGCTGGGCCGCCGCCTGTGGGGCAAGCGGCTGGGCATCATCGGCATGGGCCGCATCGGCCAGGCCCTGGCCCGTCGCGGCGCCGCCTTCGGCCTGTCGATCCACTATCACAACCGCAAACCGGTCAGCCCGCGCGTGGCCGACGAGCTGGGCGCGACCTACTGGGAAAGCCTGGACCAGATGCTGGCCCGGATGGACATCGTCTCGGTCAACTGTCCGCACACCCCGGCCACCTACCACCTGCTGTCGGCCCGCCGCCTGAAGCTGCTGCAGCCGCACGCGGTCGTCGTGAACACGGCCCGGGGCGAGATCATCGACGAGGGCGCCCTGGCCAACATGCTGGCCCGGGGCGAGATCGCCGGCGCCGGCCTCGACGTCTACGAGCACGAGCCGGCGGTGAACCCCAAGCTGCTCAAGCTCCCGAACGTCGTGCTGCTACCCCACATGGGCTCGGCCACCGTCGAGGGCCGCATCGACATGGGCGAGAAGGTCATCGTCAACATCAAGACCTTCATGGACGGGCATAGACCGCCGGACCGGGTCATCCCGTCGATGCTGTAGGACGGTGGGGACATGTTCCGGCGCAGCCGGTACGTGTCCCCATTCGATGTCCGCCGCGCTGCGTGCTTCGACACGCGCCTGCGGCGCTGCTCAGCATGACTATGATGTTTGGCTTTCTTCCTCAGTCATCCTGAGCAGCCGCGAAGCGGCGTGTCGAAGGACGCAGGGCCTACAATGGGGACTGCATCGCGAAGCGTCGCTGTCCCTCGACAGCGTCGAAGGGGGTGGAGGGACAGCTACCGGCTATCGCCGGAAGCAGTCCCATACTCACCGCCCCGCCACGAACACCTTCGCCTTCAGCCAGGCGGCCAGGTCCGCCGCCGAGCGGTCGGGGATCTGTTCCATGGGGACGTGGCCGACCTTGTCGTAGACGATGACGGTCGAGCCCGGGATGGCGTCGCCGAACCGGCCGGCGGCGGAGACCGGGATCAAGCGGTCTTCCGTGCCGTGCAGGACCAGGGTCGGGGCGGTGATGGCCGCCAGCTTTTCCTTCGTCGCCGCGTCCTTGGGATCAAAGCTGCTCATCAGGCCCAGGATGATGTCCTTGTGGCCCGGGGCGCGGGCCATCTCGACATAGCGGGCGACCATGGCGTCGGTGGCCATGTCCGGGGTGGGTTCGAAGGCGTCGCGCAGGCCGGCGCGGGTCATGGCGCTGACGTCCAGGTCCTTGACGATGGCCCGGCCGACCGGGTTGCGCAGCACCTTGAAGATGAAGGGGCCCTCGTCGCCCTCCTCGCGCGCCTCGACCCAGCCGGCGGCGTTGACCAGCACCGCGCCCTGCACCTTCTGCGGATGGGCCAGGGTGTAGGCCCAGGTCACCCCGCCGCCCATCGAGTTGCCGATCAGCACGAACTTTTCGACGCCGAGCCTGCTGACCGTCTCGTCGACGATGTCGACAAAGCCGGTGCGCTTGAGGGTGTAGCCCTCCGGCGCGCTGGTCAGGCCGTGGCCGGGCAGGTCGAGGCTGATGATGCGGTAGTCAGCCCCCAGCCGCTTCACCCAGGGCTCCCAGGTCTCGAGGTTGGCCGAAAAGCCGTGGACCATGACCAGCACCGGCCCGGCCCTGTTGCCCTGGTCGCGGTAGTGGACGCGGACGCCGTCCTTGAGGGTCACATACTGCGAGGCCGGGGTGGCGTACTTGGCCTCCAGCGTTTCGTACGGGATGGCCGGACGTCGCAGCATCAGCCAGCCGCCGACCAGCACCACGGCGACCACGACCAGCAGTCCGATCAGGACCTTGCCCAGCGTCTTCATTTTGCGTTCCCCCGTCTTGTCTCGTTGGCGAGGATGAGATGGCGCGAAGGGCGTCAGGTCAAGCGCGGGCGCAGCTGGGGCAGTCGGGGTCAGCGCAGATGCGGACGGTGCGGGTCTCGCCGGCCAGGGCGTCGTAGATCAGCAGGCGCCCCGACAGCGGCTCGCCGGCCCCGGTGATCACCTTCACCGCCTCCAGCGCCATCATCGACCCGATCACCCCGCCCAGCGCCCCGATGACCCCGACCGAGACGCAGGTGTCGGCGTCCGGCGGGGTCTCCGGCACCAGGCAGCGGTAGCAGGGCTTGCCGGGAAACACCCCGACCTGGCCGGTCCAGCGGGCGATGGCGCCGCTGACCAGGGTCCTGCCCGCTGCCAGACAGGCGTCGGAGACGGCGAAGCGGGTGGCGAAATCGTCCGTGCCGTCGAGGATCAGGTCATAGCCGGCGACCAGGGCGGCGGCGTTGTCCGGCGTCACCGCTACGGCGTGGGTCTCGACGACGATCTCCGGATTGAGCGCCGACAGATGCGCGGCGGCGGCCTCGACCTTCAGCCGGCCGACGTCGGCGGTGGCGTAGATCACCTGCCGCTGAAGGTTGGACAGGGCGGCGGTGTCTGGGTCGGCGAGGCCGATGCGGCCGACGCCGGCGGCGGCGAGATAGAGGGCGGCCGGCGCGCCCAGCCCCCCGGCCCCGACCATCAGCACGCTGGCGCCTTTAAGCTTCTGCTGCCCCGGGCCGCCGATCTCGCGCAGCACCAGATGGCGGGCGTAGCGTTCGACCTCGCTGTCCGAAAACGCCATGTCCTTGACCTCACATGCCGGCGCGGCCACATCGAAAGCCATGCAGAGCGCGACGAATTTCCCCGACTGGCACGGCACCACCATCCTGGCGGTGCGCAAGAACGGCAAGACCGTGGTGGCCGGCGACGGTCAGGTCTCCATGGGCCAGACCGTGGTCAAGGGCAACGCCCGAAAGGTGCGCACCCTGGCCGGCGGCAAGGTGATCGCCGGGTTCGCGGGCGCCACGGCCGACGCCTTCACCCTGATCGAGCGGCTGGAGGCCAAGCTGGAGCAGTTCCCCGGCCAGCTGGCCCGAGCCTGCGTCGAGCTGGCCAAGGACTGGCGCACCGACCGCTACCTGCGCCGGCTCGAGGCCATGCTGCTGGTCGCCGACGAGAGCGCCATCTACACCGTCACCGGCGTCGGCGACGTGCTGGAGCCGGAGGGCGGGGTGGCCGCCATCGGGTCCGGCGGCAACTACGCCCTGGCCGCCGCCAAGGCCCTGGCCGAGCACACCGACCTCTCGGCCGAGGACGTCGCCCGCAAGGCCATGGCCATCGCCGCCGGGATCTGCGTCTACACCAATGGCCAGCTGACGGTGGAAAGCCTGGGCTGATGATGAGCGCCTTGCCCTACAGCTTCCGGCGGGCGACCGAGGCGGACATTCCCCTGCTGCAGCGCTGGCGTGCGGCGCCGCAGGTCGCCCGATGGTGGGAAGACAGCGATCCGACTCACGAAGACCTGCTCGAGGACCTGGCCGAGACCGATACGCGGATATGGATCGTTTCACTCGGCGAGCGGCCGTTCGCCTATCTGCAGGACTATGATCCCCATGCCTGGCCCGGACATCATTTCAGCTTCCTGCCGCCGGGCTCGCGGGGCATCGACCAGTACATCGGCGAGCCCGACCTGCTGGACCAGGGCCACGGCTCCGCCTTCGTGGCGGCCCATGTCGACCGGATGTTCGCCGAGGGCGCGCCGGCGGTCGGCGTCGATCCCTCGCCCGACAACCCCCGCGCCATCCGCTGCTACGAGAAGGCCGGATTCACGGCCGGCGAGGTCAAGGACACCGACTGGGGCCGGTCGCTGCTTATGGTCCGCTGGGCGAAGGCGGAGGGCTGAGGCATGGCCGGCGACCCCTACAGCTTTCGGGCGATGACGGCCGAAGACCTGCCGATGATCGCCCGCTGGCTGGCGACGCCCGAGGTGGTCGAATGGTGGGGCGACCCGGACGAGCAGTACGGGCTGGTCGCCGGGGACCTGCAGGCGCCGGAGATGCGCCAGTGGATCGTGTCGTTCGAAGGCCGGCCCTTCGCCTACGCCCAGGCCTATCAGGTGCACGTATGGCCGCAGCCGCACTTCGCGCACCTGCCGCCGGGCTCGATGGCCATCGACGCCTTCACCGGCGAGCCGGACATGATCGGCGCCGGCCACGGCGGCGTCTTCCTGCGCCGGCTGGCGCTGCGGCTGCGGGCCGACGGCGCGCCGGTGGTGGCCATCGACCCGGATGAGGACAACCTCCGCGCCCGCCGCGCCTACGCCTGCGCTGGCTTCGTCGGCGATGCGGTGGTCGAGACCGGCGAGGGGCCGGCGGTGCTGATGCTGTTCGCGGGGTAGCTGAAGCTCCCGATCGCACCACCAACCGTCATCGTCGGACTTGTTCCGACGACCCATGAACACTGGCAGATGACAAATGCACGCGGAACGCTCGGCGCCCTTCTGGCCCGCGGCATCACGCATGGGTCGTCGGAACAAGTCCGACGATGACGAAAGGGGGAGTGTCGCTCCGCCTTGCGTCCTTCGACACGCCCGCTGCGCGGGCTGCTCAGGATGACGTCGATTGAAGGCTACCCACCCACGTCATGCTGAGCAGCGACCACAGGTCGCACGTCGAAGCACGCAGGACCTGTCCGCGACTTTACGGGACATCCGCGCCGACCGGATGGTGGCCGTCTGGGCAGAGATGGCCAAATCAGGCGATCCTGGCTCTGCGACGGGGCCCTGCGCCCTCGCCGGCCGGGGCCGCGGACCCCAATTCACCGTCTGGAACAAGCAGATGAACGGCGACTGGAACTGGCTGTTCGAGGATGGCGGGCTGCGTCCGGTGACGGGCCTGCCGCCGATGGACAGCGGCGAGGCCCTGGCCCAGGTGCTGGCGGTCGAGGAGGCGCTGGCCGCCGTGGCCGTTACCGACCTGAAGTCCGGATTCCTCACCGTCTACGCCGACGACGGCCGGATGCGGGGCGCGGTCCAGTCGGCGGCGCAGGATGGCGATCCGGCCGAGGCCGAGATGGCCACCCGGCCGGCGGCGGCGCGGCTGACGACCCTGGGCGGCGAGGCCTCCCAGGCCGGCGATCTGGTCTGGACCTATGGCGTGATGGACTGGTCCGGCATTGGAGGGGAGACCAAAGGTCACTATGTGCGCGTGTGGCAACGCCGCGCCGAGGGCTGGCGGATCGTCTTCGACGACCTCCTGCTCACCCCGCCGCCGAGGCCCAACTAGGACAGCAGCACAGGGTCCGTATGACCGAGTTTTCCCCGCGCGAGATCGTTTCCGAGCTCGACCGCTACATCGTCGGCCAGGCCGAGGCCAAGCGCGCCGTGGCCGTGGCCCTGCGCAACCGCTGGCGTCGCCGCCGCGTGCCGGACGACCTGCGCGACGAGGTGACGCCCAAGAACATCCTGATGATCGGCCCGACGGGCGTGGGCAAGACCGAGATCGCCCGGCGGCTGGCGAAGCTGGCCCAGGCGCCGTTCCTGAAGGTCGAGGCCACCAAGTTCACCGAGGTCGGCTATGTCGGCCGCGATGTCGACCAGATCATGCGCGACCTGGTCGAGAGCGCCATGGCCATGGTCCGCGACAAACGCCGCGCCGCCGTGCGCGCCCGGGCCGAGGCCGCCGCCGAGGAGCGCATCCTCGACGCCCTGACCGGCCCCGGCTCGACCGCCGCCCGTGGTCCTTCCGCCGCAAGCTGCGGGCCGGAGAGCTGAACGACAAGGAGGTCGAGCTACAGCTGGCCGACACCGCCTCGCCGTTCCAGGGCATGGACATTCCGGGCCAGCCGGGCGCCTCGATGGGGATGCTGAACCTGGGCGACATGTTCGGCAAGGCCTTCGGCGGTCGCACCCGCACCCACAAGACCACGGTGGCCGGGGCCCACGCCCCGCTGATCGCCGAGGAGAGCGACAAGCTGCTCGACCAGGAGGCCCTGACCCAGGAGGCCCTCGAACTGGCCGAGAACCAGGGCATCGTCTTCCTCGACGAGATCGACAAGGTGGCCAGCCGCTCCGACCGGCCCGGCGGCGGCGATGTCTCCCGCGAGGGGGTGCAGCGCGACCTGCTGCCGCTGATCGAGGGCACGACGGTCTCGACCAAGTACGGGCCGGTGAAGACCGACCACGTCCTCTTCATCGCCTCGGGCGCCTTCCATGTCGCCAAGCCGTCGGACCTGCTGCCCGAGCTGCAGGGCCGGCTGCCGATCCGGGTCGAGCTCAAGGCCCTGACCCGCGACGACATGCGCCGCATCCTGACCGAGCCGGAGGCCAACCTGATCCGCCAGCACCAGGCGCTGCTGGCCACGGAAAGCGTCGCGCTGGTCTTCACCGAGGACGCCATCGACGCCCTGGCCGACGCCGCCGTGGCGGTGAACGGCAGCCTGGAGAACATCGGCGCCCGCCGTCTGCAGACCATCCTCGAAAAGGTCGTCGAGGAGATCAGCTTCACCGCCGCCGACCGCGGCGGCCAGATGGTGACCGTCGACGCGGCCTATGTGAAGGCGCGGATCGGGGCGCTGGCGGCGGATGTGGATCTGTCGCGGTTTATTCTGTGGGCCCGCTTTAGCCCGCACCCAACATTCGTCATGGCCCGACTTGTTCGGGCCACCCATGCGTGGTGATCCAACAGGCAAGAGCGCCGCCGATCCGCTGCGCCCCGTCCGGCAGTTCAGTGTTCATGGGTGGCCCGAACAAGTCGGGCCATGACGAGGTTGGGGGGTCGGTGTTGCCCTCACCCCGCCCGCGCCACCGCCTCCATGCCCAGCATCGCGGCCTTGCGGCCCAGGCCCCAGTGGTACCCCGTCAACCGCCCGTCGCGGGCGATCACGCGGTGGCAGGGGATCAGCAGGCTCACCGGATTGGCGCCGATGGCGGCGCCGGCGGCCTGATAGGCGCGGGGCTTGCCCGCCCAGCCGGCGACGTCGCCATAGGTGGCGGTATGGCCGGCCGGGATGCGCAGCAGGGCCTTCCAGACCTGGATGTGGAACGGCGTGCCGATCAGCACCAGCGGCACCGGCCCGCCCCCGCCGCCGAAGGCCGCCAGCGCCATATCGCCGGCCGCCGCGTCGTCGCGGACCCAGTCGGCGGCCGGGAAGCGGCGGTGCAGGTCGGCAAAGGCCGCGTCCTCCTCCCCCTCGCCGGCGAAGCCCAGGCCCGCCAGCCCGCGCGGGGCGATGGCGAACAGGCCCCGGCCGAACGGGGTTGGCGCGAGGCCCCAGCGCAGGGTCAGGCCCTCCCCCCGGCGCCGCGCCTCGCCCGGGGTCACCGCCTCCTGGGCGATGAACAGGTCATGCAGCCGCGAGGGGCCCGACAGGCCGGCGTCGAAGGCGGCGTCCAGCACGCTGGCGCCCGCCTCCAGGCTGCGCCGCGCCTCGGCATGGGCGATGGCCCCGACGAAGGTCTTGGGGCTGACACCGGCCCAGCGGGTGAAGATGCGCTGGAAGTGGAACGGCGACAGGCCGACCGCCTCGGCCGCGTCGTCCAGCGAGGGGTGGTCCTGCCAGTGGTCGGCCAGCCAGCCGAGCGCCCGCTCCATGCGGTGATAGTCGCGGGCGCGGTCCTCAAGCTGGACAAGGGTGGCGGTCATCGGGTCATCGATCATGTCACGGGCCATGCGCGCAAGTTAGGAACCGGGCGCGGATCGCTCCACCCGGTTCTTGCGGTCAAGCCGGCAGGGCGGCGGCGGTCGGATAGCGCTCGGCCCGGGCGGCGCGCAGAGCGTCGTCCAGGGCCCGGCCCAGATCCGCCCGCTCCTCGGGGCTCAGCGCCCGGCCGACCAGGTAGCGCTTGCGGTGCATGCGCAGCCGCACCTTGGTGTCGTCCTGGCCGTAAGGCTCGACGTCCAGGCCGGTGAAGGCGGTGGGCGAGGTCCAGACCCTGCGCTCGCCGGCCTCCGACTCCAGCCAGACCTCGACCTGCTCGGCGCTGACCCGCACCCGCTCCTTGCGCGCCGCCGCCCGGAAGCTGGCCCGGAAGGCCAGCCAGATGAGCAGCACATCGAGCCCCAGGAAGATCGGGGCCGGCCAGGCGCCGATGACGAAGAAGAACAGCGAGAACACCGAACAGGCCGCCGCGACCACGCCGAGAATGACCTTGAACCCCAGCGGGCTCAGCGAGGCGTTCTGGCGGATTTCCGCATCCATGTAGAGCCGGCCGGACATGGGCGGGAACATAGGTCGCGACCCCCGTCTTGGCGAGCGCGCCGGGTCACGCCATCTTCACGGCCGATGAAGAAGCCCGCCGCGCGCCGCAAACGTTTGAGCCCGAAGGAGCGGGCCCGCATCGACGACCTGTTCGACCGTTTCTCGACCCTGTCGGACGACCCGCGCACCGAGCTGCATTTCACCAGCCCCTTCACCCTGGTGGTGGCCGTGGCCCTGTCGGCCCAGGCGACCGACGTGGGGGTCAACAAGGCCACCGCGAAGCTGTTCCCCGTCGCCGACACCCCCGCCGCCATGGCGGCGCTCGGCGTCGACGGCCTGATCCCCTACATCAACTCGATCGGCCTGTTCCGGAACAAGGCGAAGAACGTCATCGCCCTGTCGGAGATCATCCTCAAGCAACACGGCGGGGAAGTGCCGCTGAACCGCGAAGACCTCGAGGCCCTGCCCGGCGTCGGCCGCAAGACCGCCAGCGTGGTGCTGAACGAACTGGGCATCGAGCCGGCCATCGCGGTCGACACCCACGTCTTCCGCGTCTCGCACCGGCTGAAGCTCAGCGCCGGCAAGACCCCGGACAAGGTCGAGCAGGACCTGATGGCCATCGTGCCCGAGCCCTACCTGACCCGGGCCCACCACTGGCTGATCCTGCACGGGCGCTATGTCTGCGTGGCGCGGAAGCCCAAGTGCCTGGAGTGTCGGGTGGCGGATTTGTGCCCGAGCCGGGAGTTGTTCGTGGGGGGTTAGGGCGAGCGTGACCAGTTATCCGTGTTCGAGCCGTTGCGAACTTCAGCGCAGGCTTCTCGTGTCGGCGGCCAGCTGGGCCATCAGTTCATCCCATTCGGCGAATGTCTGGCCATGCTGCTCGGCTTTCTCATAGGCAGCGAGGGCCGCCCGTTCGAAGATCTGAAAGCCCGCCGCGTCCTGTTCTTTGACGGATATGAAGTTCATACAGGCGAGGTCATTTCCCTCGTAGATCGCCGACCGAACGTCAGCCTCGCCCTCACTGAACTCCTCTCGGATCGCCTCGATGATCCTCTGGTATCCGAGCGAGTTGAGCGCCACGCCTCCAGTTTCGTTGATCAGGATCGTCCCTGCCATGGATTGGAAGCCAGTTAGAGTTCTGCGACACGGATTCGTCGCATGGCTTGTGGCCGCCCTCCACCCTGAGTTGATCCTTGGCCCTCACTTTTTCCCGCTCATCCTCGCTTCTGCGAGGATGAGCGGAGTGCTTGGGGTGGCTGGATCGGGGACATGCACTTCAGTGCGTGTCCCCCGCCGCTTGAAGCTGCAGGGGACACGTACCGAAGACGGTACATGTCCCCGTCCCCCCCGGCAGTCCCCGCCCTGATGCCTTGGCGGAGCCTTGCGCGGGCGGGCGTCCTGCTCAAGGACCGGCTTCGCCGGCCGCTGCGCGGCGGCCCGCGGGGCCGTCCTTGACCAGGGCGACCGCTCGCGCTCCCATTCCATCAAGGCCGAAGGGCGGGTGTGGTCAGGGCGCCTTCTATCCTCTCCCTGTTGGGAGAGGGGGACCCTGCGGAGCAGGGTGGAGAGGGAGGCGC
>JBEIDC010000057.1:0-18978 GCA_040383665.1 Caulobacter sp.
CTGGAACACAGACTTGGCGATATCCAGACCAATGATGGTAACGTCTCCCATGGACGCCTCCCTTGAGTGAAGATCAACACCCTCACTCTGGCACGTAGATGCCGTCGGGGGGCGTCCACCCCATCACCCGTTGGCGACATTGAGCGGGCCGGCTCTGGGGCCATGCGCTGGAAGGTCCGCTATGCGGCGCGACGCCAGTTGGGACTATCGACCCGAAGCGGACGTTCTCAGACCCTCACGCCTCGCTCTACAACGTGTTCAATCTCCAGCCCCATCTGATCCGCCGGCCGTCCGTCCGCCAGCTGCGAGCTGAAGCTCACCGAACGTGGGCGGCTGCGACCGCCGTTGCCTGGTCTTCTGGTCGGGTAGGGGGCTTTGCGGCCGTTTGACGTCAACCTGACAAAACCTGAAGAACTGGAGCGTTGCCGGGGAGCATTCTGGGGAGCAGGGAGTCGGACAATCTGGCCCGACCGACGCACCCCTTGCCCCACAAGGGAAGAAAGTGGTGGATGCGACAGGGATTGAACCTGTGACCCCCTCGGTGTGAACGAGGTGCTCTCCCGCTGAGCTACGCATCCGCTCTGGGGCTCTCGGCCCGGGAGGCGGCGTCTATAGCGACTCGGGCCGCGCACGGCAAGACGCCACGAGGTCCGCGACCGCGCCGGGCAGGGCGTTGAAGTGATCGATGACCCTGTCCCCGCCAAGCTCGGCCGGCGGCAGGTCGTTGTAGCCGAAGCTCAGGACGATGCAGGGGACGCCCGCCGCCCTGGCCGCGCCGGTGTCCGGTGAAGCGTCGCCGACCAGGATGGCCCGGGCCGCATCGCCGCCCGCCTGCGCGATGGCCTCGAGCAGCGGGGCTGGGTCGGGCTTCTGCACCGGCAGGGTGTCGCCGCCGACGATAGCGTCGAACAGGCGGGTCATGTCGAGTTCGTCGAGCAGCAGCCGCGCCAGCGCCTCGGGCTTGTTGGTGCAGACCGCCAAGCGAGCGCCGCGCGCCCGCAGGTCGGCCAGCGCCGCCAGGCAGCCGGGGAAGGGTCGGCTCTCCCGGGCGATGCGGCCCCGGTAAATCTCGACGATCCGTGGGCGGAGGATTGCGATCTCCTCCTCGCTGATCGTCAGCTCGGCCATGGCGTAGGCGCGTATCAGCATGCCCCGCAGGCCGTGGCCGACCAGCTGGCGTACGGCGGTCATCGGCGCCGGCGCCATGCCCTGCTCGACGAGGATGACGTTCAGCGCCCCCAGCAGGTCGGGCGCGGTGTCGATCAGGGTGCCGTCAAGGTCGAAGGCGAGGGTCCAGCCGGCGAGGTCGTTCAGGGGGTCATGCATTGGTCAGGGCTTTCGGCTAAACCCGACGCCAATGCAACGCTTTGAAGAGTCGCAACGATGACCGCACGCGCCGCCGTGATCATGGCCGCCGGACAGGGCCCGCGGATGAAGTCCCCAACGCCCAAGGTCCTCCACACGGTGGGCGGCCGCACCATGCTCGACCGCGCCATCGACGCCGTCCAGGCGGCCGGCTGCGAGCGGGTGGTGGTGGTCTGCGGGACCCACAGTCCGGCGGTGGCCGAGCACGTCCGCAAGCGCCTGGGCGACGCGGCCGTGGCCATCCAGGACCCGCCGCTGGGCACCGCCCACGCCGTGCTCTGCGCGAAGGCCGCCCTGGCCGGGTTCGAGGGCGACGTGCTGGTCACCAACGCCGACTGCCCGTTGCTGACCGCCGGCGACCTGACGCCCCTGTTCGACCGCCGCGCGGCGGGCGATGACCTGGTCATGCTGGCCTTCGAGGCCGCCGACCCGGCGCTGTACGGACGGATGATCCAGGACGCCGATGGCGCCCTGCTGCGCATCGTCGAGGCGCGGGACGCCAGCCCCGAGGAGAAGGCCGTGAGGGTCTGCTACAGCGGCATGCTGGCCGCCGCCGCAGGGCCGCTATTCGACTGGCTGGCCGCCGTCGACAACGACAACGTCAAGGCCGAGTACTACATCACCTCCATCGTCGGCATCGCCAACGCGGCCGGCAGGCGGGTGGGCGTGGCCACCGCGTCGGAGACCGCCGTGATGGGCGCCGACGACCAGGCCGGCGTCGCCCGCGCCGAACGCCTCTGGCAGGAGCGCGCCCGCGCCGCCCTGATGGCCGACGGGGTGACCATGGTCGCGCCGGAGACGGTGTTCCTCTGTTTCGACACGCAGATCGCCGGCGGCGTGGTGCTGGAGCCGAACCTGGTGTTCGGGCCGGGCGTCAGCGTCGAGAGCGGCGCGGTGATCCGGGCCTTCAGCCATCTGGAGGGCGCCGTGGTCCGCGCCGGCGCCATCGTCGGCCCCTACGCCCGCCTGCGCCCCGGCGCCGACATCGGCGAGAACGCCCACATCGGCAACTTCGTCGAGGTCAAGAAGGTCAAGGTCGGCAAGGGCGCCAAGGCCAACCACCTATCCTACCTGGGCGACGGCACGGTCGGGGCGGGCGCCAACATCGGGGCCGGCACGATCTTCTGCAACTACGACGGCTTCGACAAGTTCGAGACCCATGTGGGCGAGGGCGCCTTCATCGGCTCCAACTCCTCGCTGGTCGCCCCGGTGACCATCGGGGCGGGCGCCTACACCGGATCGGGGTCCGTGATCACGAAGAACGTGGACACCGATGCGCTCGGCCTGGAGCGCTCGGTCCAGCTGGAGAAGCCGGGCTGGGCGGCGCGGTTCCGGGCGATGAAGGCGGCGCGGAAGAAGGGGTAGGGCCTCAAAGGGCGGCGCGCTCAAGCTCCCGTCTTCCCGGCGAAGGCCGGGATCCATCTTCGGCCCGAGCTCCGCGATCGGATCCTGTTTTCTGAGACCGCCCCATGGACCCCGGCGTTGGCGCTCCGCGCCGCCCTTCGGGTCGCCGGGGACACGGCGCGGGTGAGGCTGCGCGGGTAGCCGCGCCGGGCCGGGCGTGGCATGCAGTGTCCATGCGCATCGCCACCGCCGCCATCCTGTCCATTGCCCTGCTGGCCCCGGCGCCGGCCAGCGCCGACGACGCCGGCCTGTTCGGCTACTTCCGCGCCATCTGCGGCTCGGTCCCTGACCCTGCCGCTGCCGTCGCCCGCGCCGTCGACCAGGGCTTCGCGCCAGCGAAGAAGACGCCGAAGGTCGGCGACCTCAAGGAGGTGAAGGCCTTCGAGAAGACGGTGGGCGGCCGTGAGTTCTTCGTCATCACCGGCCGGGGCGTGGGCAAGCCGCGCGACGGCGTTCCGGCCTCGGCGACCGCCGCCTGCGGAGTCGGGGTCAAGGGCAAGGACGAGGCGGCCATGGCGGCCGGGCGCCGGTGGGTCGGGGTGCCGGTCTCGCGCTCGGTGCTGGGCGTCGCCTTCCACGCCTATCGTCAGGCCGGCGGCGCGCGCACGGCCCTGTCGTTCGACGACAAGGCCGCGACGAAGGCCGCGGTGCTGGCCGGCGACCTGAACGTGCTGACGGTGAGCAGCCTGGGCGGCTCGACCGTGCTGTTCCTCAGCCGCTCGCGCGCCGCCTCCTAGGCCGCCCCTCAGGCCGCCTGCGCCGCTTCGGCCAGCGGCTGGCGGATCAGGTAGTCGAAGGCCGACAGCGCCGCCTTCGAACCCTCGCCCATGGCGATGACGATCTGCTTGTAGGGCGTCGTCGTCGCGTCGCCCGCCGCGAACACGCCGGGGATGGAAGTCGCGCCGCGCTGGTCGACCTCGATCTCGCCGCGCGGCGAGAGGGCCACAGAGTCCTTAAGCCACTCGGTGTTGGGGACCAGGCCGATCTGCACGAAGATGCCCTCCAGCTCGACCTGGTGAAGGGCGTCGGTGGTGCGGTCCTTGTAGCTCAGGCCGTTGACCTTCACGCCGTCGCCGTGGACCTCGGTGGTCAGGGCGGACGTCAGGACGGTCACATTCGGCAGGCTGTTCAGCTTGCGCTGCAGCACCGCGTCGGCGCGCAGCTGGCTGTCGAACTCGATCAGCGTGACGTGGGCGACGATGCCGGCCAGGTCGATGGCCGCCTCGACGCCGCTGTTGCCGCCGCCGATCACCGCCACGCGCTTGCCTTTGAACAGCGGGCCGTCACAGTGCGGGCAGTAGGCGACGCCCTTGTTGCGGTATTCTTCCTCGCCGGGCACGCCCATCTGCCGCCAGCGGGCGCCGGTGGCCAGGATGACGCTCCGGGATGCCAGACGCGCGCCGTTCTCCAGCTCGACCGTGACCAGCCCGCCGGGCGTGGCGGCCGGGACGAGCCTGACCGCCTTCTGCAGGTTCATGACGTCGACGTCGTAGTCCTTCACATGCTGCTCGAGGCCGGTGACCAGCTTCGGCCCCTCGGTGTGCGGCACGGAGATGAAGTTCTCGATGCCCATGGTGTCCAGGACCTGGCCACCGAAGCGCTCGGCCGCCAGACCCGTGCGGATGCCCTTGCGGGCGGCGTAGATGGCCGAGGCCGCGCCCGCCGGGCCGCCGCCGATGATCAGCACCTCGAACGGGGCCTTGGCCTTCAGCTTCTCGGCGTCGCGGGCGGCCGCGCCGGTGTCGAGTTTGGCCAGGATCTGCTCCAGGCTCATGCGACCTTGGCCGAAGGGCTCGCCGTTCAGCAGGACGGTGGGCACGGCCATGACCTGGCGCGCCTCGACCTCGGCCTGGAACAGGGCGCCGTCGATGGCCACGTGGCTGATGTTCGGGTTCAGCGCCGCCATGGTGTTCAGCGCCTGCACCACGTCGGGGCAGTTCTGGCAGGACTGCGAGAAGTAGGTCTCGAAGCGGAACGGACCCTCCAGCGCGCGGATCTGCTCGACCAGCTCGGCCTCGATGCGCGGCGGGTGGCCGCCGACGTGCAGCAGGGCCAGCACCAGCGAGGTGAACTCGTGTCCCAGCGGCAGGCCGGCGAAGCGGACGTCGGCGTTTCCGGCCGCGCGGGTGACAGCGAAGCTGGGCGCCCGGGCGTCGTCGCCCGCGAAGTCCAGCGAGACCTTGTCGGAGGTCGAGGCGACGTCCTCGAGCAGCGCCTTCATGTCGGCCGCGCCGGCGCCGGCGCCCAGCGTGGCGACCAGGGTGATCGGCTCGCGCAGGTTCCGCAGATAGGCGGTCAGCTGGCCCTTGAGGGTGGCGTCCAACATGGCGTCGCTCCGGAAACGGATACTCGGGGGAGGGGGTAGAGACCGGCGCCGCCCTCAAAGGACGGCGCCGGCTTGGCAGGCGTGGTCTTTAGATCTTGCCGACGAGGTCGAGGGACGGCGCGAGGGTCTTTTCGCCTTCTTCCCACTTGGCCGGGCAGACTTCGCCCGGGTGCGAGGCGACGTACTGCGCGGCCTTGACCTTGCGCATCAGTTCGGCGGCGTTGCGGCCGATGCCTTCGGCGGTCACTTCGGTGAACTGGATGACGCCCTGCGGGTCGACCAGGAAGGTGCCGCGGTCAGCCAGGCCCTGGCCTTCACGCATCACGCCGAAGTTGTTGGTCACCACGCCCGAGGGGTCGCCGATCATCGTGTACTGGATCTTGCCGATGGCCGGCGAGGTGTCGTGCCAGGCCTTGTGCGAGAAGTGGGTGTCGGTCGAGACCGAGTAGATCTCCACGCCCAGCTTCTGGAACTCGGGGTAGTTGTCGGCCAGGTCTTCCAGCTCGGTCGGGCAGACGAAGGTGAAGTCGGCCGGGTAGAAGAAGACCACCGACCACTTGCCGCGCAGGTCGGCGTCGCTGACCTCGATGAACTTGCCGCCCTTGAAGGCCTGGGCGGTGAAGGGTTTGATTTCGGTGTTGATGAGGGACATGTCGCGCTCCGCAAATGACGAGGCGTTCGGGATACCCGCGACAGGGCGATAAAGGAAATTGATTTAATTGCATCGCAGCATAGAGCAGCCCTATGTCGCTCGATGGCGTGGCATTGACGGGCGTGGCCAGGGGATGGCAGGGCGCTTCCCCCGTCCGTCGGGGGTGCTAAACAGCTCTGAACCAGCCGCCCGGACAAAGCCCATGACCGCCGACGACCAGAAACGCATCTCCGGCGAGGCCGCCGCGCAGCTGGTCGAGGCCGGCATGGTCGTGGGGTTGGGCACCGGCTCGACGGCGGCCTGGTTCGTCAAGGCGCTGGCGGCGCGCGGGCTCGACGTCCGCGGCGTGCCGACCTCCGAAGCCACCGCCAACCTGGCCCGCGAGCTGGGCATGACCCTGGCCAGCCTGGACGATGTGAAATCCATCGACCTGACCGTCGACGGCGCCGACGAGATCGGCCCGGGCCTGTCGCTGATCAAGGGCGGCGGCGCGGCCCTGCTGCGCGAGAAGCTGGTCTGGGAGGCGTCCGCCCGCTGCGTGGTCATCGCCGACGCGGCCAAGCACGTGAAGGCGCTGGGCAGGTTCCCGCTGCCGATCGAGGTGGTGCGCTTCGGCCATCCCCACACCGGCCGGCGGCTGGCAGACATCGCCGCCGAGTTCGACCTGCCGCCGCCCCGGCTGCGCACAGCCGACCGGGGTGTGGTGGTCACCGATGGCGGTAACGTGATCTACGACATGGCCTCGGGGGTCATCGAGGACCCCGCCGCCCTGGCCGGGGCGCTGAAGAGCGTCACCGGCGTGGTCGACCACGGCCTGTTCCTCGACCTCGCCGACGAGGCGCTGATCGGGACGGACGACGGGGTGGTCAAGCTGGTTCCCTGAGCCCATATGCCCCGTGTCCCCGGCGCAGGTCGGGGCCCATGACACATCTCGAGCGGCCGATGGGCGTCCCCGTGGATCCCGGCCTTCGCCGGGAAGACGGAGAGATTTGATGCCTGCTTACGACTACGACCTCTTCGTCATCGGCGCCGGTTCCGGCGGTGTACGGGCCTCGCGGCTGGCGGCGATGACCGGCGCGCGGGTCGCCGTGGCCGAGGAGCACCGGGTTGGCGGCACCTGCGTAATCCGCGGCTGCGTGCCCAAGAAGTTCATGGTCTACGCCAGCGAGTTCTCCAACCAGGTCAAGACCGCCCGCGGCTTCGGCTGGACCGTGCCCGAGCCGACCTTCGACTGGCCGACCTTCCGACAGGCCAACGATATCGAGATCGCGCGCCTGTCCGGCATCTATGTCACCAACCTGCAGAAGGCCGGCGCCGAGCTGATCCACAAACGGGCCGTGCTGAAGGACGCCCACACCGTCGAGATCGTCGGCGAGGACCGCACGGTCACGGCCGAAAAGATCCTGATCGCCACCGGCGGCCGGGTGACGGTCCCGGACCTGCCCGGCGTCGAGCACGCCATCACCTCCAACGAGGCCTTCCACCTCGACAAACTGCCGGAGAGCATCCTGGTCGTGGGCGGCGGCTACATCGCCGTGGAGTTCGCCGGCATCTTCGCCGGCCTGGGCTCGAAGGTGACGCTGCTCTATCGCGGCCCCAACATCCTGCGCGGTTTCGACGACGACGTCCGAAGCCACCTGACCGGCGAGCTGGAGCGGCGCGGCATCAAGGTGGTGCTGGGCTGCCAGCATGAGCGGCTGGAGAAGACCGACGCCGGGATCGTCAGCACCCTGAACAACGGCATGACCTTCACCACCGAGCAGGTGATGTTCGCCACCGGCCGCGAGCCCTATGTCGAGGGGCTGGGCCTGGAGGCCGCCGGGGTCGCGCTCAACGAGCGCGGCGCGGTCAAGGTCGACGCCTACTCGAAGACCAGCGTCGACAGCATCTGGGCCGTCGGCGACGTCACCGACCGCATGAACCTGACCCCGGTCGCCATCCGCGAGGGCGCCGCCTTCGCCGAGACCGAGTTCCGCGGCCACCCGACTACCTTCGACCACGACACGATCGCCACGGCCGTCTTCTCCCAGCCGCCGATCGGGACGGTCGGCCTGGGCGAGGGTGAGGCCCGCAAGGCCTTCGGCCAGATCGACGTCTACCGCGCCGTCTTCCGCCCGATGAAGGTCACCTTCTACGGCGGCGAGGAGCGCACCCTGATGAAGCTGCTGGTCCGCGCCGACACCCAGCAGGTCGTCGGCGTCCACATCGTCGGCCCCGACGCCCCGGAGATGATCCAGATGGCCGCCATCGCCGTGAAGATGGGTGTCACCAAGCAGCAGTGGGACTCCACCTGCGCCGTTCACCCCACGGCGGCGGAAGAGCTGGTGACCATGCGCGAGAAGTATGTCCCGGCGGAGCTGGGGTAGGGGGTCAGGGGGGCTTCGCACTGCTTGCGTCATCCCCAAAACCGTCATCCTCGGGACAAGCCCGAGGATGACGTGGCGGGGTGGACAGGCCGGCGCCGCGAAGACGCTCGGGAACAGGCGTCCCGCCGGCTCGTTCAGGGTGTATCGACCCCACCCACGAGGCCCCCCCGATGACCGACCTGACCGCGATCAAGGAAGACATGGATGTCATCGGCGCCGACGGCGTCCACCTCGGCACGGTGGACAAGGTCGAGGGTGACCGGATCAAGCTGACCAAGGCCGACGGCGGCGCTCACGGCGGTCACCACCACTACATCTCGACGGGCCTCGTCGCCGACATCGAGGGCGACAAGGTCCGGCTGTCCGCCAACGCCGCCAACGCCCTCCTGCTTGAGGAAGAGAAGGGCGGAGGGGCCGTCCCCGGCGGCTGACCCCGGTCAGCGCCCCCCGAGCGGCACGTCGAGGCGGCGATCCCTGGGCAGGGTGTTCAGGGCCGGGCTGGCCTTCGACTTCTCGAAGCCGGCCATGACGCGTTCGTAGCGGGCGCGGACCACGCTCTCGTACTCGACGTGGCTGAAGATGTAGAGGTCGTCGTCCTTGACGGCCTCGACGACCCGCTGGCCGACGATCAGCGGGTCGATGCCGCCGGCCATCCATGCCCGCTGCTGTTCCAGCGCCGCCGGGTCGACGGGCCGGCCGTCGGGGCCGTAAGCGTCCGCCGGGCGGTTGCGGCGGCCGGCGTAGATGTTGGTGCTGACCAGGCCCGGGCACAGCACCGAGACGCCGATGTTCCTCGGGGCCAGCTGCTCGCGCCAGCCCTCGCTCATGGCCACCACCGCGAACTTGGTCGCGCAGTAGGGCTCCATGCCGGCGGGGCTGATATGGCCGGCCATCGAGGCGGTGTTGACGAAGTGGCCGCCCTCGCCGTGGCTCTGCATCAGGGGCGCGAACACCTCCATGCCGTAGACGACGCCCTTGAGGTTGACGTCGATGACCCAGTCCCAGTCGCCCTCCGGCACCTCGCCGAACACGCCGCCGGCCCCGACGCCGGCGTTGTTGGCCACCAGGTGGACCTTGCCGAAGGCCGCGATCGTGGCCAGGGCCCCGGCGCGGACGGAGTCGCGGCTCGTCACATCGACCTTCACCCAGTCGGCCTTGATCTGTTTGGCGCGGAGGGCCTCGACCTTTTCGCGCGCCACGTCGGCCTCGATATCGGCGAGCATGACGTTCATGCCCTCGTGGCCGAAGGCCTCCACCATGGCCAGGCCCAGGCCGCTGGCGCCGCCGGTGATGAAGGCGGTCTTGCCGCGCAGGTCTTTCATGGGATGTCCTTCCTGTCGAACTCGAGGCCGTCGAGGTCGCCCCTGTCGCGCCATTCGGCGAGCAGGGCGTTGAAGCGGTTGATGCCGGGCGTGTAGGTCTGGCCGTTCAGGCCGCCGGAGCGCTCGCCGCCCTCGTTGTTGTAGTAGCCGGGCGTGCAGGCGTTCTGGAAATCGCGGTTCTGGATGGCGACCTTGCGGATCACTTCGACCCAGGCCTCCTCGGCCTCCGCCGTCGGCTCGACCGTGGTCGCGCCGCGCGCCCTCGCCTGGGCGATGATGTAGGCGATGTGCCGGGCCTGGTCGTCGAACATCCCGGTCATGTTCACCGACAGCCCGTTCTGGCCGACGCCGATGTAGAACCAGTTTGGGAAGCCCCGGCTCGAATGGCCGTGCAGGGTGCGGAACCCGTCCTTGTAGTGGTCGTAGAGCGACAGTCCGCCGCGCCCCTCGATGTCGAAGCCGATCCGCCGGCGGAAGGCGGTCGAGATCTCGAAGCCGGACGCATAGATGATGCAGTCGACGGGGTACTCGACGCCGCCGGCCACCACGCCGCCGGCGGTGATCCGCTCCACGCCCTTGCCCTCGCTGACGTCGACCAAGGCGACATTCTCGCGGTTGAAGGTCGGCAGGTAGTCGTCGTTGAAGGTCGGCCGCTTGCAGAACTGGCGGTACCAGGGCTTCAGCTTCTCGGCGGTCTCCGGATCCTTGACCGTGGCGTCGACCCGGGCGCGGATGCCGTTCATCTTGGCGAAGTCGGCGAGCTCCGCCGCCGCCGCGGCCTCCCGCGGGGTCAGTTTCTCGCCCCGCCGGGCCGCGGCGACGACGCCGGAAGCCAGGCTGCGGAAGATGTCGGTCCAGCTGTCGTTGACCAGGTCGACCTCGAACGGCCGCCCCTCGACGATGTCGGCGAAGTTGTGCCGCCGCGCCCGCTGCCAGCCGGGCTGCAGCGAGGCGGCCCAGGCCGGGTCGGTCGGGGAATTGCCGCGCAGGTCGACCGACGAGGGGGTGCGCTGGAAGACGTAGAGCTGCTGCGCGTACCGGCCCACGAACGGCACGCACTGGATCGCCGTGGCCCCGGTGCCGATGATCGCCACCCGCTTGTCGGCCAGGCCCGTCAGCCCGCCGGTGGTGTCGCCGCCGGTGTAGCCGTAGTCCCAGCGGCTGGTGTGGAAGCTGTGGCCCTGGAAGTCCTCCAGCCCCGGAATGCCCGGCAGCTTGGCCCGGCTCGCGGTGCCCAGGGCCATGACCACGAACCGCGCCTTCAGGTCATCGCCGCGGTTGGTTTCGATCCGCCAGCGCTTGATCGCCTCGTCCCACCACAGCTTCTGCACCCGGGTCTGGAACAGCGCCTGGTCATAGAGGCCGTACGCATTGCCGATGCGCTGCGAGTGTTCGTAGATTTCGCTGACGTAGGAATACTTCTCCTTCGGCACATAGCCGAGCTCCTCGAGCAGCGGCAGGTAGCAGTAGCTCTCGATGTCGCACTGCGCGCCCGGATAGCGGTTCCAGTACCAGGTGCCGCCGAAGTCGCCGCCGGCCTCGATGATGCGGAAGCCGTCGACCCCCGCCTCGCGCAGCCGCGCCGCCGCCAACATGCCGGAGAACCCGCCGCCGATGATCGCCACCTCGATCTCGTCGTCCAGCGCCGCGCGGCTGAAGGTCGGGTCAGCATAGGGATCGTCCTCGGCATAGCGCGCCAGCGCGCCCGAGAGCTCCCGGTACTGCGCCTCGCCATCGGCCCTCAGCCGCTTGTCCCGCTCGGCCCGGTAGCGCTCGCGCAGCGCGTCGGGATCAAAACCGAGGTCGGTCCCGGTCGTGGAGGTGTCTCCGGCCATGGTCAGCTCCCTGGATTTTTATAACGCGTTCCAGGAAGGAGCTAACCGGGGCGCCGGTAGGGCAGGCAAGGGGGGATCGGCGGCGACTCCAGGCTCCGCAAGGTCAGCCCGGCGCCCCGAGGGGGCATTATCGATCCGGGAGAAGGGCGACATTGGACGCCAGCCGCCCATCCTCCAGGGTCAGGCGTCGACTGCACCGCGCGGCGACGCCTTCATCGTGGGTGCAGATCAGGAAGGTGGCTCCGTCCTGCTGGTTCACTTCCCGCATCAGGTCCAGCACCTGGCCGGCGGATTGTCGATCCAGATTGCCGGTCGGTTCATCCGCGACAATCAGGTCCGGCCGGTTCATCAGGGCACGCGCGATGGCGACGCGCTGTTTCTGTCCTCCCGAAAGTCGGGTGGCGGGAAAATCAATTCGGTCCTCCAGCCCGACCCGCGTCAGCAGATCCCGCGCGCGGTCGCGCATGTCGCGCGAGATGCCGCCGGCCGGGGCGGCGGCGGGAAAGGCGACATTCTCCATCGCCGTGAAGTCGGGCAGGAGATGGTGGAACTGAAAGACAAAGCCCAGCCGGCGATTGCGAAACTGCGCCCGCTTCTGTTCGTTGTATTCGTGTACGGGCTCGCCGCTGAGGGTCAGGGTTCCTGCCGTGGGCCTCAGCAGCAGGCCGATGATCGACAGTAGCGTTGATTTGCCGGATCCAGACGCTCCCAACAGCGCCACCAGCTCGCCTTTGTCGAGCGTCAGGTCGATGCCCTTCAGCACCCGCGTTTCCTCGTCACCGTTGAGGAAGACCTTTTCGATCCCCTGCGCTTCGAGAACCGGCGTCATTGCTGGATGGCCTCAAGCGGATCCACCCTTGAGGCGGAACGCGCCGGCAGGATCGATGCGATAACCGCGCCCAGCGTCGTCAGGACCAGGGCGGCAACATAGCCGCCCTGCTTCGGCGCGATCGGCAGGATCGGGACGCCCGCGGCATTGGTGATTCCTTCGAGCCACAGGCACAGACCGTATCCGGTAGCGCAGCCGATCAGGGCGCCGATCAAGCCGATCAACAGTCCCTGCAGCAGGAAGACCCAGAGGATGAAGCCGCCCGGTACGCCGAAGGCGCGCATGATCCCGATCTCGCTCCGTCGCCTGTAGGCGGACAGCACCAGCGCGCTGGCGACGCCGATGATGATCGAGATCAGCGAGAAGAGCTGGATCATCGTGCCGGTGCGACCCTGGGCCACCAGAGCATCCTCCAGATTGACGTTCTTCTCTTGCCAGGGCGTGGCGCGCAGGCCCGTGGCGTCGGCCAGGAAGCGCGCCATGGCGCGCGCATCTTCGGGGTCGTTCAGCTTGATCTCGATGTTGGTCACCCCTTCCGGCAGGACGAAAAGCGGACGGGCGGTCTGCAAGGACAGAAAGGCGATGCGCTCGTCGAGACTCTGCAGGCCGGTGCGGAATACGCCCTTGACGGTCAGCTGGCGCTCCACCCCCCGTTCGGTTCGCAGCAGGACCGACTGACCGGCGCTCAGCCCGAGGTCTTCGGCCATGCGGACTCCGATCAAGAGGCCGTCGGCGCCCAGATCGCCGTCGCCCTCGATGATCTTCGGGGTGATCTCCGAGATGGCGTCGATTCCCTGTGGCTCCAGCCCGATGATCGAGACCGGGGTCACGGCCTCGCTCTTCACCAGAACGGCGCTGCCGGTAATCTGCGGGCTGATGGCGGAAACCGATGGATTGGCGCGCAGGAGCTCGACGATCATCGGCCAGTCACGGATTTGCTTGCGCTGGAAGGTGGACACCAGGGCCACGGACTCCACCGGCAAGTCCGGTCCGGCCAGGACCCGCGCCACCCGTGTCGGCGGCTGCAGGCTGACATGGGCCCCGCTGCCGGTGACTTGCTCGGTCAGGCGGACGGCGAGGCCGGCGATCAGTGCGGTGATGAACACAAAGACCGTCACGCCCACCGCGACCCCCGCAATCAACAGCAGGGTCTGCCAAGGGTTGGACAACAGGTAGCGCCGGGCGACGTGAAGGGCGAACACGGCTCAGTCGCCCGAGGCTTGCGCCACGGGACGGACGTGAGCGTCAGGGCGCGTGGCCTCGGGTTCCAGCACGACCCTGTCCCCGGCCCTCAGCCCGCGTTCGACAATGGCGTTGACCGAGGGCCAGCGCGCCACGGAGATTATCCGTATACGAACTATGCCGTCGGCATCCACGACATAGACCTTGGGGGCGGCTGTGGCGTCGACCACGGCCCGGCGCGGCACGACAATCGCGCCCTGACGTTGGGCGACGACGATCGTCACATCGACCGAGCGACCGGGCGCGAGGCCCTGGGTGTCGGCCGGAGACAGCCGGATCGTGCGCCCGCCGGTGCCGGAATCGATCCGCGGAGAAACCTCGGTCACCCGGGCGGGAAAGATCTCCGGCGAGCCGGACAGGGCGGCGCGGGCTGTCTGGCCTGGCCTGATGGCATCGGCGTAGGCCTCCTCGACCTCGGCGCGGATCTCGACACCGCTGGCCGAGCCCAACTCGAACAGGGTTTCGCCGGCTCCGACCACCTGCCCGTCGTCGATCGGTCGAACCAGCACCACGCCGGCCATCGGCGCGCGGATGGTGAACTCCCGCGCACGCTCGGTCGAGGCCCGCAGCGCGGCCGAGGCCGCCGTCACATTGGCCTCAGCCGTGTCGAGGGCGGCGCGCGCGGCGTCCAGCGCCGCATCCGAGGCATAGCCCTTCGCGTGCAGGGTTCGCGTTCTCTGGTAGCGTAGCTTCGCCTCGGTCGCCTGGGCCCGCGCTGCAAGGGTTCGCGCTACATCGACGTCGGTCTGGGCCTGTTCGACGGTCGCCAGGATGACCGCCAGGGGGTCTCCGGCCGCGACCCTGGCCCCCTCGTCGTGGAACAGACGAATGACCTGACCGGAGTTGGGCGAGGCGACCTGGATCAGCTGCGTCGGGCGGGCGCGACCCACTACCGACAGGGCCTGCTCGACCGTTTGAGGACGGATCTCCAGAACCGCGACCTCGGCTGGCCGTCGCGAGACCACCACCCACGCCGCCGCCACTACCACCACGGCAAGCGCGATCACGGCCAGGATGAGGACGGATCTCGAAGGGGCTCGCATACAGTTCTCTTCACGCCATGCCGCTCGGGTTAGGCCATTTCCTGCGCGCCGGGCCGCCGGATGGCAAGCGATCCGGCCCTCGACCACTGGAACGAATGGCGCCTGTTGGCGACATGTCCCCGCAATGCCCGCGCCTCGGCCTGGTTCCATCAGCGCCTGCAATGGTCAGGAACGGTGGAGCCCTCACTCGCTTCCCTGTCGTCCAGGCCACCCGGACGTCCTCTTCGGTCTGCCCGACAGGCGGTCGGTTCAGCGCCCCTTTGAGAGTCTGATCACCCTCGCAACCTTCGCGCACGACCATACCCCTTCATGCGACATTGACGCCTTTGGGGCGCATTTTTTTGCCTTCGAAACTCAGTTAGGGTAAGAACCGCGTCCCATTTCAGAGTTTGAGACCATGACCGAGCGCTGGACCCCGTCGTCCTGGAGAGCAAAGCCCGCCAAACACGTGCCGACCGACTATCCGGATCAGGCCGTGGTCGACCGCGTCGAGGGCGATCTTCGCAAGATGCCGCCGCTGGTGTTCGCCGGCGAGGCGCGGCGGCTGAAGAGCCTGCTGGGCGACGTGGCGCGCGGGGATGCGTTCCTGCTGCAGGGCGGCGACTGCGCCGAGAGCTTCAAGGAATTCCATGCGGACAACATCCGCGACACCTTCCGCCTGATCCTGCAGATGGCAGTGGTGCTGACCTTCTCCGGCGGCAAGCCGGTGGTGAAGGTCGGCCGCATCGCCGGCCAGTTCGCCAAGCCGCGGTCCGAGCCGATCGAGACCATCGACGGGGTGACGCTGCCCTCCTACCGGGGCGACAACATCAACGGCATGGCCTTCGACGCCGCCGAGCGGGCGCCCGATCCCGAGCGGCTGCTCAAGGCCTATGGCCAGTCGGCCTCGACGCTGAACCTGCTGCGCGCCTTCGCCGGCGGCGGCTATGCCGACCTGCACAACATCCACCGCTGGACCCTGGGCTTCGTCGCCGACAGCCCCCAGGGCGCGCGCTACCGCGAGCTCAGCGACAAGATCAGCGAAAGCCTGGCCTTCATGGCCGCCATCGGCGTGACGCCCGAGACCCATCCGGGCATGAAGCAGGTGGAGTTCTTCACCAGCCACGAGTCCCTGCTTCTGGGCTTCGAGGAGGCGATGACCCGGATCGATAGCACCTCGGGCGACTGGTACGACACCTCGGCCCACATGCTGTGGATCGGCGAGCGCACCCGCCAGCTGGACGGCGCCCATGTCGAGTTCATGCGCGGCGTGAAGAACCCCATCGGCGTCAAGGTCGGCCCGACGCTGGAGCCCGACGACCTGCTGCGGCTGATCGATGTGCTGAACCCGGCCAACGAGCCCGGCCGCCTGACCCTGATCGGCCGTTTCGGCGCCGACAAGGTGCATGAGCGGCTGCCGCGCCTGATGCAGGCGACCAAGCGGGCCGGCCGGGCGGTGATCTGGTCGACCGACCCGATGCACGGCAACACCCTGAAGGCCGCCTCCGGCTACAAGACCCGGCCGTTCGACCGGATCCTGCAGGAGGTGAAGGGCTTCGTCGACGTGGCCGAGGCCGAGGGCGTTCACCCCGGCGGCGTGCACCTGGAGATGACCGGCCAGAACGTCACCGAATGCACCGGCGGGGCCCGCGCCTTGACCGAGGGCGAGCTGGGCGACCGCTACCACACCCACTGCGATCCTCGCCTCAACGGTGAACAGGCGCTGGAGCTGGCCTTCCTCGTGGCCGAGCGGCTGAAGACCGGCCGCGAGGGGATGCGCGAGGCGGGCTGACGCGGTCCGGCCTTAATGAGGACCGTCATCCTCGGGCTTGTCCCGAGGACCCCTCGTTCAGCTTCACGGACAGAGCGTGATCACACGCTCACCTGCGAACCGACGCCGGGGTCCTCGCCACAAGGGCGAGGATGACGGTCCCTGTTGTCAGGCGCCGCCCCTCATCCACACCGCCGCCCGCTCGCCCTCCGGATCGCCGTCCTTGCCGAAGTCGACGTTGATGGACCGGTGGGTTTCGCCGGGCGCGGCGACGACCTCCGCCGAGCCGCCGGCGGCGCGCAGGGCTTCGGCCAGGCCGTTGGACTGGCGCCGGGCGTCGGGCCGGCTGGCGACATGGAAGATGAGGAATGGCGGGCAGGCGCGGCCCGGCTCGACGAGCAGAGTGGGCGACAGCTCGGCCGCGCGGGCGCCGAACGCCTGGCGGTACATGTTCGGCAGCAGGCCCCTGCGGTCGCCGAGGTAGGCCATCTGCGCCACCGCGTCATAGCCGGCCCCGTCGATGGGGATCACGCCGGCGAGGTCCGCCGGCTGCACGCCGTGCGCGCCGAGGTATCGCCAATCGACCGCCACCAGCGCCGCCAGGTGGGCGCCGGCGGAGTGCCCCGCCACAAAGATCCGCCTGCGGTCGCCGCCGTGCCGGCCGGCGTTCTCCATCAGCCAGGCGATGCAGCCGGCGACGTCCTGCGCGCAGCCGCCGGCGTCGACCTCCGGCGCCAGGCGATAGCCGGCCGAGGCCAGCAGGAACCCGTGACGCGCGGCGTAGTCAGGCAGGCTGTTGACCGCGCCCTTGTCGCCGAAGCTCCAGCCGCCGCCGTGCACGAACAGCAGCACCGGCGCGTCCCCGAGGCCGGGCGCCCCGTAGAGGTCCAGCGCCTGCCGCGGGTGCGGGCCCAGGCGGATGGTCGTCGCCTTCGGGGCGGCGAGGGCGGGCAGGGCCGGGGCGGCGAGGGCGGCGGCGGCGAGCGGGAACAGGGTGCGACGGCTGATCATGCCCGTTGCACGGCTCAGTCGGCCGCCTCCGTCGCGCCGGTCAGCCGCTGTCGCGCGGCCTTGCGATGGCCCTTCGCCTCGACCAGCCTGCCGGCCGCGCCGAGCCCGAACGGCGGCATGTTGTTGTAGAGAGACTCGTACGCGCCCGGCTTGATGACATAGGTCTCGTGCCAGATGCCGACATCGCCGTTGCTGCCGACGGCCTTGTTGAAGGCCTGCCAGGCCGGAAGATGGGCGGCGTCGGCGCTTCGGGCGTAGGCCTCGAGGTGCTCGAAGCTGCGCCAGTACTGGGTCACCACGATGTTCCTCAGGCCGAAGTGGGTGCGGTAATTCAGCAGGCCAAGTTCGGGCTTCTTCGACAGCTCGACCAGCATCCGCGGCATGGCGGCGGCCACCGGCATCCAGCTGCCCAGCTTCCACAGCTTGTTGATGCGCATGCCGATGAGGAAGACGATAAACTCGCCGTCCATCTCGGCGCAGAGGCGCTCGGCTCGGATAGCAGTCATGGGGTGGCGTCCTTGCGCTCGAGGAAGGGTTGCGGCTTCCACAGGACCGGCGACCGCATGCCTGCCCCGAACCGCAGGGCGAACAAGGCCCGCACGTCCTCCGACCGTCCCCGCAGGAAGGTGGACGGTTGGGCGAGGGTGTCAAGAATGCGCTCGCCCTCGCCGCGCCCTGACCCGCCGAGATCGGGTCCTGGCCGGCGCTCCGGCAGGGTCCTTCAGCCGCTCAGGCGCCGAGGATCCAGCCTTCTTCCCGCTCGACGGCGGCGACGTCGGCTTCGGTGACCTCGCCCTTCGGTCCGAACTCGGCGCCCAGCTTGCCGGCCTCGTCGAGGCGCAGGAAGTGCTCGCACAGCGCACGGACCTGGGCGCGGTCGAGGATCTCGCCAGGCTCGGGCCGCACGTCGCCCAGCGCCGGGTAGACCTCGGCGAACACGGCGTCGACGCCCTCGAGGTCGGCGTCCTTCAGCGGCTTCCAGCCGGTCTGGAACGGCCAGACGCGGGCCCTGTCGCCCAGCTCGTCGGCCAGCGCCTTGACGCGCGGGATGCCGGTGATGGCCTGGCTGCCGACGGTGCCGTTGCCGAAGATCTGCCAGACGCTCTTGGCGCCCGACTTCCCCTTGCCCTTCGTGGCCAGGTCGGTGCGGCGCAGGTCGGCGGGCAGGCCCGTGCGGTCGTAGTCGGGTTTCGTCGTCGACAGCCAGCGCTGGGCGTCGTTGGCCGGGCAGCCCCAGAACGGCCACGGCTGGTCGGTCATCAGCCGGTTCATCTTGGCGGCGACCTGGAAGCGGTTGTTGACGTTGGTCGGCTTGTCGACGACGTCCTTGGCCAGGAAGGCCCACAGGCCGGCCCAGTCCTCGCCCTTGACCTTCAGCAGCGACGCCGTCCCCTCGGGATAGCCCAGCGCGAAGTCGACGCCGACCAGCGCCCGCTCGCCCCGACGGCCCAGGTCCGCCAGGATCTCGCGCAGCTGGACCATCGCCGCGTCGCGGGTGGCCGGGTTGAAGGCCTCGAAGGTCGGACGGAACCGGATGTCGCGCTTGATGACGCCGATCCAGATGGAGTCCTTGCCCTGGCGCGGCGCGGCGGCGGCGCTCCAGTCGATCATCACATAGGCGCTGAACAGGCGCGACACGGCAGGCACTCCAGGGCGAATGGCGGCGCTTGTAGCCCCGCTCACGCGCCGGAGGAAGCGGCGCGGCTCACAACATGACGGATCGTGATCGGGCGGCTATCCAAACCTCCGTCATGGCCCGACATGTTAGGGGCACCCAAGATGAACGCCAGGGCCGGAAAACCCGGAGGCTTGGCGGCCCAAAATTGGGTAAAC
>JBEIDC010000058.1:0-18541 GCA_040383665.1 Caulobacter sp.
AGTTTAAGGTGTCCCAAGGGACATCTTAAACTGTCCCCTCAGTGCCTACGCCATCTTCCCCGGGACCACCGGGTGCGAGCTCGACAGGCCGCCGTCGACCGCTATCGCCTGGCCGTTGACGTAGGACGCCTCGTCGGAGGCCAGGAACAGCGCCACCTGGGCGATCTCTTCCGGAACGGCGCCCCGGCGCAGCGGGTTGAGCTGGCCGATCTTGCCCTCGGTGCCGCGCTCGCGGGCGCGGTCGAAGACGATCTGGGTCATGCCGGTCTCGGTCAGGCCCGGGCAGATGGCGTTGATGCGCACGCCGGTGCCGGCCAGCTGGTTGGCGGCCGTCTGGACGATGCTGATCACCCCGGCCTTGCTGGCGCTGTAGGGCATGCCGCCCGCGCCCGAGCGGATGCCGGCGACGCTGGCGGTGCAGATGATCGAGCCCTTGCCGTTGGCCACCATCAGCCGCGCGGCGGCCTGGACGGCCAGGAAGACGCCGACGGTGTTGATGCGCAGCACCTCGTTCCAGTGCTCGGCCGTCAGCTCGAACAGGCCCGGCAGGCCGCCCGACACGCCGGCGTTGGCGAACATGACGTCGACCCCGCCGAGCATCTCGGCCGCCTCGATGGCCTTGTTGATCACCTCCGGGGTGGCGACGTCGCCGACGATGGCCACGCCGCGACCGCCGGCCGCCGTGACCATGTCCAGCGTCTCGTTCACCCTGTCGGAGACGTCGGCCAGAACGACCGTCGCGCCCGCCGCGCTGAACAGTTTCGCCGCCGCCCGGCCGATGCCGCTGGCCGCGCCGGTGATGATCGCCGTCTTGCCTTCGAGACTGGCCATGGCCTGCTTCCCCTGCGTTACAATTCAAACGAATGTTTGACACGGCGGGTAGGGGCTTGGCTAGCCGTGCTTGTGCCGGAAAGGCCCTCGCTTTAGGTTCGCGACCTCTCAGGGGCGGCCCCGTCAGGCGATTCATGGTCCAGCATTATCTCGAGTTCGAACGGCCCATCGCCGAGCTGGAAGGCAAGATCGAGGAGCTGTCGCGGCTCTCCGACACCGCCGGGGCCGGATCGTTCGACAGCGAGATCGACGCCCTGCGCTCGCGTCTGGGCCAGCTGCGCCGCGAGTCCTACGCCGCCCTGACGCCGTGGCAGAAGGCCCAGGTGGCCCGTCATCCCGAGCGGCCCCACTTCGTCGACTACCTCGCGGGCCTGATCGACGAGTTCGTCGAGCTGCGCGGCGACCGCAAGTTCGCCGACGACCAGGCGATCATGGGCGGTCTCGGCCGCTTCCGGGGCATGCCGGTGATGGTCATCGGCCAGGAGAAGGGCCACGACACCACCACCCGCCTGAAGCATAACTTCGGCATGGCCAGGCCCGAGGGCTACCGCAAGGCTGTGCGCCTGATGGACATGGCCGAGCAGTTCAACCTGCCGGTCCTGACCTTCGTCGACACCGCCGGGGCCTATCCGGGCCTGGGCGCCGAGGAGCGCGGCCAGGCTGAGGCCATCGCCCGGGGCACCGAACGCTGCCTGACCCTGAAGGTCCCGATGGTCGCCACCATCACCGGCGAGGGCATGAGCGGCGGCGCCATCGGCATCGCCGCCGGCAACAAGGTGCTGATCCTCGAGCACGGCATCTATTCGGTGATCTCGCCCGAGGGCGCGGCCTCGATCCTGTGGCGCGACGGCGCCCGCGCCAAGGATGCGGCCGAGCAGATGCACATCACCGCCCAGGACCTGATCAAGACCGGCGTGGTTGATCGCATCATCGATGAACCGGCCGGCGGCGCCCACTCCGATCCCGAGACCTGCGTGCGGGCCGTCGGCGACGCCATCGAGGAAGAGCTGAAGGCGCTGTCGGAGATGACCGCCGACCAGCTGCTGCGCCAGCGCGCCGACCGCTACTACGCCATCGGTCGCCAGGGACTGTCCTGAGCGCGTCTCGTCGTTGACCCGGTCCCAGCCGGTCTCCAGTCTGGTCGGGCGGTCGCAAGCAGCGCCTTTGACGGCGCCATCGAGGGGAGACGGAAGTGCTTCAGAACATGATCGGCCGCCGGCCCGGCGCTCCGGGCATCAGGGCGACCCTGGCGCTCGCCGGGATAGCGGCGGTCATCGCCATGCCGGCGGCGGCGAAGGACCCGTCTGCGGTCAAGGCGCGCTACACGCCCGCCCTCACCGCCTGCCTGAACGCCGACGGAGGCCCGTCGACGCTCGGCATGATCGAATGCATAAGCGCCGAGCTGGAGGTGCAGGACGCCGCCCTCAACGCCGCCTATCGCACCCTGATCGCCGACCTGACGCCGGAGCAGAAGGACGGGCTGAAAAAGGCCCAGCGGGCCTGGATCGCCTTCCGCGACGCCGACTGCAGAGCGCGCTACAGCCGTGACTGGGGCACGTTCTCGAGCCTCACCTCCAACATGTGCATGGTGCAGCGGACGGTAGAACGCACGCTCGAGCTGGAGGCCTTCATTCCGGACCTCTCGGCGCCGGCCGCCAGCGAGGATCCGCCCGGGACGGTGGGCTCCATTCCCTGACATCCCGGCGTGAGCCCGGCTCCAGCGCCAGATCGTCACACCCGGACGCCTTAACCGTTGCATTAGGGACCGGCGGATACCTTGCGTCCCGGGGCAGGAGCCAGGGCGTGCCGGATAGCATCGAACCGGTTGAGCGGAAGGGCGCGGGGGCGCCCAACCTCAATCCGAACACCGTCTTCAACCTGTCCAAGGCCACCGTCATGGTCGTGGATGACGAGCCGTTCTCGCTTCGGCTCACCGCCCAGACCCTGCTCGGGTTCGGCGTTGTCACCCGTCACCAGTGCGCCTCCTTCGACGAGGCGGCGTCCCTGCTCAGGACCCATCCGGTCGATCTGCTGATCATCGACGCCGAGATGCCGGGTCGGGACGGCTATGACCTGGTCAACTGGCTGCGCAGGTCCGGCTTCGACAACGCCTGGACGCCGGTGCTGATGATCTCGGGCCATACGCCGGTGTCGAAGGTGGCCAAGGCGCGCGACTGCGGCGCCAACTTCATTGTCGCCCGGCCGCTGATCGCCACCCTGCTGCTGGATCGCATCCTGTGGGTCGCCAAGGACCTGCGGGGGATGCTGGAGACGCCGACCTACGCCGGGCCGGATCGCCGCTTCCGTGAGCTCGGTCCGCCCGAGGGCGTGCCGGAACGTCGCCACGACCCCTTGAGCCGGGGCAAGATCAACCTGTCCAACGAAGGAGGCTCGGCCGCATGAGCGTCACCTGGGTCATGCGGCGTTCGCGCCTGTCGAAACTGGTCAACCAGCCCGGCGGCGTCACCGTCAGCAAGGCGCTGGCCGAAGCGGCCGTCCAGACCGAGGAGTTCCGGGCCGAGGCCATGGGCGTGGTCGCCGAGGCGCTGGACGAGCTGGACGCGGTCGTCGCCGCGCCGCCGGGCGCCGACGGCATCCAGGGCTGGCTGGAGCGGATCTACTTCCTGGCCACCCGCATCTCCGACACCGCCGGACCCTTCGGGTACGAGGACCTGTGCGCCGCCGCCTTCAGCCTGTGCGAACTGGCCGACCGCCAGCAGCGCGGCCGCGCGCTGGATCTGCCGCCGCTGAAGGTTCATGCCGCATCCCTGCGGCTGCTGCTGGCCGGCGACCAGCCGCCGGCGGCGCGAAAGGCCGTGCTGGCCGGGCTTTCCCAGGTGGTGGAACGCGCCCGCAAGACCGCCGACTGACGCCGGAAACGCGGCGCTTGCCTGACGTGGGGTGACGTGGCTGAGTATCTTCCAAACAAACGTTCGGGAGAGACACCATGGCCATCAGGACCCGCTTCACGGAGATGTTCGGGGTCGAGCATCCCATCGCCCAGGGCGGCATGCAGTGGGTCGGCAAGGCCGAGCTGGTCTCCGCTGTGGCCAACGCCGGCGCGCTCGGCTTCCTCACGGCCCTGACCCAGCCGACGCCCGAGGATCTGGCGAAGGAGATCCAGCGGACCAAGGACCTGACCGACAAGCCGTTCGGCGTGAACCTGACCATCCTGCCGGCCATTAAGCCGCCGCCCTACGCCGAGTACCGCGCCGCGATCATCGAGGCGGGGATCAAGATCGTCGAGACCGCCGGCTACAAGCCGCAGGAACATGTCGACGACTTCAAGAAGCACGGCATCAAGATCATCCATAAATGCACCGCTGTCCGTCACGCCCTGTCGGCGGAGCGGATGGGCGTGGACGCCATCTCCATCGACGGCTTCGAATGCGCCGGCCACCCGGGCGAGGACGACATCCCCGGCCTGATCCTGATCGCCGCCGCCGCCGACAAGGTGAAGATCCCGATGCTGGCCTCCGGCGGCATCGCCGACGCGCGCGGTCTGGTCGCGGCCCTGGCGCTGGGCGCCGACGGCGTCAACATGGGCACCCGCTTCTGCGTCACCCAGGAAGCGCCGATCCCGCTGTCGTTCAAGGAACAGATGGTCGCCAACGACGAGCGCCAGACCGACCTGATCTTCCGCACCCTGCACAACACCGCCCGGGTCATGCGCAACGAGGTCAGCCAGGCCGTGGTCGAGATCGAACGTCGTGGCGGCGCCAAGTTCGAGGACGTCCAGCATCTGGTCGCCGGCACCCGGGGCCGCGACGCGCTGGCCAACGGCGACACCCAGGGCGGCATCTGGTCGGCCGGCATGGTCCAGGGCCTGATCCACGACATCCCGACCACCAAGGACCTCGTCGACCGCATCATCAGCGAGGCCGAGGACCTGATCCGCGGTCGTCTGGCGGGCATGGTCAGCAGCCCCGCGCGGGTCGCGGCGGAGTAGATCCGCACACGGATCGCGGCGCCGGCGACCTCGAGAGGCCCGCCGGCCGGTCGCTTTGACATCGTCGGAGAAATCTCCGAAACCCTTGGCGTCGCGTCCGTGTGGGATGCAACGGGGGGGGATAACTCATGCGTAAAGTTCTGGCGCCGCTGCTGTGCCTTTCCATGGCCGCGTGCGCGACGGTCGAACCTGTTCCGGCCGCGCGGCCGCTGTCCCAGGCCAGCATCGCGACCATGGGGCCGACGAAGCTCAGCGTTACGGGCAACGAGACCGGCGTCGCCAAGGCCTGGTTCTACACCGAGGTGAACGGCGGCGGCGGGGGCCTGGTCGGCGTGATCGCCGGTGCGATCGCCGCCGCGATCATCAATGCCGCCCCCTCGGCCCGCGCCCACAAGCAGGCCAACGAGGTCGCCGAGGTCCAGACGGTCGAGACCCTGAACACCGGCCTTGTCGCGGAACTGAAGGAAGAGGCCGCCGCGGGCCTGTCCGGCCCGGGCGTCACGTTCCCCTACGTTGTACTGACCTACAAGTCGGCGACGCCGGGCGCGCTGGACGACACGGTCGAGGTCGTCACGTCCTACACCCTGTCGGAGGACTCCAGCGTCCTGCGGATCGTGGCGGTTGCGACCTACAGCAACGCGGCGATCCCCTACAAGACGCCTTACACCTTCACCAAGGCGGTCCCGAAGAGCGAGACCAAGGGACCGCTCTATCGCAACACCTTCACCTATTACTCCATACCGCTGCCGATCCCGACCCTGACCCCGGAGCTCCGCGAGCGGCTGATCGCCAATATCCGGGAAAGCGCCATGGACGCTTCCGGCGCGCCGCCCCTGGAGGGCACGGCCGAGTACCGGACCATGCAGCGTGAGATCGAGCTGGCCAACGACGACAAGCTCACGCCGAACGAGACCTCGCTGTTCCTGACCCGGGAGTGGCTGAGCGACAACGGCGCGATGATCAAGGCCGAGGTCCAGCGGGCCCAGGACTTCGTCGCCCGCTACCTGATCCAGGACATCAACAGGACCGCGATTCCCTCCGTCACCGGCGAGGACGAGCTGCTTGAGACCGCGACCGACCAGCGGACCGTTCGCCGTCTGGGCAAGGGCACCGAAGCGGGTTCATACGTCAGCTCGGCCGCCAACGTGACCAGCTTCGCCACCTATGGGAACACCATCGCCATCGCCAAGAGCACGGTGTCCTACATCAAGGACATCAAGGCGGCGGCTTCGAAGGCCGCCAAATGACACCGTGGCGCTCCCGTGCCGTTCTCGGCGTCGGGCTGGCGGCGACGCTCCTTCTGCAGGGCTGCGTCACCGCCACGCCGGCCATCTATGGCCCTATCGGTCCGGAGGTTCCCTACGGCTACAAGGACCGTCCCAATCCGGACGGCGGCCACACGGTCCTGGTGGTGATGGCCGGGCATGCGACCGCGGCGGAGCTGCGCGGCTTTTTCGAGCGTCGCGCGGCAGAGCTTTGCCCCGCCGGCCTTGAGCGGACCAACATCTTCCGGGTCCAGGCCAACGAGTACTATCCCGGCGCGCCGTATGTTCAGGGTAGCGCCGGGGTCGGGTCGCGGTCGCGCGTGGGCGTCGAGCTCGAGGGCTACGTCTACTGCAAGCCCGGGCCGGACGGTGCGACGCCGAAGACCGTGGTCGAGGGCGGCGCGGCGGGTTGATCGCGTCGATCCCTCCGGGTGGCGTGCCTGGCCTGATCCTGCCCCCCGCCGGACAGGGGGCTATCCCGAAACGACCCCGGTCGGGCTATCCTGTCGCCATGACCATCGAGATCATCCGGCTGACGGCCGCCAACGCCGACCTCCTGCGCAACGTTGCGGAAGACGTCTTCGATATGGATGTCGTGCCGGACCGCCTGCGCGCCTACCTCGCCGAGCCGGTCAATCTGATGATCGTCGCCGTCGACGGCGGACGGGTGGTCGGTCAGGCCGCCGCGGTCATCCACAAGCACCCCGACAAGCCCGACGAGCTTTACATCGACGAGGTCGGCGTCTCTCCGGACTGGCGCCGACGCGGCGTCGCCCGTGACATGATGCAGGCGCTGTTCGACCTGGGCAGATCGATGAACTGCCAGGCCTCCTGGCTGGGGACCGAGGTCGACAACCTGCCTGCCCGGTGCCTGTACGAGTCGTTCGGCGAGGACGGGGTCGAGATCGTGATGTTCGACTTCGATCTTTAGGCGACGGTCCTAGAGCATGCCCGGGTCAGATGGAATCATCTGACCCGGATCAGCATGCTCTAGATTCAAACACTTAGAGCGCGTTCGGGCGGCGGAACCGCGTACACTTCCGCCTAACGCGCTCTAGGCTTCCTCGGTCTCGGCCGGAGCGCCTTCGCCGCCCTCGAAGCTGCGCGGGGCGCGGCGACGGCGGGGCTTCTTGGCCTCGGCGGCCGGCGCCTCCTCGCGGGGTTCGGCGGCGGTCGGACGGCCCAGGAAGGCGGGCAGTTCGCTGACGGCGCCGTCCTGACCGCGCAGGCGCGGGGATTCGTCATCCGGAGCCTCCGACGTCAAGGGAACGGCCTGCGGCTCGATCACGGCCAGCGGGTCGCGCGGCGCTTCGGCGGCGGCGCGCTCCTGGCGTTCGCGGCGTTCGTCGCGCTCACGCCAGCGGTCGCGGCGACCGCCTTCGGGCCGGTCCTCGCGCGGGCGATCGTCCCGCGGACGATCATCACGGGGCCGCTCATCCCGGGGGCGCTCGTCACGGGGACGGTCATCCCGGGGACGGTCGTCGCGGGGACGGTCATCGCGGTCACGACGGTTATCGAAGCGCTCGCGGCGACCGTCCTGGCGCTGGCCGTCGCGGGCGTCGCGCTGGCCGTCGGCATTGTCGCCGCCCTCGGCCGCTTCCGGCGTTTCGGGCTGCTCGGGGGCGTCCTCGGGCTCGGCCTCGAAGTCGATGTCGAAGCCGGAGGCGAACTGCTCGCGGCCGACGATGTCGGACACGGGACGATGCGGCTGCATGGCCCGCAGGGTGCGGAAGTAGTGTTCGGCGTGCTGCAGGTAGTTCTCGGCCAGAACCCGGTCGCCGGCCGACGAGGCGTCGCGCGCGAGCTGCTGGTACTTTTCGAAGACGCCCTGGGCCGCGCCGCGGACCTTCACGCCTTCGGGACCGTTGGAGTCGAACGCCCGGTTGGCGTTCTGCTGTTGGGGCTTGTTGCCGCCGCCGCCGCCGCGATTGCGGCCGCGCTGACGCTTCATACCCTTGAAATCTCTCATGTTTACCTTTGACCTGCACTGCGGCAGGCCCTGTTGCGGGCCTTGCCGGCTGGTTCTGGAGACCTGTTCGGGCGCATGGGCCCGGTTTGCTGTTCTAGAAAGACGCTGTTTCCTAAGGTTCCCGCCCGGCTCTCCAGCGCTGCGATCTGGCCAAAAGGCCCCGCGCGTCCGTCGTCGAGACTTTCGATCTTCGGCGATCTGGGAGGGAACGAGTCGAGATGTAACCCCTCGGCCCTATGTTTCCAAGGGGTTTTTCGCGCCCGCCACAACCCGGTCCCGCAGGGCCAGATCCTTGATCGTCCGGACCTGGGCGGCGCCGGCCGCGCGGAACAGGGCCTCGACGTCGGCCGCCTGGGTGTGTCCGATCTCCACGGCGAACATGCCGCCGGGCTTGAGGACCCTCAGGATCTCGGAGGCCAGCAGGCGGTAGGGATCGAGCCCGTCCGGGCCGCCGTCGAGGGCGATGCGCGGCTCGTGGTCCTTGACCTCCGGATCAAGGGTCTCGATCTCGTCGGTGGCGATATAGGGCGGATTGGACACAACCAGATCGAAGCCGGCGTCGCCCAGTCCGGCGGTCCAGTCGCCACGCAGCAGCGCCACCCGGTTGTCGAGATCGAGGTTGGCGGCGTTCTCGCGCGCCACGGCCAGCGCCTCTTCCGAGATGTCGACGCCCAGGCCCTTGGCGGCCGGCCGCTCCGCCAGGATGGCCAGCAGGATGGCCCCCGAGCCGACGCCCAGGTCGAGCACGTTGAAGCTCATCCGCTCGGGGAAGGCCTTCAGGGCCTCGTCAACGATCACCTCGGTGTCCGGCCGCGGCGTCAGGACGTGCGGCGTGACGTTGAGCATGATCTTCCAGAAGCCCTTGCGGCCCAGGATGTGGCTGACCGGCTCGCGGCGCAGGCGGCGCTCGATGTAGCCCTCGAACGTGGTCATCTGCTCGCCGGTCAACAGCCGGTGCGGGTCGGTGATGATATCCACCCGCGTGACGCCGGCCGCCGCCTCCAGCATCAGCCGCGAGTCGATCACCGGCTGGTCGATGCCGCCGGTCTCAAGCCGCGCGCGGCCGGCCTTCCAGGTCTTCACCAGCGTGGTCATGGGGACAAGCTCCAGCGCGTCGCCCTCTGCCACGCGCCCGGCGACGGCGGTGTGCACATAGAGGCCGCAGAGGGTGTGGCCATAGGTGTCGAACAGCGCCTTGACGACATCGATGTCGCGCTCGGCGGTGACCGGATCGACGTGCGTCGCCGCGCAGCGGACGATCGGCTTGAACACCGTGGTCGTCGCGCCGCCGACCTCCAAGGTTCGGCCGGTCCACTGGTTCTCGACCCAGGGCTCCCACCCTTCGACATAGAGGTTGCCGCGGAAGCGCAGCGGATCGAGCGGCTTGCCGATCCGCTGCTCCAGGTCGCGAACGCTGGCCAGGTTGATGATCGAGACATGGCCCAGCGGGTGGTCCATGAACCGCCAGGTTCCCGGCGCGGCGATCACCTTCAGCGGGGCGTCGACCTCGTCGCCGAGCAGCCGCGTCAGCCAGTCGGCCAACGCCTGGCGTCCCGCGTCATCGCCCAGCGGCGCGGCGAGATCGGGCATGCCCTCGGCCCTGGCGCTGAACACCCCTGTGGCCTCGTCGTAGGCGGTTCGGGCCTTGGCGACCTGGGCGATCCGCGCCAGGACGGCGAACTGCATCTTCGACACCCAGGCCGGGTTGGCGGCGTCGAACCCGCTGGGGCCGACCTCGACGGCGTAGAGCCGGTCGCAGGGAAAGCCCTCTCCGACGGCCAGATCGGCGGCCGCGAGGCGCTCGGGCGTGAAGCCCTTCACGGGATGGCGGTAGAGGGCGGAGACGGTGGCGACCATGGTCCGTCACTGCCTCAGGCAGGGGATCGCGGCAAGCCCCGGAGCGCGGCTATCCGTCCCGCTCCGGGCGCAAGGCGACAGGCCCGGTTCAGTTGAACTCGTCTTCCAGCGCGGAAAGCCGCGCGGCCTGGTCCTCGGCGATCAGCGGCTTGATCACGTCGTCCAGCGCCTCGCCCTCCATGACCTTGGCCAGGTTGTAGAGGGTCAGGTTGATGCGGTGGTCGGTGACCCGGCCCTGCGGGAAGTTGTAGGTGCGGATGCGCTCGGAGCGGTCGCCGCTACCGACCTGGCTCTTGCGGGCGTCGGAGCGGGCGTCGTCCAGGGCCTGGCGCTGCATGTCGTAAAGCCGGGCCTTGAGGTTTGCCATCGCCTTGCGGCGGTTCTCGTGCTGGCTCTTCTCCGAGCTGGTCACCACCACGCCGGTCGGCAGGTGGGTGATGCGGACGGCGGAGTCGGTCTTGTTGACGTGCTGGCCGCCGGCGCCGCTGGAGCGGTAGGTGTCGATGCGCAGGTCGGCGTCGTTGATGACGATGTCGACGTCCTCGGCCTCGGGCAGCACGGCGACAGTGGCGGCGCTGGTGTGGATCCGGCCCTGGGCCTCGGTCTCGGGCACGCGCTGCACGCGGTGCACGCCGCTCTCGAACTTCAGCCGCCCGAACACGCCGTCGCCGGTGACCGAGGCGATGATTTCCTTGTAGCCGCCCATTTCCCCTTCGGAGACGCTGTCGATCTCGACCCGCCATCCCTGGCTGGCGGCGTAGCGCTGGTACATGCGGAACAGGTCGCCGGCGAACAGGGCCGCCTCGTCGCCGCCGGTGCCGGCGCGCACTTCCAGGATGGCCGAAGCGTTCTCGTCCTTGTCCCGGGGGGCCAGCAGAAGGGCGACCTCGCGTTCCATCTCCGGCAGGCGCGCCTCGATGCGCTCCAGCTCGTCGCGGGCCAGTTCGGAGATGTCCGGGTCCGGATCTGCGGCCATGGCCTCCAGCTCGGGCTTCTCGGCCAGCACCTTCTGGATGGCCATCACCGCCTCGGCGACGGGTTTGAGCTCGGCGTGCTCCTTGGACAGCTTGACGATCTCGGTCCCGTCCGTGGCTGCGCCCATGCGCGCCTCGATCTCGCGGAAGCGGTCGAGCACCTGGTCGAGACGGGCCTGGGGAAGTCGCAAGGGAGAGGGTCCGGAAGCTGTGGCGGGCGGGCGGTCTCTCTAGCGCCCCGGGGGCCGCGCGTCACGCCCAACTCTGTTTCCGTCATGGCCCGGCTTGTCCGGGCCACCCATGAACACGGCCCAAGCAAGAAAGGCGCGGATCGCTCTGCGCCTTCTCGTCCGAGTCATCAGGCTTGGGTGGCCCGGACAAGCCGGGCCATGACGACGAGTTGTCAGCCCGCCCGCGGTCGCAGCGCCGGGGCGTCGGCCTTGAAGTCCGTCTTCGCCAGCTTCTTGCCGGCTTCAGACTGCGCGGTGTCGGCCGGGACGGCCGGGGCGCCGACGGCGGCGCGGCGCGGGGCCAGCAGGGTGTCGAGGCGGGCCTTGGCGGCCTTGAAGGCGGCCACGTCGCGCGGATCCTGCGACACGCCCACCGCGATCTTGGCGCCGATCGGGTTCACGCGAACGCCGCGACGCCAGATTTCATAGTGCAGGTGCGGGCCGGTCGAGGCGCCGGTCGAGCCGACATAGCCGATGACCTGGCCCTGGCTGACCCGCTGGCCGGGCTTGAGGCCCTTGGCGTAGTGCGACAGGTGGGCGTAGCCGGTTTCCCAGCCGTCGGCGTGGCGGATGCGGATCCAGTTGCCGTAACCGCCCCAGCGGCGGGCCTCGACCACCACGCCGTCGCCGGCGGCCAGGACGGGCGTGCCCATGCCGGCGCCGAAGTCGATGCCCTGGTGCATCTTGGTGTAGCCCAGGATCGGGTGGCGCCGGACGCCGAAGCGCGAGGTGATGCGGGCGCCGTCGACCGGCGTGCGCAGCAGCATGCTCTTGACCGTCTTGCCGACGCTGTCGAGGAACGTCTTCTTCCCCTGCGCGTTGGTGAAGCCATAGAAGCGCTGGCCCTTGATCTCGGCGTACTGCAGGCCGCTGGCCTCGACCGTGCGGCCGCTCTCGGTGATCTTGCGATCGAACACCAGGCAGAAGGGATCGCCGGCCTTGATGTCGCGCGAGAAGTCGATCTTGTGCGAGAACAGCTTGGACGCCTCGGCGACGATGGCCGAGTTGGCGCCAATGGCCGCCGCGCTTTCGTGGAACGAGCCGTCCATCTTGCCGCAGGCCACGGTGGTCTCGGCGCGGACCTTCTCTTCAAGCTCGCGCAGGCGCATGGCGCCGTCGAAGCTGCGGGAGACGGTGATCGTCTTGACCGCGTCGGTGCGCATCCACAGGCCGATCAGGCGAGCCGGGCCGCGGCGGTCCACGGGACGGGCGACGGAGGCGACGAAGTCCATCCCGGCCTTGATGTTGACGGTGTCCATGGCCTGGCTGAGGACGCCGACCACGTGGCGGGCCTCGGCGTCGCCCACGCCGCTGCGGGCGACGGCGGCGGCCAAGGTCTCGCCCGGCAGGACCTCGACATTGACGTTCTGACCGCGATCAAAGCCCGGCTGGGCCTCGGCTTCGGCGAAGGCGGCGTGTTGCAGGGCGACCATGGCGGCCGGGTCGAGCGTCTGGCTGGCGGCGATCTCCGGACCGGCCGTCAGCTTCCAGCCCAGACCGAGGGCGGCGAAACCGGCGACGGCCACAAGGATCTTCGGCGCGAAGCGAAGCGTCGGGCGCCTGGGATCAAACTCCTGCATCGGTCCCCCATCGTTGACGATGCCGCAAGCGTCAGAATGACACGGCCGGGTAGCCCCCCAGCAACTGTCGGGCCGGTTCATGCCGGAACCGTCACATCAGGCGCAAGCAATATTCGGCTGTTCGGCGCTTTTGTCACGCCGACTCACGTCTTTGGCGCATTCCCGGGCACGACCCGCTCGCCGTCTTCCTTCACGAAGGCGGCCGGGACATTGTCGAGGATCTCGAACACCCGCTCCGAGGGGCGCGCCAGCACCGCCCCGCGCGGGCTCACCACGATGGGGCGCTCGACCAGAACCGGGTGGGCGACCATGGCGTCGAGGATGGCGTCGTCGCTCGCCGACGGGTCGGTCAGGCCGAGCTCGCCAGCGAGCGCGCCCTTGGTCCGCAGGATGTCGCGCGGCCGCAGGGTCAGCTTTCCGAGCAGGTCCTGAAGCTGCGGCTTCGTCCAGCCGGCCTTCAGGTATTCGATCACGACCGGATCGACGCCGGTCTCGCGGATGGCGGCCAGGGTGTTTCGCGAGGTCCCGCAGGCGGGGTTATGGAAGATGGTGACGGCCATGGATCAGGTCCCGTTCCGTGGGGCGAGCCGGCGTTCGTACCAGCCCTTCGAGCGATTCACGATGGCCACCACGGTGAGCATGACAGGGACCTCGACCAGCACGCCGACCACGGTGGCGAGCGCCGCGCCGGACTTGAATCCGAACAGGCTGATGGCGGCGGCGACGGCCAGCTCAAAGAAGTTGCTTGCGCCGATCAGGGCCGAGGGGCCGGCGACAGAATGATCCTCACCGGTGGCCCGGTTGAGCAGGTAGGCGAGGCCGGCGTTGAAATAGACCTGAATGAGGATTGGCACGGCGAGCAGGGCGATGATCAGCGGCTGGGCGAGAATCTCTCCGCCCTGGAAGCCGAAGAGCAGGACCAGGGTGGTCAGCAGGGCGATCATCGAGGCCGGGCCGAGCCAGGCCATCCCCGCCTGGAAGGCGCCTTCGCCTTTCGCCAGCAGAACCCGGCGCAGGACCTGGGCGATGACGACCGGAACGACGATATAGAGCCCGACCGACAGCAGCAGGGTCTCCCACGGCACGGTGATCGCCGAGAGGCCCAGCAGCAGCGCCACGATCGGCGCGAAGGCGAAGATCATCACCGCGTCGTTGAGCGCCACCTGGCTGAGGGTGAAGTGCGGCTCGCCCTTCGTCAGGTTGCTCCAGACGAAGACCATGGCCGTGCAGGGCGCGGCGCCCAGCAGGATCAGCCCGGCGATGTAGCTGTCGATCTGGCCGGCCGGCAGCCATGGCCGGAACAGCAGGCCGATGAACAGCCAGCCGAGCAGGGCCATCGAGAACGGCTTGACCGCCCAGTTGACGAACAGGGTGATGCCGATGCCCCGCCAGTGCCGACCGACCTGACGCATGGCCGCGAAGTCGATCTTCATCAGCATCGGGATGATCATCAGCCAGATCAATCCCGCCACGGGCAGGTTCACATTGGCCACTTCCATCGCGCCGATAGCCTGGAAAGTGTCCGGAAGAAGCTGCCCCAGACCGATGCCCACAACGATGCAGAGCGCGACCCAGAAGGTCAGAAAGCGTTCAAAGATCGACATGTCAAAGGGGCTTCCGCTCGTCGAAGCAGGGCGTTGCCATCATGCGCAGACTTCGGCCGCGCAGGTCCCGGACCGGGCCAGGTCGGCGACCGGCCCGCAGATGGCCGGCTCGCCCGAGCAGCAGTCCTCCATCAGGAAGGTCAGCAGCCCGCTCATGGCTTCGAAGTCGGCGGAATAGATGACCGACCGGCCGTCCCGGCGCGAGCGGATCAGGCCGGCATGGCTGAGGATGCTCAATCCGGTCGACAGGGTGTTGGGCAGGGTGCCGGTGGCCTCGGCGATCTTGCCGGCCGCCATACCGGCGTGGCCGGCCTTGACCAGCAGGCGGAAAACCTCGAGCCGCCCGGGGTGAGCCAGGGCGGAGAGAGCGGCGACGGCGTCTGTCTGTTCCATGATTCGAGAATAGAGGAATTTCATGACGCCGTCCCCACGCCGTCAGCCGCAGCAGGCGGCCTGGGGCGCTGGCGCGGGCGCCGAAGCGCCGGTCGCGGCCAGCAGGGCCTCGGGCTCGGACTCGCCGTAGGTGGTGGCTTCTCCGGTGGTGTGGAAGGTCTCCCAGCGCACGCCGGAGGGATCGACGACCCAGCTCTTGTCCGATTTGGCGTAGCAGCAGGTGGTGGCCTCCTGGTCGAAGGTCGTCTCGCCCGCGCTCTTCAGACGGACGGCCAGGTCAGAGAGTTCGCCGGCGGTGTCGGTCTGGATGCCGACATGGTCGATGCCGGCCGCCCGACCGCGCCGGGAAATGGCCAGGTTCACCTTCGGGTCCTCCAGCATCCACTTGGCGTAGTCGTCCTTCACCACCGACGGCTGGGCGCCGAACAGGGTGGAGTAGAAGCCGATCGAGCGGTCCAGGTCGTCGACGGCGATATGCAGGTGCAGGCGCTTCATGGCGATCTCCATAAATCTATAATTCGAGAAATATAGAAATATATTGCCGCGTCAAGAGGGCGCGGGCCGAATGGCGCCACCCGACCGTCAAGGCAGGCTGATCGCGCCGGTCACCACGGTGGAGTCGGAGTTGTCGAACGCCATCATCGTCTTCGGCCGGGGCGGGAGGGGCGGAGACCCCGCGGGCCAGCCTTCCGATACGATGGCGTAGCGGACCTCCGCCGGCCCCCCGGCCGGGATGACGAGCCGGATCGGTCCGGGATCGCCCTGCCAGCGCAGGCGGGTCCAGACCTTGTCCGGCGAAGTGACGCGAACCGAACTCTTGTCCGCATCCGGAGGCGCGAGCCTCCCGTTCACGGAAACCGACCCTTTCAGGCCGTTCCAGGCGCTCCGCACGTCGATCATCACCAGCCGCCCGCCGGCGTCGCCTTCGACCACAACCGACCCGTCCGGCGCCCGCGAGACGGTCAGGGGCGGCGGCGGCGCAACGCCCTTCGCCGGCGCGGCCCAGACGTCCCGGCGCAGGAAGGGCAGGAAGTCCCGTCTGACCACAGCGCCCCCTTCGGCCGTCAGGACCCCGCGCGACCACGGGTCCAGCTCAGGCGGCGTCGATATGCGCCAGGCCTTGCCCGTGGCGGTGTCGCTGACGTGGAAGACGCTGGTGACCATCGGATGGCGCGGCGTCCAGGGTTCGCGGAAACGCACCACGCCCGTCAGGACGACGCCGATGGCGAGCATCGCCAGCGCCGGCCAAAGCGCCCTGCGTCCGTCCCGCGCCGCCAGGGGCCAGAAGACCAGCGCGGCCAGCAGCACGAACAGCCCGAGGATCGCGGGCAGATCGAGGCCCTGCGCCACGCCGTGGAAATAGACCGCGAGCCAGCCGCCGGTCGCCGCCGCCAGCAGGGCCAGCGGAAAGATCCGCGCCATCCGCGTGTCCCGGCCGAGGTCGGTCGCCAGCGCCGCGACGGCGGCCATCGCCAGCGGCCAGGCGACGATGACCGCCACGCTCGGCTGCAGCGCCTGCAGCGCCAGCGACAGGACGAGGCCGACAAGCAGCACGCCGCCCCAGGCCTGTTCGATCTTCACCGGCTTGCCGAACACGGCGGCCGCCAGACCCGCCGTCACCACCGCGAGCCCGCCGCCGACCATGTCCCATCCGCCGAACAGCTGGCAGAGCAGTCCGCCGACCACGGCGGAGAGGACCAGCGGCCAGCGCCGCTCGCCGCGTCCGAGCAGGGCCGGAACCAGCAGCAGCATCCCGACGGCGATGATCGCCAGCGTCGTCTCCCAAAGCGCCCATTGGGCCAGCAGCGGCCTCTGCTCGAGGAAGCCGAAGCCCACGCCGGTGGCCCGCCGCGCGACCTGCAGCGCCAGCGCCGAGCCGGTCAGCAGCAGCACGGCCGCCCCGGCGCCGCGCGCCATTCCGCGCCATGGCCAGCCCTCGCCGGTCGTCCGGACCCGCCACAGCGCGGCGCCGACCGCCGCCGCCGTCGCCAGCCACAGCAGCCAGCCGGCCCAGGCCGGATAGGCCAGGATGTGGTCGCCGAAGGTCTGGCTGTAGACTGTGTCAGGCGCCTTGCCGGGCAGGTCGGGTCCGGCGAACTGTCGGGTCGCCGCCAGGGTCTGGTCGCCGATATGCTGCACCGACCCCTGATCGAGGTTGGCCAGGGTCGCGGTCGGCGAATGGTAGTCGAACTGCCGCCCGATGAAGGCGAAGTTCAGGCCCGAGATCCCGGCGTCCCGGGACACCGTGAAATCGGTGTCGTTGGGCATGTTCTCGTAGAGAAACACCGCCAGGGAGTTGCTGATCGGGGCGCTGGCGGTCTTCGCGAAGGCGGCGATGATGGCGCCGTTGTCGGGACCGGTCTGGAACATGTTGGCCCGTCCGCCGTTGCCGCGGGCCTCCAGGTTGATCAGCAGGCCGATCCGCTTGCGCAGCGGATGCTCGGCGAAGAAGGCGCGGGCGCCAAGCAGCCCGGCCTCCTCGCCGTCGGTGATAAGCACGATGATGTCGCGCTCCGGCTGGCCGCCCGCCTTGATGGCCCGGATGGTCTCAAGGACCGCCGCCACGCCCGTGGCGTCGTCCGCCGCGCCGGGCGAGCCCGGGACGCTGTCGTAGTGCGCCATCAGCGCCAGGGCGGGGAGGGCGCGGTCGCGCCCGGGCAGGACCCCGACCAGGTTCTCGACCTGACCGCCGAAGACAAAGCGGTCGCCGCCGAAGCTGCGGGTCGCCATCGCCTGACTGACCTGGACCGTGGGTGACAGCCCGAGCGACGTCATGCGGGCCAGGACGTAGTCACGCACACGGGCGTGCTCGGCCGAGCCGACCGGATGCGGCGCCTGCGAGATCCGCGCGATGTCGGCTGCCGCCCGGGCCGTCGAGAAGGCGGTGGCGGGCGCGTCCGGCCCGGCCGGCTCCGGCGTGCGGGTTCCGAGCCAAGCGACAAGTACTGCTCCGGCCAGCGCCGCGCCGAGTCCGATCTGCCGCATCATGTCCGCATCCCCCGGTGTTTTGGAGAGGATGCATGTCGCCGCGCCGGGAGCAACGGCCTGCGCGAGGCCGGTTCACGGTGTCCGGGGCGCGGGCCAACGAAAACCCCCGCCGGCGGAACCGGCGGGGGTGTTGTCGTCGTGGTCCGGAGGAGGGCTCCGGCGCGAGACGTCAGGCCGCGCTGATGGCTTCCTGAGGGTCGCGCAGCACATAGCCGCGGCCCCAGACGGTCTCGATGTAGTGGTTGCCGCCCGAAGCGGTCGCCAGCTTCTTGCGAAGCTTGCAGATGAAGACGTCGATGATCTTCAGCTCGGGCTCGTCCATCCCGCCGTAGAGGTGGTTGAGGAACATTTCCTTGGTCAGGGTCGTACCCTTGCGGAGCGAAAGCAGCTCCAGCATCTGGTACTCCTTGCCGGTCAGGTGAACCCGCATGTTGTTCACCTCGACCGTCTTGGCGTCGAGGTTCACACCGATCTCGCCGGTCTGGATCACCGCCTGGGCATGGCCCTTGGAGCGGCGCACCACGGCGTGGATGCGGGCAACCATCTCGTCCTTGTGGAACGGCTTGGTCATGTAGTCGTCGGCGCCGCCGCCCAGGGTCTTGACCTTGGTGTCGATCTCAGAAGAGCCCGACAGGATCATGATAGGCGTATTGATCTTGGCGTTGCGCAGCGTGCGCAGGACGTCCATGCCGCTCATGTCCGGCAGGTTCAGGTCCAGCAGGATAAGGTCATAGTCATAGAGCTTGGCCAGATCGATGCCGTCTTCACCCAGATCGGTCGTATAGACGTTGAATCCTTCCGACTTAAGCATCAACTCGATGCTTTGCGCCGTGGCGCTATCGTCTTCGATCAACAAAACCCGCATCAGCCTCTCCTGCCCGCGGCCACGTCGTCCCCGCGA
>JBEIDC010000059.1:0-18272 GCA_040383665.1 Caulobacter sp.
GAGCACCCGGGGCGGGGGTGGTTCTGGAAGCCCCCGCGTCGCTGTCGCAGGCGGGTTCCCGCGTGCCGCTACTGGCGCCGTCCGTGGTCGGTCCCTCCTTGCGCGGCGCATCCCCCCCCCCCCCCCCAACCCCGGCGGCGCGTGTAACAGGGAGAGACCCATGGCCGACCAAACCAGCCACACCCCGAACGAGAACGCTCCGCAGCAGCAGCCGAACACCCCGCAGCGTCCGGCTCCGGGCCAGCAGCAGAAGCAGGGCGGCGAGCACGAAAAGTCCCCGCCTGCGCCGGATCATGCCGAAAAGCCCGCGCCGGCCGCGGACCGCAAGGACGCCTGACCGTCCGCCAGGGACCTGTCTGGTCCTTGACGGGAAAGGGGCCGGACGCGCAGGCGCCGGCCCCTTGATCTTGTCCGCTCGTCCTTTCGTCAGGCGCTGGCCAGGGCGCTCTGGAACAGGATGGCGCCGTCGGCCGAGCCGAGGTCAGCCTCGAAGGCGCGGTCGGGGTGGGGCATCATGCCCAGCACGTTGCCGGCGTCGTTGATGATGCCGGCGATGTCGGCCACCGAGCCGTTGGGGTTCTCGACATAGCGGAACACCACCTGGCCCTCGCCCTCGATGCGGGCCAGGGTTTCCTTGTCGGCGAAGAAGTTACCCTCGCCGTTGCCGATGGTCATCGTCACGTCGCGGCGGCCCTGGTAGCCGGCCGTGAAGCGGGTCTGGGCGTTGGTCACCTCGAGCGCGATCGGCTTGCAGACGTACTTCAGGCCCTCGTTGCGCAGCAGGGCGCCGGGCAGCAGGCCCGCCTCGCACAGGATCTGGAAGCCGTTGCAGATGCCGACCGTGGCCACGCCCCGATTGGCCGCCGCGATCACTTCCCGCATCACCGGCGACAGCGCCGCCATGGCCCCGCAGCGCAGGTAGTCGCCATAGGAAAACCCGCCTGGCAGCACGATCAGGTCAAGGCCGTCCGGCAAGGCGGTGTCCTTGTGCCAGACCATCTCGACCCTGGCGCCGGTCGAGCGCTCGACAGCGACGGCGCAGTCCCGGTCGCAGTTGGATCCGGGGAAGACGATGACGGCGGCTTTCATGTCAGCCGATCTCCACCCGGTAGCTTTCGATCACGGTGTTGGCGAGCAGCTTCTCGCACATGGCCTTCACCTCGGCCTCGGCGGCGGCCCTGTCGGTCCCGCCGACGTCGAAGGTGATCTCCCGGCCGACACGGACGTCCTTCACATCGGCCCACCCCAGGCCATGCAGGGCGCTCTCGACGGCCTTGCCCTGAACATCAAGGACGCCGGGCTTGAGGAAGACGTGGACGGTGGCTTTCATCGGCAGACTCGAAATCCCTAGTGCAGGCCGCCGCGGATGACGGTCGGCATTTCCTTCATGATGCCGAGGCGGCGGGCGACCTCGGTGTAGCTCTCGATGACGTCGCCCAGGTCGCGGCGGAAGCGGTCCTTGTCCAGCTTCTCGTTGGTCGCGCTGTCCCACAGGCGGCAGCTGTCGGGGCTGATCTCGTCGGCCAGGATGATGCGGGCGAAGTCGCCCTCCCAGACACGGCCGAACTCGACCTTGAAGTCGACGAGGGTGATGCCGACCGCGCCGAACATCCCGGTCAGGAAGTCGTTGATGCGCAGGGTCATGGCCATGATGTCGTCGATCTCCTGGGTCGAGGCCCAGTTGAACGCGGTGATGTGCTCCTCGGTGACCAGCGGGTCGCCCAGCTTGTCGTCCTTGTAGCAGAACTCGATGATCGAGCGGGGCAGGGGCGTGCCCTCCTCCAGACCCAGGCGCGTCGACAGGCTGCCGGCGGCGATGTTGCGGCAGATCACCTCGAGCGGAACGATCTCGACTTCCTTGATCAGCTGCTCGCGCAGGTTCAGGCGGCGGATGAAGTGGTTGTGCACCCCGATCGCGCCCAGCCGCAGCATCACGAACTCGCTGATGCGGTTGTTGATCACGCCCTTGCCCTCGAGCACGGCCTTCTTCTGGGCGTTGAAGGCGGTGGCGTCGTCCTTGAAGTACTGGATCAGGGTGCCGGGCTCGGGGCCCTCGTAGAGGATCTTGGCCTTGCCTTCGTAGATCTTCTTGCGGCGGGTCGTCATGGTCCTGGGGGTTCCCACGGGGTCGCTGCAGCCGGTCCGGGAATAAAAATCGCGCGCGGGCCAGGAAGCCTGCGCGCGCTTGGACGACTCGGAGCCGCTGTCGCTGAAAGTCGCCGGGAACCTACCCGAACAGGGGGCTTGGCGCAAACAGCGGCGCAACCGGCGGCGGTGATGTGGCGGCGGGACGGCACGCGCGATTGCGGTGCGGCCCGCAAGGCGATATCACGACCACCGTCACCTACCGGAGTTTACATGAGCACTTTCGACGACCGCGAGAAGGGCTTTGAGAAGAAGTTCGCTCTCGACGCCGAGCAGGAATTCAAGGCCGCGGCCCGCCGCAACCGTTTGCTGGGTGAATGGGCGGCCGGTCTCATGGGCCTCGAGTCCACCGAGGAATACGTCCGGGCCGTCGTGAAGTCCGACTTCGAACAGCCGGGCGACGACGATGTCCTGCGCAAGGTGTTCGAGGACCTGAAGGGCTCGGGCGTCGAAATGCGCGAAAGCGATGTGCGCATGAAGATGGACGAGCTGCTGGCCCAGGCCCGCGAGCAGATCAAGACGCAGTCCTAGGCAAGCGCCTCGCGCAGCAGGCTCCACGCCGCGGCTTTCGCGGCGAAGGGCGTGGTCAGCGCGGGGCTGGAGGACGGCAGCGGAATCAGGGCCAGCCGTCCTTCGAGCCCGGCGAGCATCGGCATCCCCTCTTTCGCCGCCTTGCCGCCGTTGAAGGCGACAGCGCGCAGGTCTGGCAGGGTCGCCACCAGCGCGGCCAGATCGTTGTGCAACACATCTCGGATCGCCGTGTCCAGGCTGCCCGGCCGGGTCGCCTCACCCACGACGTCCCACAGTCCGACGCGATGGCGAATCAGGGCCGCCAGCCGATCCTCATAGTCGAGCGTCTGGAAGTCCTCGCCCAGGACCTCGCCCATCAGCCGCCAGAAGGCGTTCCGGTGATGGGCGTAATAGCGACCGGCGGCCAGCGAGGCCTCGCCGGGCAGGCTGCCCAGCACCAGCAGCCGCGTATCAGGCGCGACGACCGGCGGGAAGCTGCGCTTACGCGTTGGCCTGTTCCCCGAACACCCGGGCGAAGATCGTGTCGACGTGCTTGAAGTGGTAGCCGTTGTCGAACAGGTCCTCGAGCTCGGCGTTGGTCATGTTGGCGCTGACGAACGGGTCGGCCTTCAGGAAGTCGATGAACTTGCCTTCGCCGCGCCAGACCTTCATGGCGTTGCCCTGGACGGCCGCATAGGCCTCCTCGCGGCTGACGTCCTTGTGGGTCAGGGCCAGCATGACGCGCTGGCTGTGGACCAGGCCACCGAGGCGGTCGAGGTTCCTCAGCATGTTCTCAGGATAGATCACCAGCCGCTCCACCACCCCGGCCAGGCGGCGCAGGGCGAAGTCGAGGTGGATGGAGGCGTCCGGCGCGATGCCGCGCTCGACGGAGGAGTGGCTGATGTCACGCTCGTGCCAGAGGGCGACGTTCTCCAGGGCCGGCACGACCGCCGAGCGGACCAGGCGGGCCAGGCCCGTCAGGTTCTCGGTCAGGATCGGGTTGCGCTTGTGCGGCATGGCCGAGCTGCCCTTCTGGCCCGGATCGAAGGGCTCCTCGGCTTCCAGCACCTCGGTCCGCTGCAGGTGGCGGATCTCGACGGCGAGGCGTTCGATCGAGGAGGCGACCACGGCCAGGGCGGCGAACCAGGCGGCGTGGCGGTCGCGCGGGATGACCTGGGTGGAGACCGGCTCGACGGCCAGGCCCATCTTCTCCGCCACATGGGCTTCGACACGCGGGTCGACGTTGGCGAAGGTGCCGACGGCGCCGGAGATGGCGCAGGTGGCGATCTCGAAGCGGGCCATGGCCAGCCGCTCCTTGGCGCGCATGAACTCGGCGTAGTGGCCGGCCAGCTTCAGACCGAAGGTAGTCGGCTCGGCATGGATGCCGTGACTGCGGCCGGTGCAGGGCGTCAGTCTGTGTTCGAACGCCCGGCGCTTCAGCGCCGCCAGCACCAGGTCGACGTCTTCCATCAAGAGGTCGGTGGCGCGGGCCATCTGCACCGAGAGGCAGGTGTCCAGCACGTCGCTGCTGGTCATGCCCTGATGCAGGAAACGCGCTTCCGGGCCGACGACTTCCGAGACGTGGGTCAGGAAGGCGATGACGTCGTGTTTGGTTGTGCGCTCGATCTCGTCGATGCGGTCGCTGTCCCAGACCGCGTCGCGGCCGCCGTCCCAGATCGCTTTTGCCGCCGGCCTGGGGATCACGCCCAGCTCCGCCATGGCGTCGGCGGCGTGGGCCTCGATCTCGAACCAGATCTTGTACTTGGTCTCGTTGGACCAGATGGCGACGGCTTCGGGGCGTGCGTAGCGAGGGATCATGCGCGGGCTAGTGATGCCCGCGCATGATCCTGTCAACTATCGCGCGACGTTCTATCCGACCCAGTCCTTGCGGAGCGTCTTCCAGGCGAAGAGGAAGTGCGCCCCGGCCCAGAGGTAGCCGAACAGGCCGATGAAGATCGCCCAGCGCAGGCCGAACTCCTGGCCGACGGCGCAATTGACCTTGTTGGCCTCCAGGATGCCGCGACCGCAGTCTGCCGTGGTCAGCGCGAATTGCTGCAGGCTGGAGTTGGCCAGGAAGTCGCTCAGGGCGCCGATGACGGGCGGGCCGAGGCCGTAGCCGAGGATGTTGACGATGAAGAGCAGCACGGCCGTGGCCGTGGCCCGCATGCGCGGCGGCGCGACGCCCTGGATCGAGGCGTACATGCAGCCGAGGTAGAAGTAGTGGGTGATGGCCCCCACGACCATGAACGGCACGCCGATCCACAGGCTCGGGGCCATGTAGCCGACCAGATAGAAGGGCGTGGCGATGAAGAAGCCCAGGGCCGGCAGCCAGGCCAGGGCGTTGGGGTGGCGCTTGACCATCTTGTCGGCCAGCCAGCCGGCGAAGAAGGTCCCGAACGCCGCCGCCGCGCCCAGCACCACGCCGGTCAGTTGCGAGGCCTGAAGGATGTTCAGGTCATGGGTGCGGATCAGGAACGAGTTCAGATACTGGCCGACGCCATACCCGACGAAGGACGCCACGGCCGAGCCCAGCGACACGTGCCAGAAGGTGGCCTTCTTCGACAGGACCGCGAAGGCCTCCAGAAAGGTCGGCGTCGCCACGCCCTCGACGACCCCGGTCCGCGGCGGCTCCTTGATGGTCAGCTTGACCAGGATGGCCAGCAGGAGGCCCGGGAAGCCGAGGAGCCAGAAGGCCTCCCGCCAGCCGAGGTAGGTGGCGATGTAGCCGCCGCCGATGGCCGCCAGCATCGAGCCGATCGGCACGCCCAGGGCATAGATGGAGATGGCCGTGGCCCGTTTTTCGGCCGGGAAGTAGTCGCTGATCACCGATTGCGCCGGCGGGGTGCATCCCGCCTCGCCGATGCTGACGCCGACGCGGGCGGCGAGCAGGGTGGCGAAGGACGTCGCGAAGCCGCAGAGGGCGGTCGCCAGGCTCCACAGCGCCACGCAGATGGACAGGATGGTCATCCTGTTCTGCTTCTCGGCCAGCCGGGCGATCGGGATGCCCAGCAGGGTGTAGAGCACCGCGAACGCCGGTCCGCCGAGCAGGCCGAGCTGGAAGTCGGTCAGCCCGAACTCCAGTTTGATCGGCTCCTGGATGATGGAGACGATCACCCGGTCGATGAAGTTGAAGGTGTAGACGACCAGCAGGAGTCCCAGGACGTAGGCGCGATACGGTTTGGTCCCGTAGCCCGGATGCGGCGCGGCGGCCGGGGCCGTGGAATCGGTCATGAGTTCGTCCTTCCCCCGATGGTCGGGGCGCAAAGTAGGGCGCCGCCGGCGCGAGACGCCAGCGGCGAGTTTCCGGCGGTCTCTAGCTGACCATTTCCTCGCGGATGGTCTTGCGGGCCATCCAGAAGAGGGCGAAGGCGAGCACGTTGAAGCCCATCGAGACGATGAGGGCCCAGCGCAGGCCTTCGGCCTGGGCCACGCCGCAGGTCGCCTTGTTGATCTCCAGCATGGCCTTGCCGCAGTCGGCGGCGGTCAGGGCGGACTGCTGCAGGATGCCGCCGGCCCAGAGGTCGCTGGTGATGCCTACGAACAGCGGACCAAGGCCCAGTCCGACCAGGTTGATGATGAACAGCAGCACCGCCGCGCAGGTCGCGCGCATCTGCGGCGCCACGATGCTCTGGGCCGTGGCGTAGACCGGGCCGTACCAGAGCGAGCCGATGATGGCCGGCAGGGCCAGCAGGATCAGCGCCACCGTGGCGCTGGGGACCGAGACCGCGGTGATGAAGATGGGGATGGTGATCAGCGAGGCGATGGCCGGAACGACCACGTAGGCCCGCAGGTCCCTGGCGCCCAGCTTGTCGGCGATGACGCCGCCCAGCCAGACCCCCAGCACGCCGGCCGTGCCGCTGACGACGCTCAGCGCCACCCCGACCGTGCCGATCGGCCCGATGGAAAAGCCGGTGATGCTGGTGATCCAGGCAGAGAGTTCGGCGATCTGGCCGGAATGACTGCGGAAGAAGAAGCTGGCGGTGAACGGGGCGTGGCCGTAGCCGATGAAGGCCTTGATGGCGGCGGCGAAGGCGATCAGCCAGAAGGTCTTCTTGGAGGCCAGGACCTTCATCGCCTCGCGCAGGGGGATGGTGGCCGTGGCCTTGGCGGCCATGACGGCGGTCAGCTTCTTGCGCGGTTCGGGCAGGGTGAAGACGGTCAGCAGGGCGAACAGGATGCCCGGCGCGCCGGCCACCATGAAGGCGATCCGCCAGCCGTAGGCGTCCGCGATCAACCCGCCCATGGCCATGCCGATCAGGCTGCCGAGCGGCGTGCCGATCGAATAGAAGGCGATGGCCGAGGCGCGCTTGTCCTTGGGGACATAGTCGGTGATCAGCGAGTGGGCCGGCGGGGTGCAGCCGGCCTCGCCGACGCCCACCCCGATCCGGGCCAGCACCAGCTGCCAGAAGTTCTGGGCGAAGCCGCAGAGCACGGTGAACCCGCTCCAGACCGCCAGGGCCGTGCCGATGATCACCGGCCGGTTGGACTTCTCCGCCTTGCGGGCGATCGGGATGCCAAGGACGGTGTAGAAGAGGGCGAACGCGAGGCCGGTCATCATGCCCAGCTGCCAGTCGGCCAGATGCAGATCCTTCTTGATCGGCTCCGCCAGGATGTTGACGATCTGCCGATCCAGGAAGTTCAGCGTGTAGATGATCATCAGGGTCCACAGCGCGTAGCGCCGGAAGCCTGTGCTAAGGGGTTCGATGCCAGGGCCGTCGTCCTCGCGATCAGCCAGCTTCGTCTCGGTCGGCGCCGGGGCTGCGGCGTCGGTCATGGGCGGTTTCCTCGAACACTTGTTCTGATTAATTGCTCGCACTAGAGCCCGGATCACGCCCGGCGCCAATAGCCGCTTCATCCGGGGAGAGAGCAGATGGAAATCGTCGTCGGCACCAAAAAATGGTCCACATGGTCGCTGCGACCCTGGCTGGCATTGAAGCGGACGGGCGCGCCGTTCACCGAGACCCTGGTCCAGCTGCGCGAGGTGGAGGCCTCGACGGCGGAGATTCTCAGGCATTCGCCATCCGGCCTGGTGCCGGTCCTGAAGGCCGACGGGCTGGTGATCTGGGACTCACTGGCGATCTGCGAATACCTCGCCGAGCGATTCCCGCAGGCGGGTCTGTGGCCATCGGACCCCTCGGCCCGCGCGCTGGCCCGCGCCGTGACGGCCGAGATGCACAGCGGATTTGGCGACCTTCGCCGCGATTGCCCGATGGATCTGGGGCTTCTGACCACGGCCGACCTGTCGGAAGGCGTCCAGGCCAATGTCCGCCGGATCGTCAGCGTCTGGAACGAGTGCCTGTCGCGCTCGGGCGGGCCCTTCCTGTTTGGTCACTGGACCATCGCCGACGCCTTTTACACGCCCGTGGCGACGAGGTTCCGGACCTACGGGGTCGGTCTGTCGGCGTTTGGCGACGGGGACGGCAAGGCGGCGGCGTACCGCGACCTGCTGCTGTCGACGCCGGAGTTTCTGGAGTGGGAGGCGGCGGCTTAGGCCTGGATCACCCTGCCATCCGTCATGGCCCGACTTGTTCGGGCCACGCATGAACGCGGGCAGACGGGAGGGTGGCAGATCGCTTCCGCTGCGTTCTTGTCGGCTTGCTCACCACGCTGGGGTGGCCCGAACAAGTCGGGCCATGACGGCGTGGGGGGTAGAAGAAAGAACCCCGATCACAACCCGGCGCCGGCCAATTGACTGGTGCGTGATCCCGCCCTCGTGATCCACAGTCGCCCAGGCGGCGTAGCCCCGACGGGGCGCTTTGGAGACGAGCAATGCTGATCCGGCACGGCGGCGACCTGACCGAGAACGACGTCACGCCGCAGGATGTCTACCTGCGGCGCCGCGAGTTCATGAGCGGCCTGATCGGCGGCGGCCTGGCCGTGGCCGCGGGCGCCACCGCCAGCGCCCAGGCGGCGACCGGTCTCAAGGGACTCGCCAGCCCCTACTCCACCCGGGAGACGCCGACGGGCCGGGCCGACATTACCGGCTACAACAACTTCTATGAATTCGGCCTCGACAAGGAGGATCCGGCCCGCAACGCCGGATCGCTGAAAACCTCGCCCTGGACGGTGAGGATCGACGGCCACTGCAACAAGCCCGGCGCCTACGACATCGGTGATTTCCTGCGCGGCAACCCGCTGCAGCAGCGCATCTACCGCCTGCGCTGCGTCGAGGGCTGGTCGATGGTCATCCCCTGGCTGGGCGTGCCGCTGGCCGATCTGTTGAAGAAGTACGAGCCGACCAGCAAGGCGAAGTACGTCGCCTTCGAGACCCTCTACCGCCCGTCCGAGATGCCCGGCCAGCGCCGCGCCGTGCTCGACTGGCCCTACCGCGAGGGCCTGCGCATCGACGAGGCGATGCACCCCCTGACCATCATGGCCGTCGGCCTCTACGGCGAGAGCCTGCCCAACCAGAACGGCGCGCCGATGCGGCTGGTCGTGCCCTGGAAGTACGGCTTCAAGAGCATCAAGAGCGTGGTCCGCATCAGCTTCGTCGAGAAGCAGCCGCGCACCGCCTGGAACGACAGCGCGCCGCGAGAGTACGGCTTCTACTCGAATGTGAACCCCACCGTGGACCACCCGCGCTGGTCCCAGGCCACCGAGCGACGGATCGGCGAGTTCCGTCGCCGTGAAACCCTGATGTTCAACGGCTACGGCGACCGGGTGGCCGGGATGTATCGCGGTCTGGACCTCAAGAAGAACTTCTGATGGATCGCAGGGCGCTGGACCGCCTCGTCTACGGCCTCGTCTGGCTGGCCTGTTTCGCCCCGCTGCTCTGGCTGGCCTGGCGCGGGTTCAACAACGATCTGGGCGCCAATCCCATCGACAAGCTGATCCGCGAGCTCGGCGTCTGGGGCCTGCGACTGCTGATCGTCGGTCTGGCGATCACGCCGGCGGCCAGGCTGATGCGCCAGCCGAGGCTGATCCGCTTCCGCCGGACCATCGGCCTGTTCGCCTTCACCTATGTGCTGCTGCACCTGACCAACTACGTCGTCACCGACCATTGGTTCGACTGGGCCGCCATCGGCAAGGACATCCTCAAGCGGCCGTTCATCACCGTCGGCATGGCCGCCTTCGTGCTGCTTGTCCCGCTGGCGGTCACCTCCACCAACTGGGCGCTGCGCAAGCTCGGGCCTGTGCGCTGGCGCAAACTTCACCGGCTCACCTACCTGATCGCGCCGCTGGGGGTGATCCACTACCTGATGCTGGTGAAGGCCGACCACCGGCCGCCGCTGATCTACGGGGCGATTGTCGCGGTGCTGCTGGGCTGGCGGGTCTGGGAGGCGACCCGGAAGCGGATCAATCGGCCGGCCCAAGGCTGAACATCACGGCGAAGAGGACCATCGGGAAGACGAACGGCAGGGCCATCGAGGCCCAGAACCCGAGATTCCAGGCGCGGACCCGGAACCTGTCCAGGTCGCATGGCCGGATGATGGTCTCGACCAGCACGCCGGCGAGGTAGGCGACGTTGGCCGCGGCCATCACGACCAGGTACCAGGTCCCCAGCATGAGGGTTGTCGACGCCGCCTGTCGGAGGTCCGGCAACGGGTCGCCCAGCGCCAGGGCGATCAGACAGGCGGCGGCATAGGCGACCCAGCCCGCGAACGCCAGGCCGAGGTTGTAGCGAAGCCTGCGGGCTTCCCACCAGGTCCAGCCGTCGCGGCGGTCGGTCGTGACAACAGGGGATTCGCTCATGCCGCCACCTTCAGGCGACGCCAGTCTAGCCCCGCCGTCGCGCCTGTCGTGTGGGGGTTCGGTGCATTTGCAGTCACCGGTCCTCGCGGCAATGCCAGATGCGCACGATGTGGATGATGTCGTCTTCCAGGACGTATCGGAGCTCGTAGTCGCCGACGATCAGGCGGCGGACCTCTGGAGCGTCGTAGCGATGAACGCGCTCACCGAGTCGAGGATGGTCCAGCAGTACGTTGGGCGCCGCAATGAGCATCCTGGCCACGCCTGCCCCGGCCTCGGGGCTGAAGCTCGCCGCGAAGGCGTGGAGCCGGCCGACATCGTCGGAGGCCTGCTGGCTCCACCGTATCCTCATCTGGGACGAGGTTTGGGCTGCTCGGACAGGAGCGAGTCCGCCCATGCCCGCATGTCCTCATGCGCAACCGTGCGGCCTGCCTTGATGTCCGCGAGACCTTCGAGGGTCATGCGATGCTTCCACTCTTCCCGCTCCAGCCAGGCGGTCAAGGCCTGTTTGACGATCCAGGCCCGTGACCGGTCGAGGCGGGCGGCGGCTTCGTCGACCTTGTCCGCGAGGTCGGTCGGAACATGGGCGGTCAGGACGCGGCTGGTCATGGCGTTTCCAATCAGAGTGATTGGATTTGATTGTATATGATTGCGCTTCACCGGAACAGCCCCAGCGCCTTGAAGCTGGCCACGCCCTCGCGGCCGACGACAAGGTGGTCGTGAACGCTGATCTTCAGGGCCCGGCCGGCCTCGACGACCTCGCGGGTCATGGTGATGTCGGCGCCGCTGGGGGTGGGATCGCCCGACGGGTGGTTGTGGACCAGGATCACCGAGCTGGCCGACAGCTCCAGCGCCCGGCGCATGACCTCGCGGGCGTAGACCGGGGCGCGGTCGACCGTGCCGCGGTTCTGGATCTCGTCGAGGATCAGCTGGTTCTTGCGGTCGAGGAACATCACCCGGAACTGCTCGCGCGGCTCGTTGGCCAGGGCGACCTTCACATAGGCCAGCAGGGCGCTCCAGGAGCCGATCACCGTGCGCTTGCGGATGGTCTCTCGCCCGACCCGCAGCGTGACCTCGCCCAGCAGCCGCAGGTCCAGCGCCGCCTGCTCGCCGACGCCCGGCACCGTGCGAAGGTCCTCGACAGAGGCGGTGGTGATGGTGCCCAGCGACCCGAACCGCGTCAGCAGCGCCTTGGCGATCGGCTTGATGTCGCCGCGCGGAAAGGTGCGGAACAGGAACAGCTCCAGCAGCTCATAGTCCGGCACCGCGTCCAGGCTCTTCAGCGCCCGCTCGCGCAGGCGCTCGCGATGGCCGAGCTGGTGTGGGTGATCCGGCATGACATCCCCGCGTCGTCAGGCGGGCGTCATGATGACCCGCGCGCGGGGGTTGTGCAATGCGTCGGGTCGGTCGGGGACAGTTTAAGGTGTCCCAAGGGACAAATTAAACTGTCCCCTGAGCCTACGCCCCCGCGGTCGCCGGCTGGAACAGCCCGGCCGGTGAGGCGGTGAACAGCTCCACCCCGTCGGCGGTCACACCGCAGCTGTGTTCGCACTGGGCCGACAGGCTCTTGTCGCGTGTCACGGCCGTCCAGCCGTCGCTCAGGACCTTCACCTGCGGCTTGCCCAGGTTCACCATCGGCTCGACGGTGAAGAACATGCCTTCCTTCAGCACCGGGCCTTCGCCCGGGCGGCCGAAGTGCAGGACGTTGGGGCTGTCGTGGAACAGCTTGCCCAGGCCGTGGCCGCAGAAGTCGCGCACGACGCTGCAGCGCTGGGCCTCGACGTACTTCTGGATGGCGTGGCCGATGTCGCCGAAGGTGTTCCCCGGCTTGATGGTCGCCAGACCGCGCGCCATGCCCTCATAGGTCACCTCGACCAGCCGGCGGGCGCGGGGCGAGACCTCGCCGACGCCGTACATGCGGCTGGTATCGCCGTGCCAGCCGTCGACGATGACGGTGACGTCGATGTTGGCGATGTCGCCCTCGCGCAGCGGCCGGTCGCCCGGGATGCCGTGGCAGACGACATGGTTGGTCGAGATGCAGACGGTGTGGTTGTAGCCCTTGTAGAACAGACAGGCGGGCAGGGCGCCGTGGTCGAGCACGAACTCGCGGGCCAACCGGTCCAGATGCTCGGTGGTCACGCCGGGCACGACGTGCGGAATCAGCATGTCCAGGCATTCGGCGGCCAGCCGGCCGGCCTTGCGCATGCCCTCGAAGCCCTCGGCCCCGTGAATCCGGATCGCCCCGGTGCGGTATTCCGCGTCCGAGACGCTGTCCATCGTGCCCATCTGTCGGTCCCTGTCAGCCCGCCGGGGAGGGCGGACGAAGCGTCTATGTCGCGTCTATAGCACGGAAGTTCAACGGGGCTGTCGCCTGGCGCTCCTCCCTCTCCACCGTCTTGGCCAGCCCCGGATCAAGTCCGGGGCTGGCCCTGACGGATAACCGGGGTGGATGAGCTATTTCGGCTTCCGCCACTCCATCACATGGAACCACGGCGCCCGGCGATAGCGGTCCACGGTCGCCGGATCGCCGCCGGTCGGGGCGGGCTCGGCGAACCAGGTCAGGGTCAGGCCGGCGCCGAGCAGCAGGGACATGTAGGTCTCCAGCGGCCGGTGGTGGTTGATGATGCGGATGCCCTTCCAGGCCGTCCAGTAGGCGCGCTCCTCGAGATAGGCGTCGATCGCGTAGCGGAAGCGGCCGTCGGCGTCATACGACTTGCCCATACCCTCGCCGAGGCCGGCGGTGTTGAAGCTCGTCGAGTTGGCGATCAGCAGCGTTCCGCCCGGCTTCAGCACTCGAGCCATTTCCGGGATCGCCGCGTGGATGTCGGGAATGTCGATCAGGCTGAGGTAGCTGACCACCAGGTCGAATGCGCCGTCCGGGAAGTCCAGCGCCTCGGCCCGGCCGACGCGGTAGTCGCCGGCCGGGTCCAGCGCCCGGGCGTGATCGATGAGCGCAACGGTGGGATCTACGCCGACAGCAGCCACGCCCATCTCGCGCAGCCGCCGGCAAAACCGTCCTTCGCCGCAACCGACATCCAGCGCGGTCGCGGGGGCCAGCGCCGCGACCCGCGCCGTCATCGGCCCGTCGAGCACGTGCCGTCGACTCAAGTCGCCTTCATCGCCCTGACTGGCGATCCAGGCCTGCGCGGACTCGTCCCAGCCGTCGGTCATCGCGCCCGTCTCCAGTCCAGTCTCCGCGCCACGCGGATCGCGGCCGGGCTCATCTCGCACCCATAGACCAGCACCTCCACCCCCGCGTCCGCCGCCCGCTCCAGCGCGACCGCGAAGGCCGGGTCGAGGTCATGACAGGCGCTGAAGGCGTCGCAGTCGGTGCGCTGGACCACGAAAAGCGCCACGGCCCGGTCGCCGGCCCGGACCATGGCTTCGAGCTCGCCCAGGTGCTTCGTCGACCGCGCCGCCACGCAGTCGGGGAACTCGGCCAGCGGCGGGGTGCGCGACAGGTGGCAGTTCTTGATCTCCAGCCAGCAGCGCTCGCCGGTTCCCTTTTCCAGCAGGAAGTCGACGCGGCTGGCCTCGCCGTACTTCACCTCGCGCCGGTGGACGTCGTAGCCGGTCAGCTCGGGGATGGCGTCGACCGCCAGGGCCTCGGCGACCAGCCTGTTGGGCAGCATGGTGTTGACGCCGGCCAGGGCGCCGCCCGGGGTCTCCACCATCTCAAGGGTATGGGCCAGCTTGCGCTTGGGGTCGTCCGACCTGGACAGCCAGACGCCGAGCCCCGGCATGTTGACGCCCAGCATGGCGCCGGGGTTGGGGCAGTGGGCGGTGATCTCCTCGCCGCTGTCGAGCGTAACATCGGCGAAGAACCGCTTGTAGCGGCTGATCAGGACGCCGTGGCTGAGCGGGGCGGGGAACTGCATCCCGGCGACTTACCTGTTCCGCGCGGTCCCGCGAAGGCGTGACCGGGGCTTTTTGCCTGACAACGCGGCGCTGAACGCTAAAACACCTGGGTCCCCGCCTTCGCGGGGATGAGCGGAGTTGAGAATGACCCAAGATCGCGTCACCGCAGCCGTCCTCATCATCGGCGACGAGATCCTGTCGGGTCGCACCCAGGACACCAACCTCAACGCCATCGCCCGCTATCTCGGCGTTCATGGCGTCGATGTCGCAGAGGCCCGCGTGGTCGGCGATGTCGAGGACGAGATCGTCGCGACGGTCAATCACCTGCGCGAGCGCTACGACTACCTCATCACCACCGGCGGCATCGGCCCGACCCACGACGACATCACCGCCGACTGTGTGGCGAAGGCGTTCGGCGTGGCGCTGTACGAGCATCCCGAGATCATCGAGATGATGCAGTCGCGCTGGCAGGGCGAGCTCAACGCCGCCCGCCGCCGCATGGCGCGCGTGCCCGAAGGCGGCAGCCTGGTGAAGAACCCCGTCCAGGGCCCGCCGGGCTTCCAGATCGGGAATGTCTTCGTGCTGGCCGGCGTGCCGTCGATCATGCGCGGCATGCTCGAGGACGTCGGCCCCAGGCTAAAGGGCGGGGCGGTGACGATCTCGCGCACGGTACGGGTCGACGGCTCGGGCGAGGGCGTGATCGCCGCCCCGCTGGAGGCCGTGGCCAGGGCCCACCCGACCCTGTCGCTGGGCAGCTATCCCTTCTTCTCCGGCGAAGGCTACGGCTCGAACCTGGTCGTGCGCGGGCGGGACGCGGACGAACTGGCCGCCACGGTGATCGAACTGGAGGCGGCGCTGCGCGCGGCCGGCGTGGCCAACGTCACCCATCTTGACTCCGTGTGACGGCGCGGGTTTCAACTGTGGCGGTTTCAGTTCCGGTGGTCTTGAGAGGATCCCGTATGCGCGGCGTGTTGCTTTCCCTGGTCGTGACCGCGTTGGTCACGGCGGCCCTTCCCGCCAGCGCGGCTGGCGACCCCGCCGCCGCTCCCGCCATCGAGACGCCCGCCGAGGCCCCGCCGCCGGCGCCCAAGCCCAAGCCCGCCAAGGACGACCCCGACCGGATCGTCTGCGTGCGCCAGCACGTCGTGGGCAGCAACCGGCCGCAGAAGGTCTGCATGACCGTCGCCGAGCGCGACCGCCTGCGTGACGCCACCGGCCGCTTCCTGTCCGATCAGCGCGGCGGTTCCGCCCCGCCCGCCGGCCCCGGCGTTCCCTGAACCGCGCCCTTCGACGCTGATCTCGCGACATCTGTAGCGCCCGCCCGCGTCCGACGCTAAGTCGGGCGTGCACGGGGACGTGGCGGAACGGTAGACGCAGCGGACTTAAAATCCGCATCCGCAAGGAGTGTGGGTTCGAGTCCCACCGTCCCTACCAGGCCCGGCGCATGCCGCCGGCCTGTGCTCCAGACAGCAAGAAGCCCGCCGCGAGGATCGCGACGGGCTCCAAAGCCTGAAGGCGTGTCGAGCCTAGGGCAGGACGGCCTTGAGCGACAGCGTAACGCGGCTGTCGCAGATCGTGCCGCAGCCGAGGTCGTTGTCGTGGTAGCGCAGGTCGGCCGAGAGGGTGTCGTTGAAGGCGTAGCCGACGCCGACATTCCAGGTCGAGTAGTCGCCGCCGGCGTCGAACGTCTGGCTGCCGATGGCGCCGCCGATCGTCCACTTTTCGGCGGGCGAAACGCTGGCGTTGACTTCGTAGTAGACGGCCGAGCCGATGCCGCCGAAGAACTCCGGCGAGTAGTTGACGGCGGCGCCGAGGGTGGCGGGGCCTGCCGGAACCGAGGCGGCGGCCTTGAGTTCCCAGAAGGCGTAGTCCGCGCCGGACGGCTCGTTCACGTAGCCGTAGTAGAGGGCGCCCAGGTCGAAGGTCACCGGACCGGCGGTCGGCTTGATGCCGGCGTAGAGGTCGATCTCGGCGTCGGTCGAGTCATAGAAGTCGACGTTGGAGGCCCAGGCGCCGGCGTAGAAGATGCCGCTGCTGAAATCGACGCCGCCGAACAGTTGCGGACCTTCGTCGGTTTGCGAAACGCCGCGCCACACGTAATCGGAGGCCACGCCGACGTTGAACGAAACGTCCTGGGCGTAAGCCGTGCCGCCGAGGGCGAGAGACGCCGTGGCGGCGCAGATGGCCAGTTTAAGAGCTTTCATCGCTATCCCCTTGTTGTTAGCGCCGGACGGATCCAGGCCGCGCCGGCGTCGCCCCAGTCGTGCGACGTCGGGCGAGTCTCAGAGTGGTCGAAGGCTTCCGATCACCCTACCGGCAGGGCGCGCGCGACAGGAATGACGCACTCGCCTGTCGGGATTTTGAGCTTCCCGGAGGCAGTTCGCCCGATAATTGGGCGCCGAATAGTCGCATCGTCGAGTGAATGCTGCAATGCGGAACCGCATCACCCCACGTAAGCGATCCGTAAACCAGCGCCTCAGCGCATCGACATCGACGCGAACCCCAGGTGCGTGCCGGCGTCCACAAGCAGGGTTTCCCCCGTCACATGGCGCGAGGCGGGGGCGGCCAGGAACACCGCCGCGCCGGCGATATCCTCCGCTGTCGAGGCAGCCTTGAGCGGCGTGGAGCGGATCACGCCTTCGCGCATGCGAGACACGGTGTCGTCCGCCATCGCCTTGCCGAACCACGGGGTGTCGATGAACCCGGGACAGATGGCGTTGACGCGGATATTCGGCGCCAGTCCGCGCGCCAGCGACAGGGTCAGGGTGGTCATCGCGCCCTTCGAGGCGGCGTAGGGCACCGACGATCCGATACCCGTCACCCCGGCGATCGAGGCGGTGTTGACCACCGCCCCGGGCTGTGGCGCCGCTTCCAGCAGCGCGCGCGCGGCGCGGACCATCTGGAAGGCGCCGACGACATTGACCCGGTAGAGCCGCAGGAAGTCGTCCGCGTCGACGGCGTCCAGGTCGCCGTGATTGGGCGCGAACTTGGTCACACCGGCGTTGTTGAACAGTGCGTCGATGCGGCCGAAGGGCTCGGCGGCGGCCGCGATCCTGCGGCAGTCGGCGTCCTCGCCGACGTCACCCTGCACCAGCACCGCCTTGGCGCCCTGGGCCTCGCAGAGGCGGCCGGTTTCCTCGGCCTCGGTCTGGCTGGAGGCGTAGTTGATCACCACCACCGCCGCGCCGCGGCTCGCCGTCTCGACCGCGATCGCCCGGCCCAGGCCCGTCGAGCCGCCGGTCACCACCACCACGTAGCCGTCGAAATCCTTGCCGGACATGTTTCTCTCCCTTGCTTTGGTTCTCCCTACACCGGCGCGCCCGCGCTTGTCGCGAGGGGGAGGGGGGACTAAATCGCCGCCATGACCGATCATCTGACCCAGCTGGGCCGTCTCGTCGAAGCGCCGGCCCGCCCCGAGGACGCCTTGCTCGAGCGCGTGCCCAACCCGCAGGCCGATACCCTGTACCTGGCCCGGTTCACCGCGCCGGAGTTCACCTCGCTCTGCCCGGTCACCGGCCAGCCGGACTTCGCCCAGCTGGTCATCGACTACGCGCCCGGCGACTGGCTGATCGAATCCAAGTCGCTGAAGCTGTACCTGGGCGCCTTCCGCAACCACGGCGCCTTCCACGAGGACTGCACCGTCGCCATCGGCCGCAGGATCGTCGAGGTCGCCCAGCCGAAGTGGCTGCGGATCGGGGGCTACTGGTACCCGCGCGGCGGCATTCCGATCGACGTCTTCTGGCAGAGCGGCCCCGCGCCCGAGGGCCTGTGGCTGCCCGACCAGGGCGTCGCGCCCTATCGCGGGCGGGGCTAGCTGTCGAAGCTATGAAGGTTGTTCACCCGGGGCCGGGTTGAGAGAGTGGGGTTGCGAAGCTCCAACCTCTGAACCGGGAGACCCCGGATGAACGTCCACAAGAATGCCCGTCTGACGCCGTCTGGTCGAGCCTTGCTGGCAGATCGCGTGGAGAGCGGCTGGCCGCTGAAGGCTGCGGCTGAAGCGGCGGGGGTGTCCCGGCGAACCGGTGACAAGTGGCTGGGCCGTCATCGTCTCGGGGGCGAGCGAAGGCATC
>JBEIDC010000060.1:0-18144 GCA_040383665.1 Caulobacter sp.
GAACCCGCGCGAGGTGGCGCTGATGGTCCTGCTGCCGCTGATCGCCAGCAAGACCGATCTGCCGATCATCGCCGCCGGCGGCATGCTGGACGGCCGCACCATGGCCGCCGCCTTCGCCCTGGGCGCCGAGGGCATCCAGATGGGCACGCGAATGGTCAGTGCGGCGGAGTCGCCGGTGCATCAGAACTGGAAAGACGCCATCGTGAACGCGGCGGAGACCGACACGGTGTTCCTCAACCGCTTCGGCCCCGGCCCGGCGCTACGGGCGCTGCGCACCAACAAGACCACCGAGATGGAGATCAACCCGCCCGAAGCCGGCGCCATGCCGGAAATGGCCCGGGCGCTGGACCTCTACTTCGGCGGCGATATGGAGGCCTCCATCGCCCTGTCGGGCCAGGTCGCCGGCCGCATCGACAGCGTCCGCCCCGTGGCCGACATCATCCGCGAAACGGTCGAGGCGTTCCACGCCTGCTGCGCGGAGATGGGGCAGCGGTACGGCAAGAGATCGGGGACAGGTTAAGGTGTCCCTTGGGACACCTTAACCTGTCCCCTACCGTTGCCGCGGCCCGCCCTCCATGCCACCGTCTCCTCGAACCGGGGCCGCAGAGTCCCGGCCGGGAACATCGGGAGGACGCCCATGGGGCAGGGCATGCGCCGCATCTTCAGCGGCCTTACAATCGCGGCCGCGCTGACGCTGGCCGCCTGTGGCGGGGGCGGCACGGCCGCCAAACCGGACACGGCCTATCAGGAAACCCTGATCCAGCAGCTGATCGACGCAAAGCCGGGCGATGTGATCAGTATCCCGGCCGGCGTCTATGCGATTGATCGCGGCCTGAGCCTTGAGGTCGACGGCGTGACCATCAAGGGCGCCGGAATGGACAAGACCATCCTGACCTTCAAGGGCCAGACCGCCGGCGCCGAGGGGCTGCTGGTCAATGCGTCGAACTTCACAATCGAGGATCTGGCGCTCGAGGACGCCAGGGGCGATGCGCTGAAGGTCAACGAGGGCGAGAACATCATCATCCGCCGCGTGCGCGCCGAATGGACCGGCGGACCGAAGACCAGCAACGGCGCCTACGGCCTCTATCCGGTGCAGGTGAAGAACCTGCTGATCGAGGACAGTGTCGCCATCGGCGCCTCCGATGCCGGCATCTACGTCGGCCAGTCGCAGAACGTGGTGGTTCGGCGCAACCGCGCCGAGTTCAACGTCGCCGGCATCGAGATCGAGAACACCCAGAACGCCGACGTCCATGACAACCTGGCGACCAACAACACCGGCGGCATCCTGGTGTTCAACATGCCCAACCTGAAGGTCCCGGGCTTCGGCACGCGCATCTTCCGCAACCGGGCTGTGGGCAACAACACCGCCAACTTCGGCCGCAAGGGCACCGCGGTCGCCTCGGTGCCCGCCGGCACCGGGGTGATCATCAATTCCAACGACAAGGTCGAGATCTTCGACAACGAGATCGGCGGCAACAACACCGCCAACGTCATCGTCTCCAGCTTCTTCTCGGCCGGCTACAAGGCCGGCGAGGGAACGTCGGAGACCTTCGACCCCTGGCCCGAGAGCATCTTCGTGCACGGCAACCGCTTCTCGCCCGGGGGCGGCAAGCCGGACGGCGTCGAGTTGCAGGCGCTGCGGGTGGCGCTGTTCGGCCTGAACGGCGCCCTGCCGGACGTGCTGTGGGACGGCTATGTGGACAGGGCCAAGTTCCTGGCCGGCAAGCCCGATCCCGCCCTGGCGATCTGCGTCGACAACGGCGCGGCGAAGGTGCTGAACGCCGACCTGCCCAACAAGGCGAAGAACTCGAGGGTGGTCGAAATGCGCTGTAAACTGGCGCCGCTGCCGGCGGCCAATGTGGCGTTCGCCGGGCCGATCCCGACGGAGTCGAACATCCCGGCCCCCGGCAAGTCGTGATCCGGCTGCTCGCCCTGCTGGCGGCTCTGGCGGTCGCGGCCTGCGCGCCGCGACCGCTTGAACCGCGCTTCATCGCGCAGGGCCTGCCCGAGGATCTCGCTGACTGGGGCATAGTCGGGGTGCGCGACGGCCGGCTGGTGCTCGCCGACGGGGCGCAGCCCTATGAGCTGAATACGCCGTTGTTCACCGACTACGCCGGCAAGCTGCGCACCCTGTGGATGCCGACGGGGCGGGCGGCGAGCTGGTCGGAGGAGGAGGCGTTCGACTTCCCGGTCGGGACGGTGATCACCAAGACCTTCTTCTATCCGAAGGCCGCCGATGGCGCTGTCGCCCCCGGTGACGGACTGAAGCTGTCGGAGACCGGCGAAGGTCTGGATCTCGCCAGGGTGCGTCTGGTCGAGACCCGCATCATGGTCCGCCGGGCCGAGGGCTGGGTCGCGCTGCCCTATGTCTGGGACGAGGACCAGAACACGGCGACGCTGAAACGGACCGGCCAGCCCATCGCCATGACCCTGGTCCGCCCCGGCCGCAGCGACCGGTTCACCTATCAGGTTCCGAACGTGAACCAGTGCGCCGGCTGCCACGGGACGAACCATTCGACCAAGGCGTTGCAACCCATCGGCCTGAAGGCCCGTCACCTCGACCGCGACGTCGCCGTCGGCGGTCAGGGCTTCAACCAGCTCGCCCGGCTGGAAGCCATCGGCTACCTGCGCGGCCTGCCGGCGCGGCGTCCCGGCAGCGTCGATTGGCTGGACGAGCGGGCGCCGCTGGACGCCCGGGCGCGGGCCTGGCTCGACATCAACTGCGCCCACTGCCACAGCCCGACCGGGCCGGCCGACACCTCGGGCCTCTACCTGACCCTGGCCGCCGCCGGGCCGCAGCTGGGCGTCTGCAAGCCGCCCATCGCGGCGGGGCAGGGCACAGGCGGCTTCCGCTACGGGATACATCCGGGCAGGCCCGATGAGTCGATCCTGGTCTATCGCACCGCCTCGCTCGATCCCGGGGCCATGATGCCGGAGCTGGGCCGCGCGCTGGCGCAGGATGAGGCTGTCGCCCTGCTCCGGCGCTGGGTGGCCGAAATGCCGGGAGGCTGCGGCTGATCATGGAAACGGATCGGACCTGGGTCTCGATCCAGCACCTGCGGGCCTTCGCGGCCCTGTCAGTGGCGCTGTTCCACGCCTGCCAGTGGTCGCAGATCGACTTCAGCATCGGCGCGGCGGGCGTCGACCTGTTCTTCGTGATCAGCGGCTTCGTCATGTGGACGGTGACCGCCGGTCGCGACGCCGCGCCACTGGATTTCATCCGCCGCCGCCTGATCCGTGTGGCGCCGCTTTACTGGCTCGTCACATTGGCGCTGGTCGCCGGCGCCCTGGTCTTTCCGCAGCGCTTTCCGGACGTCGAGCCGCGGGCCGACCATGTGCTGCTGTCGCTGGCCTTCATCCAGCACATGAATCCGGACGGTCAGCCGTTCCCGGTCCTGACGCCCGGCTGGACCCTGAACTACGAGGCGGTGTTCTACCTCGTCTTCGCCAGTTGCCTGGTCCTGCCGGTGCGGCGGCGCCTCGCCGCCCTGACCATGGCGCTCGCTATCTTGTCCCTGGCAGGCTTCGTCTGGCCACCCGGCTACGTCATGCTCCTGAACCCGATGTTCCTGCAGTTCCTGGCCGGCGTCTGGCTGGCCAGGATGGCGCAGGAGGGTCTGCTGCCGGAGCGCGCCGTCGGCTGGCTTCTGCTGGCGCTGGGCCTCGGGCTGTTCCTCCTCCTCTGGCTGTCTGCGATCGACCCGGACCTCTGGAGGCCGATGATCTGGGGCGTGCCGGCGACGCTGGTGGTGGCCGGCGCGGTCAGTATCGAGGCGGACGGGGGCTGGCCGCGCTGGAGCTGGCTGGGCGTCCTCGGCGACGCCTCCTACTCGCTCTACCTGACCCACACCCTGACCATCGGCGCCCTGGCCATGACCATCGGCGCCTGGAACCCGCCGGTCTTCGTGCCGTTGGCGATGCTGGTCGGGACGGCCGGAGGGCTGGCCTGTTTCCTGTGGATCGAGAAGCCGCTGCTGACTCTGCTGCGGCGACGCCTTGCATGACCTGACGGAGCCTTCGCATAGTAGGTGCGACTCCGCGCGCAAGACGCGGTGCGATGAGGAGACGACGGATGAGGCGCATCGCCCTGGCGGCCGCACTTGCGGCCGCGACCCTGCTTGCCGGCTGCGGAAGCGGCACGGCCGACGTTGACGGCAAGCGGATCGCCGCGGCCGACGAAACGCCGGGCGAATGGCTGACCCACGGCCGCACCTACGGTGAGCAGCGCTTCAGTCCGCTCACACAGATTAGCAAGGCGACGGTCAAGGATCTGGGCCTGGCCTGGAGCTACGACCTGCCGGAAAACCGCGGCATCGAGGCCACGCCGCTGGTCGCTGACGGGGTGATGTACACGACCTCGTCCTGGTCGATCGTCCGGGCCTTCGACGCCAGGACCGGCAAGCTGCTCTGGGAACATGACCCGCAGGTGCCGCGTAAGACCGGCGTGAAGGCCTGCTGCGACAGCGTCAATCGCGGCGTCGCCCTGTGGCAGGGCCGGGTCTACTTCGGCGCGCTGGACGGCCGGCTGATCTCGCTCGACGCCAAGACCGGCAAGAAGGTCTGGGAGGTCGTCACCGTCGACCAGAGCAAGCCCTACACCATCACCGGCGCCCCCCGGATCGTGAAGGGCAAGGTCCTGATCGGCAACGGCGGCGCGGAGCTCGGCGTGCGCGGCTACCTGTCGGCCTATGACGCGAAGACCGGCAAGATGCTGTGGCGCTTCTACACGGTGCCCGGCGAGAAGGAGACCGACGACGCGGCCTCGGACAAGGCGATGAAGATCGCGCGCCCGACCTGGAACGGCGAGTTCTGGAAGGCCGGCGGCGGCGGCACGGTCTGGGACTCCATGGCCTACGACCCGGATCTGGACCTGCTCTATATCGGCGTCGGCAACGGCTCGCCCTGGAACCGCGACATCCGCTCGCCCGGCGGCGGCGACAACCTGTTCCTGTCCTCGATCGTGGCGCTCAAGCCGGACACCGGCGACTATGTCTGGCACTACCAGACCACGCCTGGCGAAAGCTGGGACTACACCGCCACCCAGCACATCATCCTGGCCGACCTGACCATCGCCGGGAAGCCGGTGAAGGCCCTGATGCAGGCGCCGAAGAACGGCTTCTTCTACGTCCTCGACCGGGCGACCGGGAAGCTGATCTCGGCCAAGAACTATGTGCCCCAGACCTGGACCACCGGCGTCGACATGGCCACCGGACGTCCGATCGAGACGCCCAACGCCCGCTATGGTAAGGGGATGAATCTCGGCATGCCCGGCCCGCTTGGCGGCCACAACTGGCAACCGATGGCGTTCAACCCGGGCACTGGCCTGGTCTACATCCCGGCCCAGGAGATCCCGTTCCCCTACATGCAGCCCGGCGGGGCCAACGCCAACTACCGCTACAAGCCCGGCGTCTGGAACATCGGAGTCGACGTGCTGATCGCCGGTCTGCCGGACGATGAGACCGCCCTGAAGGCCATCCGGTCCAGCCTGAAGGGCCGGCTGATCGCCTGGGACCCGGTCACCCAGACCGAGAAGTGGTCCGTGCCGCACGGCGGCCCGTGGAACGGCGGCGTGCTGACCACGGCCGGCGGCCTGGTCTTCCAGGGTTCGGCCACCGGCGAGTTCGCGGCCTATGACGCGGCGACCGGCGGCAAGCTCTGGTCCTTCGACACCCAGACCGGCGTGGTCGCGCCGTCGATGACCTACGAGATCGACGGCGAGCAGTACGTCGCCTTGATGGCCGGCTGGGGCGGCGGCTTCGCCCTCACCGCCGGCGCCGGGGTTGACCCGCGTTCGGAGGGCCCGCGCCGTCTGCTGGTCTTCAAGCTCGGCGGGAAGAAGACCCTGCCGCCGCGGCCGGTCTCGACGCGCGAACTCCCGGATCTGCCGGCCGTCACCGGAACGCCGCAGCAGATCGCCGCCGGCAACATGACCTTCGCCGACTACTGCTCGGTCTGTCACGGGGCCAGCGCGGTGTCGGAGTTCTCGATTCCCGACCTGCGCTTCTCGCCTGTGACGACCGACGCGGCGGTCTGGAAGGGCGTGGTCATCGACGGCGACCGGGTCGACAACGGCATGGTCTCGTTCGCGAAATACATGACCCCCGCCCAGGCCGAGGAGGTGCGCCAGTACGTGCTATCCCTGGCCACGGCGCAGAAGGCGAGGATGGCGGCGGCGAAGCCGGCGAAGTAGAGGAGGGCCATGGTCCTGTTCTTCGCTGATCCGCCGCCCCCGCCCGTTCCGGCGGTCGAGATGATCCTCGCCGACGTGCCGTGCGGCGGTCGGCCGTCATTCATGGCCGGTGGCCGGATCGTCTGCACACCGCCCGACGAGGTGTCGACGGTCACGGTGGCGGCCGCCCGGCTCGCGGCCTCGCCTGTCGACTCGGCGTTCAGCGTCGTCGCCGTCGAGCCGGCGGCGATGGCGACGGCTGCCCGGGTGGACGAGGCCCTGACCCTGGTGCCGGGCGTGCAGCTGTTCCGGCGCACCTCGAGCGTCGCCTCCAACCCGACGACCCAGGGCATGACGGTACGGGCTATCGCCGGCTCCGGCGCGGGCCGTGCGCTGGTGACCCTGGACGGCGTGCCGCAGAACGACCCCTTCGGCGGGTGGGTGATCTGGTCTGGCTTGCCGCCTGTGTCGCTCGAGGGCGCTCTGGTCGTGCGCGGCGCGGGGGCTGGTCCCTATGGCGCCGGAGCGCTGACCGGAACCGTACAGTTGCTGGAGCGCGCGCGGCTGCCTGAAAACGGCCAGTATGAGGCGTTCGCGGGGGAGGCCGGCCTAGCGGGCGGCCAGTTCGCCGTCGCCCTGCGCGATGTGGCGGTGTTCGGCGCGTCTCAGTCCAGCAACGGCTGGATCCCGGTCGGGGCCGGACGGGGGGCCGCCGATGCGCCGCTGGCGTTCGAGGCGTCAAGCCTGGCCATCCGCTGGTCGCCGCAGTGGGCCGGCGGCGACCTGTCCCTGCGATTGTCCGGCTACCGCGAGGCGCGCGAGAGCGGCCTGGTCGGAGCCAGCTCCAACGCTACCGGCGTCTCGGCCTCCGCCACCCTGACCGGCGCCTCGCCGGGCATAGGCAACGAATGGCGGCTGCAGGCCTGGGCGAAGGCGAGTGACTTCGAAAACGCCTCCGTCGCCGTCGGGGCTGGCCGCGCCTTCACCACCCCGGCCAGCGAGCAGTTCGGCACGCCGGCGATCGGCCTCGGCTTCAACGCCGCCCTTCGCCACAGCACCGGCGACGGGGGCTGGGAACTGGGCGCCGACGTCCGCTACGCCGATGGCGAGACCCGGGAGCGCTTCCGCTATCTTGCGGGCGCCTTCACGCGCGGTCGGGTGGCCGGTGGATCGCAGATCGTCGCCGGCGTCTATGGCGAAGCGTGGCGGGTCCGCGGCGACTGGCTTCTGACCGGCGGCCTGCGGCTCGACCACTGGGCCAGCTTCGACGGCGAGCGGGTGGAGCGCGACCTTTCGACCTCGGCCACGACCCTGGATCTGCGCCCCAACGACGCCGACGGTTGGCAGCCGACGGCCCGGGCCGGCGTCCGCCGCGAACTGGGCGAGGGCTTCCTGCGCGCCGCCGGCTATGCCGGCTTCCGGCCGCCGACCCTGAACGAGCTGCACCGGCCGTTCCGGGTCGGCAACGACATCACCGAGGCCAACGCCGAGCTTGAGCCGGAGGTCCTCTACGGTCTCGAGTTCGGCGTCGGTGGAGAGGGGGCGGTCGACTGGTCCGCCACCCTGTTTGCCAACCGGCTGGAAGGCGCGGTGACCAACGTCACCATCGGCATCGGGCCCGGCGTCTTCCCGGTCGCCGGTTTTGTCCCGGCCGGCGGCGTGCTGCGCCGACGCCAGAACGCGGGCGACATTGACGCCTGGGGCCTGGAGGCCGACCTCGGCTGGTCGGTCAGCGACCGGTTGCGGCTGACGCTCTCCGGCGCCTGGACCCGGGCAGAGGTCGACGGCGGCTCGGCGGCGCCGCAGCTGACCGGCCTTCGCCCGGCCCAGACGCCTGAAGTAACGATCAGCGCCGAAGCCGTCTGGACGCCGATCACGGCGCTGACCCTGCGCCTTGCGATCCGCCATGAGGGTGACCGCTTCGACGACGACCTCAACACCCGCGCCCTGTCGGCCGCGACCTCTGCCGACCTTCGCGCGGACTGGCGGGTGACGCCGGCCGTCGACCTCTATCTGTCGGCCGAGAACGTCACCGATGCCGCCGTCGAGACCGCCAGGACCTTCGACGGTATCGAAAGCCATGACCAGCCGCGGACCTTGCGGATCGGGATCGTCTGGCGGCCGTAACGCCGGGGACATGTACCGTCTTCGGTACGTGTCCCCCGCAGCTTCAAGCGGCTGGGGACACGCACTGAAGTGCATGTCCCCGAACAGGCGCTATAGCCTTGACGCCGACAGGTCCGTCGCCGATTGCGGGGCATGGCGAGACTGACGGGCGCGAGGGTGACGGTGGCGGGCGCGGGCGCGCTGGGCCTGTGCATCGCGCTGGAGCTGGCCCGGGGCGGCGCCGAGGTCACGGTCTGCGACCCGGCGGCGCCGGGCGACAATGCCTCCGGCGTCGCCGCCGGCATGCTGGCGCCGGCGTTCGAAACGGCGCTGGACGCGGCCTCCGCCGATCACTTCGACCTCCTGCTGGCCGGTCGCGACCTCTGGCCGGAGCTGGCCGAACGGGTCGGGGTCATGATCGACCGCTCGGGCGCCGCCTACTACGGCGAACACATCGGCGCTGTCGCCGCGCGTCTGAAGGCGCTGGGGGCGGCCGCCGGGGTCTATGGCGACAGGGTCTACACCCGCGAGGACTGGCGACTGTCGCCGCCGGAGGCGTTGGCGGCCTTGCGGGCGGCCGCTGATGCGGCCAGCGTCCGGTTCGAACAGCGGGTCGCGGTGGCCCCCTTCGCGGGTGAACGGCTCGTTCTCGCCACGGGCTTCGACGAGGGCGGTCTGGCGCCCGAGCTCACCCTGCTGGAACCGATCAAGGGCCACATCCTGCGCCTGTCGGGCGGCCCGGACATCGGCCCGGTGATCCGCGGCGACGGGGTCTATATCGTGCCCGATCCCGCCGGCGCCATCGTCGGGGCGACTATGGAGCAGGGCGTCGGCGACCGGGCGGTGGACGCCGCACGGGTCGTGGCCCTTCGACAGGCCGCCGAGGAGATTTTACCCGAGCTGGCGGAGCTGGACGTCCGCGCCGGGACCGGCGTCCGCGCCGCGACGCCGGACGGCCTGCCGATGGTGGGACGCAGCGCCGCGCCGGGCGTGCTGCTGGCCGTCGGCGCCCGGCGCAACGGCTGGCTACTGGCGCCGCTTGTCGCCCGCATGATCGCGGCCTATGTCGCGGGCGACGATCCAGGACCATTCGCCGCGCGGCTCGACCCGCGACGGTTCGACAGACAACAGGGGTAGCGCGCATGTCCAGCTTCTGGCCGACCGAGGAACAGGAAGCCATTCGCGAGGCCGTGGGCCGCATCTGCGCCGACTTCGACGACGAGTACTGGCGCAGGACCGACGAGACCGGCGACTTCCCCGAGGCCTTCGCCGCCGCCATGGCGGCCGGCGGCTGGCTGGGGGTGGCCATGCCGGAGGCGTACGGCGGCGCGGGCCTTGGCCTCACCGAGGCCTGCCACGTCATGCAGGTGGTGGCCGAGTCCGGAGCCGGCTTCTCCGGCGCCAGCGCCATCCACCTCAACATCTTCGGCCTGATGCCGGTGGTGAAGTTCGGCACGGACGAACAGAAGCAACGCCACCTGCCGCGCATCATCGCCGGCGAGGACAAGGCCTGTTTCGCGGTCACCGAGCCCAACAGCGGGCTGGACACCTCCAGCCTGGAGACCCGGGCCGAGAAGCACGGCAACGGCTACAGGATCACCGGTCGAAAAATCTGGACGACCATGGCCCAGCGGGCCAACAAGATCCTGATCATCGCCCGCACGACGCCCAAGGATCAGGTCGCCAAGCCGATGCAGGGCCTGAGCCTTTTCTACACCGACTTCGACCGCGCCCGGATCGACGCCAAGCCGATCCCGAAGATGGGTCGCAAGGCCGTCGAATGTAACATGCTCTTCATCGAGGACCTGCAGGTCCCGGCCGAGGATCTGGTCGGCGAGGAAGGCAAGGGGTTCCAGTATCTGCTGGCCGGCCTGAACCCGGAGCGGACCCTGTTCGGCGTCGAGGCCGTGGGCCTGGGCCGCGCGGCGCTGCGCAAGGCCGCCGCCTACGCCAACGAGCGTGTGGTGTTCGGCCGCCCCATCGGCCAGAACCAGGGCGTTCAGCATCCGCTGGCCAGGGCCTGGGCCGAGCTGGAGGCCGCCAACCTGCTGGGCTTCAAGGCCGCCGCCCTGTTTGACGCCGGGCGCGAAAGCGGGGCCGAGGCCAACGCCGCCAAGTACCTCGGCGGCGAGGCCGGATTCCGCGCCTGCGAGTCCGCGGTCCTCGCCCACGGCGGCATGGGCTACGCCAAGGAGTACGACGTCGAGCGCTATCTGCGCGAAGCGATGATCGCCCGCATCGCCCCCGTCAGCCGCGAGATGATCCTGAACTTCATCGGCGAGAAGGTGCTGGGCCTGCCGAAGAGCTATTGAGGCAGGGTTCGGGGACACGCACTTAAGTGCATGTCCCCGCGCTGTGCTAGCCGCGGCTGTCGGCCGCTTCGAAGCGGATGGGGATCTTCACCACCGCGCCGTCCACCGGCTTGCCGTCGACCAGTTGCGGCTTCATGCGGAAGAAGGGCGCCAGCCTGAGCGCCGCCTTGCCAAAGCCGATATCGCCCGGGTCCTCCTTCACCACCTGGCAGCTGCCGACAGCGCCGTTGGCGGCGACGAGGCAGGCCAGCGTCGCCGATCCGCTGACGCCCATGCGGGCGGCGCGTTCGGGGTAGTAGCGCTCGAACTCCCGGGCGCCCGGCATCCTGATCCAGTCGGGGCGGGTGATGACCGGGGCCAGCTGCGGTTCGATGGCGCCGGCTGTGGTGATCGGCCCCGGGTTCAGCGTCGTGACCGGTTCGATCCCGGGAATGACCGGATCGTCGGAGGGCGTCGCTGTCAGGGGCGTCACGTCGGTCTGGAAGCGGTCGACCGGATCGTGCAGCGGGATCTGGGCCTTGCGGACGTCCTGGTCTTCCTGGACGACGACCCTCTTTCGCTCCTGCTCGATGATGACCGGCGGCACGGCGCCGGGCTCGACATAGGGGGTCTCCACCGGGACCACGAACTGCTTGTAGGCAAGGTAGCCGCCGATGGCGACGTGGGCGGCGACCGACAGGCCCAGCGCGAGGGCCGTGGCCGGGGAGAGCGGTCGACGACGGCGCCCTCCATCGAATGGTGACGAGGCGAGGTGAGCAACCATGGCGACCCTCCCTTGGGTCTTGTTAGGACTGTTCCGAGCCTCCTCCCGAACCGGCAAACCGGCAACGGACATTCTGTATTTGCGAAGCAATTACAACGAACGTTCGTTCGCGGCCGCCCAGGGTTAATCACGCCTTAACCATAAAGGGCGACCTACAGGCATGGCGGTTGAAGGAATCCGTGGAGTCGTCGAGGCGGCCATCCAGCGCGCGTCGCAGGCGACGGGCGTGGATTTCTCGTTCCTGATGCGCACCGCCAACCGCGAGAGCGGCTACAACCCCCGCGCCCAGGCCCAGACCTCGTCGGCGGCGGGCCTGTTCCAGTTCGTCGAGCAGACCTGGCTGGCGACGCTCAAGAAGCACGGCGCCAAGTACGGCTACGCCCGTTACTCCGACCTGATCGTCCAGGGCCGCGACGGCCGCTACCGCGTCAATGGCGCCGAGGCGCGCGAGGCGGTGATGAACCTGCGGTTCGATCCGCACGCCGCCTCGCTGATGGTCGGAGAGATGACCTCCGACAACGCCGCCTACCTGTCCGGCCGTATCGGCCGTCAGCCGACGGCGGGGGAGCTCTACGCCGCCCACTTCCTCGGGCCGCAGGGCGCGGCGCGCCTTATCCAGGCGGTGCAGACCAACCCGGGCGCCTCGGCGGCGGCCTACTTCCCGGAAGCAGCGGGCGCCAACCGCTCGATCTTCTACCGGGACGGTCGCAGCCGGACGATCGCCGAGGTCTACGACAATCTGACCCGCTCGAAGGGCGGCGGCGGGGCGGTCACCCCGCGTGGGCCGACAGCGGATCCGGGCTTTGTCGAGTATGCCTCCGCCCGACGCGCCGACCAGACCGCCCGCCAGCAGCAGGACGCCCTTGTCGAGTTCATCCTGCGCGGGCCTCAGGGGCTGGACTCGACCCCGGGCTCACCCGGTTCCTCCAGCTCCCGGGGGCTGGGGTCGTCGCTGTTGACGTCGGAGATGCTCCGCGTCCTGTCCGAGGCCCGCAAGGACGGCCGCTAGACTCCCACCATCACCGGACGGCGCCGGAGGCCGTCAGCGCTGCGATCGCCGCCTCGTCATAGCCGAGCTCGGCCAGGACCTGCGCCGTATGCTGGCCAAGGTCGGGCGCCGGCCCCTTCGGAGAGTCGTCATAGCCGTCGAACCGCGCCGGGGAGGCCGGCGCTCGCCGCGTGCCGCCCGCGCCGTCGGGCGTGTCGACGAAACAGCCCGCCGCCTCTGCCTGGGGATCGTCCACCAGATCGCGGGGGAGCTGGTAGGGCGCCCAGGTCACGTCCTCCGCATCCAGCCGGGCGGCGGCCTCGTCATAGGTCATGGCGGCGAAGGCCTGGTCCATGATGGTGACCAGCGCCTCGGTGTTCTGGCGGCGGGCCCGGCCGGTGGCGAAGCGCGGGTCCTCGACCATCTCCGGATGGCCTACGGCCGCGGCGATCTGTGGCCAGTCGGTGTCGCCCGTGCGGACCAGCAGGCAGATCCAGCGGTCGTCGGCTGTCTTGAAGAAGTTGGCCAGCGGCTGCACCGCCTGGTGGCGCGGCCGGGTGGAGGCCAGTTTTCCGAAGCGCAGCTGGATCGCCATGTCCGAGCTGATCGAATAGACGCCGGTGCGCAGCAGCGAGGTCTCAACCAGGCGGCCGACGCCGGTATTGTTGCGCTCATAGACCGCCGCCAGGATGGCCGAGACGGTCGCCAGCGAGGTGATGTGGTCGCCCATGGCCGTGCGGATGGGGAAGGGCTCCACGCCCTTGGGCGCGGTCAGGGCGCCGACCCCGGCCCGCGACCAGAAGGCCGCGACGTCCATGCCGGCGCGGTCGGCGTCCGGGCCCTGCAGGCCGTAGCCGGTCAGACTGCAGTAGACGAGGCGGGGATTGGCCGCGTGCAGCGTCTCGAAGTCCAGTCCGGCCCGTTTCAGAGCGCCAGGGCGGACATTGGTCAGGAAGACGTCCGCGCCGGCGATCAACTTCAGCGCCGCCTCGCGCCCCTCGGGATTGCCGACGTCGAAGACCACGCCGCGCTTGCCGCGATTGTCCAGGTCGAAGACCGGATTGCCGTACTCGCCCACGGTGACGCCGTCAAAGAACCGGCGCATCGGATCGCCGCGCGGCGGCTCGATCTTGACGACGTCCGCGCCCCAGTCGGCCATGATCCCGCCGGCCCCGGGGGCGGCGATGTAGGTGGCCAGTTCGACGACCTTCAGGCCCTGCAGCATGCCCGCGTCCTCCCGCGTGTTCTTGTGGCGGGCATCATGGCCGGGCGACCGGGAGGGCGAAAGGGCCTTACGCGGCGGAACGCCCCACGGCGGTCTCGGCTCGAACTTTCGCGGCGGCGTCGGCGACCGCGCGGGCGACCCCGGCCACGGTGACCGGTTTGCGCAGGACCGTGTCCGCGCCCGCGTCGAGACATTCGCGGGCCTCGTCGGCGTCGCCGCCGATCACCGCGATGATCGGCGCGCCGGCGACCGCGCCGTCCAGCGCCCGGATGGCGGCCGTCGTCTGCGGCCCGTCCATGTGCGGCATGCGGCCGTCCAGCATCAGCAGGTCGAAGTCCGCCAGCCGGGCCAGCTCGAGCGCGCGCTTGCCGTTGTGGGCGTGGACAACCTGATGGCCGAGCTGCTCGAGAATGGCCCGCAGCATGGCCGCGTTGAGCGCATCGTCCTCGGCCACCAGCACCCGCAGCGGTCGGGTGGCGGCAGGCGCCGTGAACTCGGCATCTGGCCGGTCCGCGAAGCCCGGGTCGGCGTCCGGCGTCCAGGGGAGGTCCAGGGTGAAGCAGCTGCCCACGCCGAGCGCGCTCTGAGCGACCAGCGAGCCGTCCATCAGAATCGCCAGACGGCGGGCCAGGGACAGGCCCAACCCGGCGCCGGGGACACCCGCGCCGGTCCGCTCGACGCGGCGGAACGGTTCGAAGGCCTGCTCCAGCTCGTCCGTGGAAAGTCCCGGCCCGGTGTCGGCCACCGCGATGGCGATGCGGTCGCCGTCGCGCAGTTCGATCCTCGCCTCGATACGGCCGCGAAGCGTGTACTTCACCGCGTTGCCGATCAGGTTGGACAGCACCTGTCGGGCCCGGGTTGCGTCGGCGACGACGGCCCCCCGGCGGGAGTTTTCCAGCGCCGGGTCGACGTGGAAGACAAGCTCGACGCCCTTCGCCGAGGCGTGCGGCCGGTTCAGGAGGACCAGATCGCGGGTCAGACGGACGGGATCGAAGGGCTCGCGCTCCAGCTTCAGCCGCCCGGCCTCCGCGGTTTCGGAGTCGAGCGTTGCATTGAGCACCGAGACCAGGTCGGTCGCGGCGTCCAGCGCCGCCGCCAGCTGTTCGCGCGACGGCGCGGCGCGGCCGCCCTGGCCGACGGCCGCGGCCAGCACATGCGTGACCCCCGTCAGCCCGTTGCGGATCTCGTGGCTCAGGGTGGAGACGATATCGGACTTGGAGCGCGCGAGCTTCTCGGCCTTCTCCAGCGACGCGGCGCGTTCGGTGATCAGCGCCTCGCGTTCGGCGGCCATGGCGAACTGGCCGCGCAGCAGGCGGTTCAGGATCAGGCACAGGGCCATGGTCAGGGCCACCGCGCCCCAGGCGAGGGGCGCTTCGGGGCGGCTGTCGGCCCGGACGAACAGGGCCAGCAGCGGCCCGGCCGCCGCCGCCGGTCCAACGATCAGCAGCGCTGGCAGGACCGGGGCGGCAAAGAAGAAGCAGGCCACCGCGCCGGCCACGGCGATCATCAGCAGCGCCTCTCGCACCGGCCCGGCGCCATCGGCGAATCCGGCGATCTGGGCGCAGGCGCCCGACCAGAGCAGCCCGCACAGCACCTGCACGCGCAGTCGCCGCGTCAGGTCGGCCGCGGCATCGCTCCGCAGCCAGTCCATGGCGAAGTAGAAGGCGCCCCAGTTGATCGCGAACACCGCGAAGGTCGCCGTCATCCAGACGCTGTTGGTCGCGAACGAACCGGCCCAGACATAGATCGGCAGGCTGACGGCGAAGAAGGCCAGGGCGTAGAGCAGCAGGCCGCGCTGGGCGTCCAGGGACTGGAGTATGACGAACTCCCCGCCGCGGGTCGTACGCGCGGCGGGCGCGAGGGATGCGAACACGGTGAGAAACCCTTCGTTGGCCCTCGAAGGATAGGGCGCCCGGGTTTGCAGCCGGTTACGCGACACCGTTAACCCGCGCTCAGTCTTCGTTAAGCCTAACGACTCATGATGGACGCTGCGTCGCTGTAGGAGGGGCTGTTTCGGCATGAGCGTTATGCGGGCCGCACTGACGGACGTTGATCTTCGCACCCTGCTCAAGGGCGCGACGGCGGACGAGCGCGCGGTGGCCGCGCACAAGCTTTGCCGGATCATCGACAAGGGCGTGCTCGACGAGGATGAGCGGGTGCAGGCCCAGGAAATCCTTCGGGTCATGGCCGCCGACGCGGCCGAGCTGGTGCGCCGCGCCCTCGCCGTGACGCTGAAGAACTCCGATGTCCTGCCGCACGATGTCGCCCTGCGCCTGGCCCGGGACGTCGAGTCCATCTCCCTGCCGGTGCTGAATTTCTCGCCGGTATTCACTGACGATGATCTGGCCGAGATCGTGCGACTCGGCGGCCCGGTGCGGCAGGTGGCGATCGCCAAGCGTCCGGTGCTGTCGGAAAAGGTCACCAGCGCGCTGGTCGAGCTGGGCAGCGAGGTGGCCGTCGAGACCGTCTGCGCCAACGACAACGCCAGGTTCTCTGAACGCACCCTCCAGAAGGCCGTCGAACGGTTCGAGAAGTCCGAGCGCGTTCTGGCCGCTGTCGCCTACCGCAATGTCCTGCCGCTGTCGGTGACCGAACGGCTGATCGACCTGGTCGGTGAGCAGGTCCGCGAGCACCTGCTCAGCCACCACGCCCTGTCGCCGGAAGTGGCGCTGCAGATCGCGGTCGGGGCGAAGGAGCGGGCCACGGTCGACCTGGTCGACCAGGCCGGCCGCGCCGCTGATCCCAAGGTCTTCGCCAGCCACCTGAACAAGGCCGGCCGGTTGACGCCCTCTCTGCTGCTTCGCGTCCTGGCCCATGGCCACATGACCTTCTTCGAGTGTGGCCTGGCCGAGCTGGCCGGCATGCCGCACCATCGCACCTGGCTGATAATTCATGACGCCGGCCCCCTGGGCCTGCGCGCCATCTATGAGCGGGCCGGCCTTCCTACGCGGCTGTTCGCGGCGTTCCGGGCCGGAGTCGACACCTGGCATTCCATGGAGTTCGACGGCGGCCCGCGCGACAAGGAGCGCTTCCAGGAGCGGATGCTGCAACGGTTTCTGACCCAGCCCCAGAACGCCGCCCGGGACGACGTCGACTATCTGCTCGACCGCATGGACCGCATCTCCCGCCAGAGCCGGCCTGCCGCTGACGTTGCGTGAGCCTTGCCGAACGGACGTTTGACGCCGATCCTGCGTTCATGACCTCCGACGCTGTCCAGATCCGCCCCGCCGCCACCATCCTGCTCGTCCGCGATGACCCGACCTTCGAGGTCCTGATGGTCAAGCGGCACCACCAGATCGACTTCGCGTCCGGGGCCCTGGTGTTTCCAGGCGGCAAGACCCACGCGGGGGACCATGACGCGGCCTGGGCCGACCATGTCACCGGCTGGGACGGCGTCCACCCCGACGAGCGCCCGCTGCGCATCGCCGCGATCCGCGAGGCCTATGAAGAGGCGGCGATCATCATCGCCGCCGATCACCAGGGCAATCCGTTCTGCGGCGACGACCGCGCCGCCGCCGCCCGCGAGGCCGTGGCCAAGGACGAGCGGCCGTTCCTTGACCTGGTGCGCGAGCTGGAGGTCAAGCTGGACCTTGGGGCGCTGGAGACCTTCGCCCGCTGGATCACGCCGGACATGATGCCCAAGCGCTTCGACACCTGGTTCTATGTCGTGCGGGCCACCGGCGAGCAGCTGGCCGTCTGCGACGGCTGGGAAACGGTCGAGGCCGAGTGGATCGCCCCGGGCGAGGCGCTGCGGCTGGAGGCGGCGGGCGAGCGGACGATCATCTTCCCGACCCGCATGAACCTGAAGCTGCTGGCCGAGGCGCAGAGTGCAAGCGACGCCATAGCCCAGGCCGCCGCGCGGACCCTGGTGCCGGTGCTGCCGGTGGTGGAGCGCCGCGAGACCGGCGCCGTGCTGGTGATCCCGCCGGACGCCGGCTATGGCGCGGTTGAAGAGCCGATGTCGTCGATCAGGGCCTAGGTCGGGTGTTCATGGGCGGAATGATGCGGCCCGCCTCACCTTGCGACCGTTCGTGGCCCGAGTAGGCGAAGCGAAGGTCCGATAGGGGGTGGGGGACCTGCCCCCGGAACAGGACCGGAGGCAGCCTAGCGTCAAACTCGGTCGTTCCCGCGCTCGCCGCTTTGCGCCTGCGCGGGGCGGCGGCTGAACCGCCGTCCAGTCCGAAGCGTGCGCCGCGCCAGGACCCGGGAGCGGACAGACTCACCGCGCCCGGATCATCCCAGGACCGTTTCGGCAAGCAGGGCGTTCACGGCCATGATCGCCACAATGCCCGCCACATTGAGGAAGAACCCTTTCCACAACATGGTTCGAAGCGACGGCAGGCCGGTGGCGAAGGCAATGGCGTTGGGAGCCGTGGCGATCGGCAGCATGAAGCCCAGACTGGCCGTCAGGGTTACGGGGAAGGCCAGCAGCAACGGATTGATCCCCAGTGCGACGGCCAGGGCGGCGACAATGGGCAGCATGGCCGTCAGGGTCGCAACGTTCGACATCATTTCGGTCGCGATCAGGGTGATCAACAACAACACGACCAGAATGATCAGGGGCTCATAGCCCTGCAGGCC
>JBEIDC010000061.1:0-18060 GCA_040383665.1 Caulobacter sp.
GACCAGGCCCAGTTCAAAAACCCCGAACATCAGGGCCAGGAACGGCGTTGCGATCAGCGAGAACTCCACCGCCGTGGCGCCGCGGCGGGCCGCGGCGAAGCGCCTGAACAGCGATCTGGATCTGAGGGCCCTCAAGGCCATTGGCGCGCGCCTTCCCAATCGGATGGTCCGCAGGATAGCGCGCTGTCCCTAACCGGCGGTTTACTCGCCCTGCGGCCTGGCCGCGCCGGTCGCCCGCGCGGCCGCCGAGGTGTAGGGGCCGGAGGACTCCTGGTAGGCGGTGTCGCTCTCGCCCGGCATCGGCGTGCGCTCGCAGCGCGGGGCGCAGGAATAGTTGAACAGCCCCGGGCCGCGATACATCGTCACCCGGCCGTCGTCGGATGACGAGACGACGATCTGACGGTCGAGGATGGTCCGCCCGCGCCCGTCCAGGACCAGCAGATTGGTGATCCCGTATCCCTTGCCGGTCACGATCAGGTTGCGGCCGTCGATGACGGTGACGTCCGCAACGGCCGGATTGCCGATGATCACGTCCCGCGCTGTGCCCGTCAGCGAGACCCTGGCCGCCTGGTCGATACGGATCGGCAGGCTCTGCGCGGTCGCCGGCAGGGCAGTCGCGAGGGTCGTCAGGACGGCGACGAGGCTGAGGATGCGGCGCATTGGGATTTTCCGGGGCGTTTTTTCGCCCCTGAGACTCGGCCCGAATGGTCAACAAAGACTGAAAATGACTCACGCGCGGGCGGGCGTGATTCCTGTAGAGACTTTCGCCTCACTTCAGGCGTCGTGGTTAAGCGATCGTAATAGTAAACCCAAGTAAACCATAGAAAATTCTTCGGCAAAGTTCTGCTGTTTACTGGCCATTAAATACCTCCTGCGAATGTGGCCTTGTTTTCGGGGGCAGACAAGCCAAGCGGCTTGGATCCGCCAACCGCTAGCTTGCTGATGAGGAGATCAAGCAATGACCAAGTTTATGACTCGCTTCGCCAAGGATGAATCCGGCGCCACGGCCATCGAGTACGGCCTGATCGTCGCCCTGATCGCGGTGGTGATCATCACCGCCGTCTCGACCCTGGGCGGCAAGCTCAACACCGCCTTCGGCGACATCAACGACGGCCTGGACGCCCCCGCCGCGTAATTCGGCGTCGCTTCGGAAAACAGGGGGCCGCGGAGAAATCCGCGGCCTTTCTGCTTTCTGCGTCCCAGTTTCCCGACGCGGGCAGGCCCGGCGTCAATGATCGGTTCACCGCTGCGGGTGCAGAGTCGACGCTTCACCGAAAGACCCCGGACGGTCCATGCTTCCGCTGATCCAGTTCCTGCTTCTCGTCGCCTTTCCCGCCCTGGCGATCATCGCCGCGATGCGTGACGCGACCAGCTTCACCATTCCCAACTGGATCTCCCTGGCGCTCATCGCCCTCTTCTTCCCAACCGCCCTGCTGCTGGGTGCGTCGGTTACCCAGATCGGCCTGGCCGTCGCGGTGGGCTTCGGCGCGCTGATCGTCGGCATGGGCATGTTCGCCGCTGGCTGGATCGGCGGCGGAGACGCCAAGCTGTTCGCCGCTGCCGCCCTTTGGCTCGGCTGGTCGGCCCTGCTGCCCTTCCTGGCCGTGACCGCCCTGGCGGGCGGCGCCCTGGCCTTCTCCCTGCTGGTGATGCGGTCCGGATGGCTTCGGCCGGTGACGATCGGGCTGCGCGGCTGGATCGGCCGCCTGGTGACTCCCGGCGAGAACGTGCCCTACGGCGTGGCCATCGCGGTCGGCGCCCTGGTCGCCTTTCCGACCAGTCTGCCCGCCCAGCTCTTCCCGGGCCTTTCCTGAGCGGCGGCTTAGGCGCGCGTTAACCATGCGCGCTCAAAGGTAGGCGGCCGCCAGAAGGGCAGGCGACGAATCGCCCCTGCATCCGAGCCGGATCGGCTGGACGCTCAAGAGTTCCTTAGTCCCTTCCGGGGTCAGTCCGACCTGATGAGCGCCGTCCGCATTCTTATCCTGGTGATCGCCGCTGTCGCCGCCATCGCGATGGCGTTCGTGGTTCGCGGCGCCTTCTCGCCCAGGACGGCGCCATCAGTCGCCGCCGCCGCGCCGACACCCGCCGCCGGACCGACCGTGCGCGTGTTGGTCGCAAAGCGTGACCTGCCGACGGGGGCCCGACTGAGCCCGGCCGACCTGGGCTGGCAGGACTGGCCCGCCGGGGGCCTCAGCGCCACCTTCACCACCGACGGCGCCCCCCCGCAGCTCAAGCAGACCGGCGCGGCCGGCGCGGCCAAGGAGGCCGCCGACACCGCCGGCGGCCTGTTCGGCGATGCGGCCATCAAGGCGCTCGAAGGCGCGGTCGTCCGTGAACCGTTCGTCAGCGGCGAGCCGATCGTGGCCCGCAAGATCGTCAAGACGGGCGAAGGAAACTTCATGGCCATCGTGCTGGCCCCCGGCATGCGGGCGATGAGCGTGGGCGTAACGGTCGACACCGCGGCGGGCGGCTTCATCCTGCCAGGTGATCGCGTGGATCTCATCGTCAGCCAGACCAACGGCGAAAGCGGCGTTCTGACCGAAACCGTGCTGCACAACGTCAAGGTTCTGGCCATCGACCAGGCCGCGCAGCCGACCAAGGACGCCCAGACCATGGTCGGCGCGGTCGCAACCCTTGAAGTGTCCGCCGCCGATACCGAGCTGGTCGCCGGCGCCCAGACCAAGGCCAAGGCGGGCGGCGCCCTCACCCTGGCCCTGCGCTCCTATGCCGACGCCGGCGCGCCGACGACGCGCGGGGCGGCCGCCCCGAGCGGGCCCGAAGCGGGCGAAACCATTCGCGTCGTCAGGGCGGGCCAGGCCAGCCAGGTAACGGTGTCCCGATGAGCAAGATCCGCCAGTTCCGATCCCTAGCGATTGCCGTGTTGGCCGGGACCCTCGTCCCTGCCGCGGCGACGACGGCGTCCGCCCAGACCATCGACGCTCAAGGCAGCGGCCTGGCCGGAATGGCCGGATCAGGTTCGACGACGGTTCGCGTCGACCTCGCGGCCGGCGGCGTATCCCAGGACCTGTCCCTGCCGCGCGGCAAGTCGGCGATCATCGAGCTTCCCGTCGATGTCCGTGATATTCTGATCACCAATCCCGCCGTTGCCGACGCGGTGCTGCGAACGCCCCGCCGGATCTATGTCCTGGGCATGACCTCGGGCCAGACCGACGCCATCCTGTTCGACGCCTCGGGCCGCCGGATCCTGTCGCTGAACATCCGTGTCGACGCCGACGCCGGCGCCCTCGGCGCAACGATCAACCGCGTCATCCCCGGCGCAAGGGTGAAGGTCGAGTCGCTCGGCGACAGCGTCATCCTGACCGGCATGGTCCAGAACGCGATCGACGCCGACCGCGCAAGCCAGATCGCGCTGCGCTACATGGCGAAGCCCGAGCAGGTCCTCAACCTCCTCGCCGTCGCCGGCAAGGACCAGGTGATGCTCAAGGTGAGGATCGTCGAGGTCCAGCGCAGCGTCATCAAGCAGCTGGGCGTGAACCTCAACGCGGTCCTGCAGCAGGGCAGCGGCGCGATCACCATCGGCCAGAGCGCCAACTTCAGCGTCAACGACGCCATGCCCGGGGGCGCGGCCATCGGCGGCAGCTATGCCGAAGCGCTCGACACCCTGACCGGATCGATCCGCGCGTTCGAACGGGTCGGCCTGGTCCGCACCCTGGCCGAACCGAACCTGACCGCGGTGTCCGGCGAGTCGGCCCGATTCCTAGCCGGCGGAGAGTACCCGGTGCCGGTGAACCAGGACACCACCGGTTCGGTCACCGTCGAGTACAAGCCCTTCGGCGTGGGTCTGGCCTTCACGCCCGTGGCCCTGTCCGGAGGCCGCATTTCGCTGAAGATCTCGACCGAAATCTCCGAACTGACAACCCAGGGCGCGTTTACCCTGGGCGGCGGCAGCGGCGGCAGCACCGGCGCCAGCCTGACCATCCCGGCCCTGACCGTGCGGCGGGCCGAGACCTCCGTGGAACTGCCCTCGGGCGGTTCGATGATGATCGCCGGCCTGATCCAGCAACAGACCCGCGAGAACATCGACGCCCTGCCGGGCGCGGGTTCCATTCCGGTTCTGGGCTCTCTGTTCCGCTCGCGCGACTATCTGTCCGGCGACACCGAAATGGTGGTCCTGGTCACCGCCTACCTGGTCGACCCGAACAATCCGGGCGCCTTCCAGACGCCGGCCGACGGACTGCGCTTCGCCAACGACGCCGAAACCATCCTGTTCGGCAAGCTGAACAAGACCGTGCAAGCCCCGCCGGGCGCCAACGCGGGTCGGACCTGGCAGGGTCCGATCGGCTACGTGATCGAGTAGCGACATGCAGAAGCCGTTCCTCTTCCGTCTGACCCCGCTTGCCGGCGCCCTTTTGCTGGTGGGTTGCGCGCACGCCGATCCCGACGCGGTCGCGCGGTCGATGACACCCAATGTCCTGGACGCCTGGACCGGCGCGATCCAGGTCACACCGCAGCCGGACGAGATCCGCCTGGCCGCCCATCCGACCGGCCTCTCCGGCAATCAGGCGCGGGCGCTGGCCGAATTCCACGCCCGCTGGATGCAGGCCGAGGGCGGCCTGATCACCGTCTCGGCCCCGAACCAGGGCGGCTACCGCGTCGGCAGTGAAACGCGCGCCTACCTGCTCGGGCAGGGCGCCCCGGCGGAGAAGGTCCTTCTGGTCGGCTATGACGCCGCCGACCCGGGCGATGCGCCGGTTGTCGTCGGGTTCAAGCGTTACACGGTCGCCACGCCCAACTGCGGATCGTGGGAGGATATCACCCGCACCCTGGGCAACCGGGCGATCGACAATCTCGGGTGCGCCGTCACCTCCAACATCGCGATGCAGCTGGCCAATCCGGAAGACCTGATCGCGCCGCGCACCATGGATCCGGCCGACCCGGGCCGCCGCGCGGTGGTGTTCGACAAGTACCGCAAGGGCGAGGTGACCTCGTCGGCCAAGGACACCCAGGCGTCCGGCGCTGTCTCGCAGGCGATCCAGTAGCCATGGCCATCAGCTCCGCCAATCAGGATCCGTTCGATCTGGGCTTCGAGGCCGACGACGACTTCGCCGCGACCGGCTCCGATCCGTGGCGGGACGGCGCCGCCCGGGCGCGACCCGCGGCCGGGATCGCGGACGATCCCTTCGCGGACTTCCCGCCCGCCCGGTCGGCGATCGAAGACGATCCCTACGCCGAACTCATGCGTTCCCCGCCCCAGGCTGCGTCCCCAGTGCATCACCCTTCCGTCCAAAGTCCTGCTTACGCCACGCCGGAGCTCGCGCCCCTGACAGAGGGAAGCGCAGGAGAGGCGAGCGTGCCGCGCATCGCCATCCACGTCTTCTGCGCCCGGCCGGAAACGGCGGCGATGGTCGAGAAGGCCGCCGGCGATCGACGGATGGCCCGCGCCGCGACCTCGGTGCGCCCTGGCGGCGCCCAGGCGGCCATCGATCACTATCAGAACCAGCCCACGCCCTCCCTGGTGGTGGTCGAAAGCCTCGACCCGGCGCCGGAACTTCTCAACCAGCTCGAGCGGCTGGCCGAGGTCTGCGACCCAGGCACGAAGGTCGTGATCATCGGCTCGGCCAACGACATCGCCCTCTACCGGGAACTGATGCGGCGGGGCGTCAGCGACTATCTCGTGCCGCCGCTCAGCCCGCTGCAGATCATCCGCGCGATCACGGCCCTCTATGCCGATCCCGCCTCGCCCTTCACTGGCCGCCAGATCGCCGTGGTCGGCGCCAAGGGCGGCGTCGGCGCCTCGACCGTCGCGCACAACCTGGCCTGGACGCTGGCCGAACAGATCCAGGCCGGCGTCGTGCTGGCCGACTTCGACCTGCCGTTCGGCACCGCCGGGCTGAACTTCAACCAGGATCCGCTGCAGGGCGTCGCCGACGCCCTGGACCAGCCGGACCGGCTGGACCCTGTCCTGATGGACCGGATGATGGTCCGGGTCACCGACCGGCTGTCGCTGTTCGCGGCGCCGGCGACCCTGGACCAGGACTACGACATCCAGCCCGACGCGTTCGAGGAGGTGGCCCAGAAGATCCGGGCCGCCGCGCCGTTCGTGGTGCTGGACCTGCCGCACGCCTGGAGCGGCTGGAAGCGCAAGATGCTGATCGCGTCCGACGATCTGGTCATTGTCGCCACGCCGGACCTGGCGTCGCTGCGCAACGCCAAGAACATGATCGACCTGGTGCGCCAGGCGCGCCCCAACGACGCGCCGCCTCGGCTGGTGCTCAACCAGGTCGGCGTGCCCGGCCGACCGGAAATTCCCTTGAAGGACTTCTGCGCGGCCCTGGGTCTGGCCCCTTGCCTGAGCCTGCCGTTCGAGCCCAAGGCCTTCGGCCAGGCCGCCAACCACGGCCAGATGATCACCGAGGTGGCGCCCAGGTCCAAGGCGGCGGAAGGGCTGGCGCAGTTGGCGCAGCTGATCGCCCGCCGGGACCCGCCGCCCGCCCAGAAACCGTCGCTTCTCGGCGGCCTGTTCAACAAGAAGAAGTAGCGCCCGGTGTTCGGCAAGCGATCCGACGCAGATACCGCGCCCGCACGGCAGGCGCCGCCGCCGCCGCCCGCCGGCGCGCCGATCGCGACGCGTCCACAGTCCGACCCGGGCGCGACCGCCTCGGGAACGCCGGCGACCAAGCGCGAGGGGGCCGACACGGCATCCCTGGCCGGGGGCTCCACTCCCCGAGAGCACACCAAGGCGCCGAAGGGGCTGGACCAGCTGCGCGCGGCGTCGCAGGGGCCGACCGCCCAGATCGTCCGCGAGCAGAGTGACTACTACCACGCCACCAAGACGACGATCTTCAATGCGCTGCTCAACACGATCGATCTGAGCCAGCTGGCCCAGCTCGACCTGAAGTCGGCGGCCGAGGAGATCAAGGACATCGTCGCCGAACTGGTGGCGATCAAGAACGTCTCGATGTCGGTGGTGGAAACTGACCACCTCGTCCAGGACATCATCAACGACGTCCTCGGGTACGGGCCTCTCGAGCCGTTGCTGGCCCGGGATGACATCGCCGACGTGATGGTCAACGGCGCCAACCGGGTGTTCATCGAGGTCGGCGGCAAGGTCCAGCTGACGAACGTCCGCTTCCGCGACAACGCCCAGCTGATGAACATCTGCCAGCGGATCGTGTCGCAGGTCGGCCGCCGGGTCGACGAGAGCTCGCCGATCTGCGACGCGCGTCTTCCGGACGGCAGCCGGGTCAACGTCATCGCGCCGCCGCTGGCGCTGGACGGCCCGACCCTGACCATCCGGAAGTTCAAGAAGGACAAGCTGACGATGAAGGATCTGGTGGACTACAAGTCCATCAGTCCGGAGGGCGCGCGAGTCCTGGGCGTCATCGGGGCCTGCCGCTGCAACATCGTCATCTCCGGCGGCACCGGTTCGGGCAAGACGACCCTGCTCAACACCATGACCGCCTTCATCGACCCGACCGAACGGGTGATCACCTGCGAGGACGCGGCCGAGCTGCAGCTGCAGCAGCCGCACGTGGTCCGTCTGGAAACCCGGCCGCCCAACCTGGAGGGCCAGGGCCAGATCACCATGCGGGACCTGGTCAAGAACTGTCTGCGGATGCGCCCCGAGCGGATCATCGTCGGCGAAGTCCGCGGGCCCGAGGCGTTCGACCTGCTGCAGGCGATGAACACCGGCCACGACGGCTCGATGGGCACGCTTCACGCCAACAGCCCGCGCGAGGCGATCAGCCGGATCGAGTCGATGATCACCATGGGCGGCTACGGCCTGCCTTCCAAGACCATCCGTGAGATGATCGTCGGCTCGATCGACGTCATCATCCAGGCGGCCCGTCTGCGCGACGGCTCGCGGCGGATCACCCATGTCACCGAGGTGGTCGGTCTGGAAGGGGACGTGATCGTCACCCAGGATCTGTTCGTCTACGAGATGAACGGCGAGGACGATCAGGGTCGCGTGACCGGCAAGTTCCGTTCGACCGGCATTGCTCGCCCGCGCTTCTGGGATCGCGCCCGCTACTACGGGCTTGAACGCGAGCTGGCCGAAGCCCTCGACGCGGCGGAGTAGCCCATGCTTGTCGCCCTCGTCGCCGTTCTCGCCTTCATCACCATCGGCGGCCTGGGCTGGGTCTTCGCCGGCGGCGACGGCGGCAACGCCAAGGCCGCCAAGCGCGTCCAGGCCATCGTCAGCGCCGGGCCCCGCGAGGCGCGGGCGCGGAGCCGCAACGTCGTGGCCAACAACCAGGATATCCGGCGCAAGCAAATCCTGCAGACACTGAAGGAGCAGGAGAAGCAGCAGAAGAAGGCGACGCTGACCATCGCCGCCCGGCTGCAGCAGGCCGGGCTCAGCCTGACGGTGCGCACCTTCTGGATCTTCAGCGGCGTGTTCGGTCTGACCGTGGGACTCCTGACCCTGGTGGCCACCCAGAAGCCGCTGGTCGCGCTCGGGCTTGCCTTCGCCGCGGGGCTGGGGCTGCCGCGATGGCTGGTCGGCGTCATGGCCACCGGCCGGATCAAGAAGTTCACCCTGGCCTTCTCGGACGCCATCGACATCATCGTGCGCGGCATCAAGTCCGGCCTGCCGGTCCATGACTGTCTCAAGATCATCGGCAAGGAATCGCCCGAGCCCCTGGCCGGCGAGTTCCGCCGGATGGTCGAGAATGTCGGCATGGGCATGGCCATGGATCAGGCGCTGGAGAAGATGTACGAGCGCATGCCCACCAGCGAACTGCGCTTCTTCGCCATCGTTCTGGCCATCCAGCAGAAGGCAGGCGGCAACCTGGCCGAGGCCCTGAACAACCTCTCCACCGTGCTGCGCGCCCGCAAGATGATGCGGGAGAAGATCAAGGCGCTGTCGTCGGAAGCCATCGCCTCGTCGTTCATCATCGGGTCCCTGCCGCCGGGGGTGGTGGTGCTGATCACCATCACGACGCCGGCCTACATGGCGCCGATGTTCTCCGATCCCCGCGGCCATCTGATGCTGCTCGGCGCGGCGTTCTGGATGGCCCTGGGCATCCTGGTGATGCGCAAGATGATCAACTTCAAGTTCTGAGGACGGCCGATGGACCTCGTCAGACTTCTCACCAACCCGGACAATCTGTTGACGGCCTTCGTCGCGATCGTGGCGTTCGCCACGATCGTCACCCTGACCGCGCCGATGTTCAGGACCAAGGGGCTGGAAGACCGCCTGAAGTCGGTCGCCAACCGTCGCGAGGAACTGCGTCGTCGGTCGCGGGAAGAGATCGCCAAGCGCGGGGCGAGCGCCTCCAGCAGCATTCGCCAGGTGGACGAAGGCCTGTACCGGAAGGTCGTCGAGCGCCTGCAGCTGTCGCGGCTACTGGAGGATCCCAAGGTCGCCGAGAAGATGGCCCAGGCCGGCTTCCGCGGCCCCAAGCCGATCAGCGCCTTCTACTTCTTCCGGTTCGTGATGCCGTTCGCGATGGGCCTGTTCGCGACCTTCTATCTGTTCGTCGTCAACGACTTCGGCCTGCCGACGATGAGCAAGGTGACCTTCTGCGTCGCGGGGCTGGTGCTGGGCTACTACGCGCCCAACCTCTACATCACCAACATCGCCCAGAAGCGTCGCGAGTCGATCGTGGCCGCCTTCCCCGATGCGCTGGACCTGCTGCTGATCTGCGTGGAAAGCGGCATGTCGATCGAGGCCGCCATCCAGAAGGTCAGCGGGGAAGTGGGGGGCTCGTCGATCGAGCTGGCCGAGGAACTGACCCTGCTCACCGCAGAGCTGAGTTATCTGCCCGACCGCCGTCTGGCCTATGAGGGTCTCGCCAAGCGGACCAACCACCCCGGCATCAAGGCCGTTTCCACGGCGATGATCCAGGCCGAGCGCTACGGCACGCCGCTGGGCGTTGCGCTTCGGACGATGGCCAAGGAGAATCGCGACCTCAGACTCGCCGCCGCCGAGAAGACCGCCGCGGCCCTGCCGGCAAAGCTCACCGTGCCGATGATCCTGTTCTTCCTGCCGGTGCTGTTCGTCGTCATCCTCGGCCCGGCGATCATCAAGGTGCAGGACACCATGGCGCAGAAGCCGGGATCGTAGGGTCTACTCGCTGAGCGCGCCCGACAGCACCGCCTCGGCGAAGGCGCAGTGCATGGCGATGCCGCGCGCCATCACCTGCTCGTCGAGCGTCATGCGGTTGGAGTGCAGCGCGCAGCAGGCCCTGTAGTCGCCGCCGACTCCGGTCGGGGCCGCCCCCAGGAAGGCCATCATTCCGGGCGCCTTCTGCAGGACGTAGGAGAAGTCCTCGGCCCCCATCATCGGGTTGGGCATCGTCATCCAGGCGCCGTCGCCATAGAGGGCCTTGGCCGTGCGTTCGGCCAGTTCGACTTCCCTGGGCGTGCAGACGGTGACCGGGAAGCCGCGGATGATCTCGACCTCGGCCTTGCAGCCGTGGGCGGCGGCGACGTGTTCGGCGACCTTGCGGATGCCCTCGTGGGCCTTATCGCGCGTGCGCTCCGACAGGGTCCGCAGCGTGCCCTTCAGGAAGGCGTCCTCGGGAATGATGTTGTTGGTGGTGCCGGCGACGATGTTGGCGATGGTGATGACGGCCGGGTCGAAGACCGAGATGGTCCGCGTGACCATGGCCTGCATGGCCGTGACGATCTCGCAGGCCACCGGGATCGGATCGATGGCGTCATGCGGCATGGAGGCGTGGCCGCCCGCGCCGACAACGCGGATCTCGATGACGTCCGACGAGGCGAGCAGCGCCCCGGCCCGGCCCGCGAACACGCCGGTCGGCATGTTGGGCGAGATGTGCAGCGCGAAGGCCGCGTCGGGGATCGGGTCGATCAGGCCGTCGTCGAGCATGAAGCGGGCGCCGTGGTAGCCCTCCTCGCCCGGCTGGAACATGAACATCACCGTGCCGTTCAGCTGCTCCCGCTTCGCGCACAGGGCGCGGGCGGCGCCGGCCAGCATGGCCACATGGGTGTCGTGGCCGCAGGCGTGCATCGCCCCGACGGTGCGGGAGGTGAACTCGAGACCGGTGTCCTCGGTCAGCGGCAGGGCGTCCATGTCGCCGCGCAGCAGGACGGTCCGGCCGTTGGGCGAACCGCGCAGGATGGCGAGCACGCCGGTTGTCGACGGCCCCTGGCGGATCTCCAGCGGCAGCCCTTCCAACGCCTTGAGCACCTTTTCCGTCGTCTTCGGCAGGTGCAGCCCAAGCTCCGGCTCCATGTGGATCGCGCGGCGCAGCTCGATGGCGTCATGGAGGAGGGCGTCGCCGGCGGCGGTCCAGCCTTCGCGGTCGATGGTCAGGGCGTTCATGAAAGGACTCCGGATGTGAACGCCGCACCGTCGCGCTTTTCGCGGCGGCGGTCTAGGAGGGGGGCATGAGCACCGTGACCTTCGCCGACATCGAAGCCGCCGCCGCCCGCCTGGACGGGCTGGCCGTCAGGACGCCCCTCATCGAGAGCCCGGCGCTGAACGCGGAGCTCGGCGCCCGCATCCTGCTCAAGCCCGAGACGCTCCAGCGGGGCGGGGCCTTCAAGTTCCGCGGGGCGATGAACAGGATCGCGCAGCTGGACGAGCCGGCGCGCAGGCGGGGCGTCGTCGCCTGCTCGTCGGGAAACCACGCCCAGGGCGTGGCGCTGGCGGCGCGGATGGTCGGGGCCCCGGCCGTGATCGTCATGCCCGCCGACGCCCCGGCCATGAAGGTGGCCAACACGCGCGAGTACGGGGCCGAGGTCGTCCACTACGACCGCTACAGCGAGGATCGCGAGGCGATAACCAACGCCATCGCCCGCGACCGGGGCATGACCATCGTCTGGCCGTTCGACGATCCCGACGTCATCGCCGGCCAGGGCACGGTGGGTCTGGAGATGGTCCAGCAGGCCCGGGCGATGGGGGTGGAGCTGACCTCTGTGCTGACGCCGGTCGGCGGCGGCGGCCTGGCCGCCGGGGTCTCGACGGCGGTGAAGGCCCTGTCGCCGCGCACCTCGGTCCTCGGCGTCGAACCGGCCGCCTTCGACGACACCCGTCGCTCGCTGGACAGCGGGACGCGGGAGAGAATCGACCCGGCGGCGCGCTCGATCTGCGACGCGCTGCAGTCCCCCTCCCCCGGCGCCATCACCTTTCCGATCAACCAGCGCACGCTCGACGGCGTGGCGACGGTGACCGACGCGGAGGTGGCCGAGGCGATCCGCTATGCCTACACCACCCTGAAGCTGGTGGTGGAGCCGGGCGGCGTGGTCGGGCTGGCCGCGCTGCTGTCGGGCGTGATCGACGTCGAGGACGTCACCATCGGCGTCGTCCTGTCGGGCGGCAACATCGACCCGGGGCTGTTCGCCTCCATCCTCGCTGGGGAGCTCTGAGCATGATCGACGGCTTCATCCCGCCCCAGACCCCGTTGCTGATGGTCCCCCGCGCGGCCCTCGAACGCAATCTGACCACCATGCAGGGCCTCTGTCGCGCCTCGAACGTCCGCCTGCGGGCCCATGGCAAGACGCACAAATGCTCGACGCTCGGCCGCCTTCAGGTCGAGCGGGGCGCCGTCGGGCTCTGCGCCCAGTCGGTGGGCGAGGCCGAGGCCTTCGTGCGCGGCGGGGTGCTGGACGTGCTGGTCACCGCGCCGCATCCGGCCTGGGGCGCGGCGCGACTGGCCGAGCTGGCGCGGACGGGGGCGACGGTCGGCGCGACCGTGGACGACGAGATGCAGATCGAGCGCCTGGGCGCCGCGGCGCGGGCGGCGGGCGTCACCCTGGACTGCGTCATCGACATCGATCCGGGCACGCACCGCACCGGCTGCCATCCCTCGCGCGCCGTCGAGCTGGCCCGGCAGGCGGCCGCGACCGAGGGGCTGAACTACGCCGGCATCCAGTCCTACGCCGGACATCTGCAGCACATCGCCGACCTGGCCGGGCGCAAGGCGGGCGATGATCTGGTGCTGGGCATGGTCTCCGGCGTCATCGCCGACCTGACCGCCGCGGGCCTGGCGCCCGCCGTGGTCACCGGCGGCGGCACCGGCACCCACAGCTATGACCTGAAGAGCGGGATCTTCACCGAGCTGCAGGCCGGATCCTACGCTTTCATGGACGTGGAGTACGAGGCCTGTGGCGCGCCGGAGGGCGGCTGGCCGTTCGAACAGGCGCTGTTCATCGCCGCCAGCGTGATCAGCGGCGTGCACAAGAGCCATGTCGTGGTCGATGTCGGCTTCAAGGCCAACTCCGTGGACGGCCCGCCGGCCCGAATCGCGGCCGGGGCGGCGCCGGGCTCGCTCTGGCGGCCAATGGGCGACGAGCACGGCATGATCCTGCACCCCTCGGCCATCCCGCTGCTCAAGGGCGGCGACTTCATCGGGGCGGTTGACGCCCTGGACGCCGACCCGGCCGCGCCCTGGCCCGCCGACGCGCCGAAGACCGGCGACACCGTCTGGCTGCAGCCGGGCCACGTCGATCCGACGATCAACCTCTACGACGCCTTGCATGTCGTCGCGGAAGACGGGTCATGGGAACGTTGGGCGGTGGACGCGCGCCGGGTTTCGGCCTGATCCACCTCCATCTGGATCCCGGCCTTCGCCGGGGAGGCGGAGGCTGACATGAACGACCTCGATTTCACCGGCAGGCGCGTGCTCGTCGTCGGCGGCACCAGCGGCATCGGCAACGGCATCGCCCACGGCTTCCGCCAGCGTGGCGCGCGGGTCGCCGTCTGGGGCACCCGCGACAAGGCCGACTACAGGGTCGAGGACGGCTCGGATCTGTCGGGCCTGGATTTCTTCCGCGTCGACGCCTCGGACAATGCCGCCGTCGAGGCCGCCCCGGCCCCGTTCGACGGGCTGGATGTGCTGGTTCTGGCCCAGGGTACGGTCCTCTACCGCAAGGGCGAGTTCGAGATGGAGGGCTTTCGCAAGGTGGTCGGGGTCAACCTCGACAGCCTGATGGCCTGCGCGATGAAGTTCCACGCGGCCCTGAAGGCGAGCGGCGGGAACATCATCACCATCAGCTCGACGGCCGCCTATCACGCCACCCGCGGCAACCCGGCCTACAACGCCTCCAAGGCCGGCGCCGTGGCCCTGACCCGCACCCTGGGACAGGCCTGGGCCAGCGACGGCGTCCGCGTCAACGGCGTGGCGCCCGGCCTGGTCGACACCAAGCTGACCAAGGTCACCACCGAGAACCCCGAGCGGCTGGCCGCCAGCCTGCGCGGCATCCCCATGCATCGGCTGGGCACGCCGGAGGACATGGCCGGCGCGGTGCTGTTCCTCGCCTCGCCGCTGGCGTCCTACGTGACCGGCCAGACCCTGATCGTCGACGGCGGATTGACCCTCTGATTCAGCCCTTGGCGAACGGGCTTCCCCGGCGATAGGGTCCGCCCGCAAAAAATCATCGCCGGGAGAGCGCCGTTCCATGAAAAAGTTCCTTCTCGCCGCCATCGCGGTCTGCGCCGCGCCGCTGGTCGCTGTCGCCGCGGCTCCGGCTCCGGCTCCGGCCGCCGACCCCGCCCGCATGCGGGAGGACATCAAGGTCCTGTCGTCCGACGCCTTCGAAGGCCGGGCCCCCAACAGCGCCGGCGAGCAGAAGACCATCGCCTACCTGATCGAGCAGCTGACGAAGATCGGCCTGCAGCCGGGCGGCGACCTGAAGGACGGCAAGCGGGCCTGGACCCAGGACGTGCCGCTGTCGCGCTACGAGATCGTCGGGACGCCCACCCTGTCGGCCACCGTCGGCGGCCTGGTCCGGCCGCTGGCCCAGGGCGAGGATCTGGCCATCCGGGCGGCCATGACCAACGTCGACCGGGTGACCTTCGCCAACGCGCCGCTCGTCTTCCTCGGCTACGGGGTCAAGGCGCCCGAGCGCAGCTGGGACGACTTCAAGGGCGTCGACCTGAAGGGCAAGATCGCCGTCGTGCTGATCAACGACCCCGACTTCGAGGGGGGTGAAGGCGACTTCGGCGGCAAGGCCATGACCTACTACGGCCGCTGGACCTACAAGTACGAGGAGGCCGCGCGCCAGGGCGCCCTGGGTCTGATCATCGTGCACGAGACCGAAGGCGCCTCCTACGGCTGGGCGACGGTCAAGAATTCCAACACCAACGAGATGTTCGACATCGTCCGCAAGGACCCGAAGGCGGTTCATCCGACCGTCGAGGGCTGGATGCAGCGCGGCGTCGCCGTCGAGCTGTTCAAGGCCGCGGGCCTGGACTTCGAGGCCCAGAAGGCCGCCGCTCGCACCCGCGCCTTCAAGCCGGTGGAGCTCAAGGGCGTCACCCTGTCGGCGGACTACAGGGTCAGGCACGAGGTCATCGTCAGCCAGAACGTCGTCGCCCTGCTGCCGGGCAAAACGCGGCCGGACGAGACGGTGATGTACACGGCCCACTGGGATCACATCGGCCTGGGCGCGCCAGACGCCACGGGCGACCGCATCTACAACGGCGCCATCGACAACGCGACCGGCACGGCCGGCCTGCTGGAGCTGGCCCGCCTGCAGAAGGCGGCCGGTCCGGCCGACCGCTCGATCGTCTTCCTGTGGGTGACGGCCGAGGAGAAGGGCCTGCTGGGCTCGGAGTACTACGCCGCCAACCCGCTCTATCCGCTGGCCACCACGGCCGGCGTCCTGAACGCCGACGGCATGAACGTCTTTGGCCTGAGCAAGGACTTCACCATCTCCGGCAGCACCAAGGTCGAGCTGCTGGACATGCTGATCGCCGAGGCCGCGAAGTCGGGCCGCACCTACACGCCCGACCCCAACACCTATGCCGGCTACTTCTTCCGGTCGGACCACTTCTCGCTGGCCAAGCGCGGCGTGCCGGCCATCTCCTTCGGCGGCGGCCAGGACTGGGTGGACGGCGGCGTCGAGGCGGGCAAGGCCTCGGCCGAGGCCTACCGCAAGGACCGCTACCACCAGCAGGCCGACAACTTCGACCCCAGCTGGCCGCTGGTCGGCATGGCCGCCGACGTCGGGCTGCTGCAGCGGCTCGGCCGCGACCTGGCCAACTCCACCGACTGGCCGGCGTGGGGCGAGGGCGTCGAGTTCAAGGCCACCCGCGACGCGAGCCAGTCCGAGCGCCGCTAGCGCCCGCCGATGACCGTCAGCGTCTTCGATCTGTTCAAGCCGGGGGTCGGCCCGTCGAGCTCGCACACCATGGGCCCGATGACCGCCGCCGTGCGGTTCGTCGGGTTGCTGCGCGAGCGTGGCCTGCTGGCGTCGGTCACCGGGGTGCGGATCAGGTTCTACGCCTCCCTGGCCCTGACCGGCCGGGGCCACGCCACCGACCGCGCGACGCTGCAGGGGCTGATGGGGTTCGAGCCGGCGACGCTGGACCCGGACGCGGGCGAGGCGGCGCTGGCCGATCTGCGTGACACCGGCGCGATGACCCTGGGCGGCGACGGACCGACCATCGCCTTCGACGAGGCGACCGACATCGTCTGGGCCGGGCGTGAGCGGCTGCCGCAGCATCCTAACGCCATGACCCTGGCCGCCCTGGCGGGCGAGGCCGTCCTCGCCGAACGGACCTACTTCTCCGTCGGCGGAGGGTTCGTCCGCGACGAGGACGAGATCTTCCGGAACACGGGCGATGAAGAGGGACCGCCGGTCCCCTTCCCCTATGAGTCCGGCGCCGAACTGCTGGACATGACGGCGGCGGCGGGCGTCACCATCGCCGAGGCGATGATGGCCAACGAGATGGTCCATCGCTCCAAGGCCGAGGTGATCGCCGGGCTGGAGACGATCCACATGGCCATGGAAGCCTGCATCGACCGCGGCATGCGGATCGACGGCGTGCTGCCAGGCGGGCTGTCGGTCAAGCGGCGGGCCAGGCAGGTGCACCAGACCATCATGGCCAAGGTCGAGAAGTCGATCAGCGACCCGCTGGCGGCGCTGGACTTCGTCAACCTCTGGGCCCTGGCCGTGAACGAGGAGAACGCCGCCGGTGGCCGGGTGGTCACGGCGCCGACCAATGGCGCGGCGGGGCTGGTGCCGGCGGTGCTGCGCTTCTACGACCGCTTCTACCAGGGCACGGCCGAGGGCCGCCGCACCTTCCTGCTGACCGCCGGCGCCATCGGCGCGCTCTACAAGAAGAACGCCTCGATCAGCGGCGCCGAGGTCGGCTGCCAGGGCGAGGTCGGCGTCGCCTGCTCGATGGCCGCCGCCGGCCTCTGCGCGGCGCTGGGCGGGACCAACGCCCAGATCGAGAACGCCGCCGAGATCGGCATGGAGCATAACCTCGGCCTCACCTGCGACCCGATCGGCGGCCTGGTCCAGATCCCCTGCATCGAGCGCAACGCCATGGGCGCCATCAAGGCCATCGACGCCGCGCGACTGGCGTTGCTGGGCGACGGCGAGCACAGTGTAAGCCTCGACAAGGTCATCGCCACCATGAAGCGCACCGGCGAGGACATGAACGAGATCTACAAGGAAACCTCGCTGGGCGGCCTCGCCGTCGGGCTGGCGGTGAACCGGGTGGAGTGCTGAGGATGCGGGCGCGCCTCTACGGCCTCGGCCGCCCCCTCGCCCTGATGGCGCTGCTGGTCGCGGCGGCCGACGCGGTCCTGGTCCCTGTGGCGCTGTTTACCAACGCGCTGTCGGACGACCTGCTGCAGCGCGCGCTCTACGCCTCGACCTTCGCGCTGGCGGTCGTGTTCCTGCGGGTGGTGCTCGATCCGGGAGTGCAGCGGGCCGTCATGGCGGCCAATCTCGAACTGCAGCAGGGTCAGCCGTTCAAGCCGCGCTGGATTTCGCCAATGGACCCGACCTGGGGCGCGTTCGGCCAGCGCATGGGATACGGCGTTCTGCCCTGGCTGCGGCTCGTGTTGCTTGTCGAGCTTGTCGTCGGGCTGGTGCTGCTGGGCGTCAGCAGGACGCCGCCGCCCGTGCTGCTTGCCGGCGCCGGCCTTGGCCTCTGCATCCTGCTGACGATGAGCCAGCTGAAGGACCAGGACGGGTCGGAGACCGAGCGGGCGGACGAGAGCTGAAGTGAGGCGCGACCGGCCAGCCGTCCGTGCGTCCTTCGCGACGCGCGTCGCGCGCCGCAGGGTGACGAAGGGTGGTGGGGGGCCCCACAAAGCTCGTCAGGGTGAGGGGCGCGAAGCGCGGCGCGCACCCCCCCCCGCGGCGCGGCCACATCGGCCGTGGGCCCCC
>JBEIDC010000062.1:0-17910 GCA_040383665.1 Caulobacter sp.
GTTGCTCCGTCCCTCGCCGAGCCCCTTCCGGCGCCTCAGTGCGCATGGGCCGTCGGAACAAGTCCGACGATGACGGTGGGAATTGGCTGACGTAGCGGCGCCGTTGACGGACCGCGCCGCGCCGGGGCTCAATCGCCGAAACGTTCAAGGAAACGCCATGCTCGACCTGCTCGAACACCCGCTGTCGCCCTATGCCCAGAAGGTGAAGATCGCCCTTGTCGAGAAGGGGATCGACTTCACGGTGAGCACGCCCAACGCCATGGGCTCGGGCAACACGCCGGAAGCCTTCCGCGCCGCCAATCCACGCGGCGAGGTGCCGGTCCTGTTCGTCGACGGGGCGCCGATCTTCGATTCCTCGATCATCCTGGAGTTCATCGAGGACCGTTACCCCACGCCCGCCCTCCTGCCGGCCGACCCGCTGGCCCGGGCCCGGGCGCGGATGATCGAGGAGGTGATGGACACCCACTACGAGGCCATCACCTGGGGCCTGTCGGAGATCGCCTGGTTCCGCCGCGCCGAGGGCGACCTGGCCGTGACGCTGAAGACCGCCGCCGCGCAGCAGACGGGCAGGCTGCACAGCTGGCTGGAAAAGCAGCTGGGCGACGCCGAATGGCTGAATGGCGAGACCTTCGGCTGGGCCGACCTCTGCGTCGCGCCCTTCGTGCAGGGGGCGGTCGGCCATGGCGTGGGACCGGCGCCGGACAGCGCGCTGGGCCGATGGCTGGCGCGCGCCCGGGCCAGACCCTCGGTCACCGCATCGTTCAAGGCCGCGGCCGACTCGATCCAGGCCATGTCGGCCGTGGCGGGCATCGTCGACGCGGGCCTGTTCAAACGTCAGTACCGCGACCACCGGCTGGAGTGGATGATCCGGTCGGGCGGCATGGAGGTGGTGCTGAAGGGGCTGGAGAAGGACAACATCCGCTTCAACAGCGAACCGGTCTGAGCACGCCGCCGAGGTTCCTTGCGGTGGCGGATGCACTATCTGTCCCCGCAAGGAGACCGGCATGACCGGCCGGACCATCAAGGCGCTGCACCCCGCCTTTCGCGACGACATCGCCGACCTGGTCACCCGCCGGCCTCTGCCGGGACCGGGCGTGGACCAGGTCGATCCGTTCCTGTTCCTCAATCACCACGGGCCGCAGACCTATCCGCCGAACAACCGGGGTCTGCCGTTCGGGCCGCACCCGCATCGCGGCTTCGAGACGGTGACCTTCATCCTCGAGGGCGAGCTTTCGCACCTCGATAGCGGCGGGCACGAGAGTGTGATCGCGGCCGGCGGCGTGCAGTGGATGACCGCCGGTAGCGGCCTGGTCCATGCCGAGCTGTCGCCGGACGCCTTCAAGCGCGCCGGCGGGCCGCTGGAGATCCTGCAGCTGTGGGTGAATCTGCCGGCCGCCCTGAAGTTCACGCCGCCCCGCTACGTCGGGCTGCAGCGGGACGAGATCCCGGTCGCGACGCTGGACGAGGGCCGGGTCCTGGTCGACGTGATCGCCGGCGAGATCGGCGGGGTGAAAGGGGCCCACGCCCCCCTGGTCGACATCGTCATGGCCACGGTGCGCCTGACGGCCGGCGGCTGCGTCACGCTGCCAGCGGCGGCGGGCCGCAACGTCTTTCTCTACATCGTGCGCGGTGACGTCTCGGTCGGCGGCGCGGGGACGAAGCCGCACCATCTGGTCACGCTCAACCCTGACGGCGACACGGTGGAGATTTCAGCCGCGAGCGACGCTTTCGTCGTCTTCGGCCACACCGCGCCGTTCAAAGAGCCGGTGGTCTCCCACGGCCCGTTCGTGATGAACACCCGCCAGCAGATCATCGAGGCGATCAACGACTACAACGCCGGCAAGTTCGGCGCCGTGCCAGGCTAGGTCGGGGCGTCAGCCGCCCTAACGGCCTGTGTCGAGGAAGTCGCGACCGACGCCGCCGTTGCCCTCCGGCGCGGCGATCTCGACGATGCGTTCCTCGATATCGTCGTACTCGAGCCGCAGGGCCCGGTTCATGACCGCATGCATGATGTAGAGGCTGGTGATGTAGGTGAACTCGAGGATTTCCTCGTCCGAGAGGAAGGTCTTGAGCTTTTCGAAAACTGCGTCCGGTGTGCGGCCGTGCTGGGCCGCGAGGCAGTCGGCATAGGCCAGGACGGCCCGTTCATTCTCTGTGTAGCAGTCGGCCACCTGCCAGTGGGCGATGGCCGCGATGCGGTCCTCGGAGACATCCAACCCCCGCAACGACTTGCAGTGCTGCGAGAAGCCGAACTGTGTTTCCAGCACCCAACTGACCCGCGTCTGGCCCAGCTCGCGCAGGACCGGATCGAGCTTCCGATTCGGGCTCCGGTAGTAGCCAAAGCCCTGGCAGGCATGATGGAGCGCGTCGGGGGAGTTGGCGAAGACGGTCCACCAGTTGCCCGGCGTGCCGGTGGCGGTGCCCGGCTCGGCGACCGGATCGCGGTCTCCGAACAGCAGGTTGTACATGCGAAGGCCGGTGCCCTGATCGACTTCGGCGCGGGGAATCTGGCGTAGACGGGGCATGGACGAACCTCCTGAATGCGGGTCGGCCGTGTATCCAGCCGTTGAGCGGCCAGCCTAGGGCCAAGACCGGCGCGGTCAATCGGACTTGCGGCCCTGGCGATTCAGCGCCGACTATGCGGCGTGTCCCGCAAAGCCATCATCATCGACTGCGATCCGGGCGTCGACGACGCCGTGGCGCTGTTCCTCGCCTTCGCCTCGCCGGAGGATCTGGAGATCCTCGCCGTCACCACGGCGGCCGGAAACGTCGACGCGACCCTGACCGCCCGCAACGCGCGGCTGATCCGGCAGCTGGCCGGGCGCGAGGATGTGCCCGTCCATGCCGGCGCCGCCTTGCCGTTGGTGCGCGAGCCGATCGCCGCCTCCCACTTTCACGGGGAGTCGGGCCTGGGGACCCTGCCGGTGTTCGAGCCGGCGGCTCCGGTCGCCCCGGGCCATGCCGCACAGGCCATCGTCGCGCTCGTCATGGGCCGCCCGGCCGGATCGGTAGCCATCGCCGTCACCGGGCCGATGACCAACCTGGCCCTGGCCCTGCGGCTTGAGCCGGCGCTGGCCGAACGGCTGGGAACCGTCGTGGTGATGGGAGGGGCGCGGCGCGAGGGCGGCAACATCACCGCCTCGGCCGAGTACAACATCTACGCCGACCCGCACGCCGCCGACGTGGTCTTCCGCTCGGGCGTCAGCTGCGTGGTGCTGGGCCTGGACGCCACCCACCAGCTGCGGGCCACACCGGAGCGGCTGGCGCGGATCGCCGCCATCGACACCGTGGCCGCCCGTTCGGTGGCGATGCTGATCGGCTTTTCCAGCGACATCGAGCGGCGGCTGGTCGGCGGCGACAGCCCGCCGATGCACGACCCCAGCACCATCGCCTGGCTGTTGGCGCCGCAGCTGTTCACCGCCGTCCCCGTCGACCTGCAGGTCGAGACGACCTCGGCCCTGACCGCCGGCCATACGGCGGTGGAGTTCCGCCTCGACGCCGCCGCCGCTTCGGTGGCGCCGATCCGCTGGGTGACGCAGGTGGACCACGAGGCGGTCTTCGACCTCTTCTACGAACGGTTGGCCCGATGACCCGCATCACTGTCGTCGGTTCGATCAACCTCGACTTCGTCGCCACCGGCGCCACCCTGCCGGAGCCGGGCGAGACCGTCACCGGCGCGACGCTCGGCGTGCATCCCGGCGGCAAGGGCGCGAACCAGGCGCTGGCCGCCCGGCGGCTGGGGGCTGAGGTTCGCCTGATCGGCCGGGTCGGCGCCGACGCCATGGCCGATCAGGCGCTGGCCCTGTTGAAGGCTGACGGCGTCGACCTCTCCGGCGTCGGCGTCGACGCCTCGGCTCCGACCGGCGCGGCGCTGATCGCCGTCGACGCAGAGGGCGAGAACCAGATCATGGTCGCCTCGGGGGCCAACCTGTCCCTGACGCCCGACCTTCTGCCCGAGGTCATCGAGGGCGCGCTGATCTGCCAGCTCGAGGTCCCGCTTGAGACGGTCGCCGCCGCTGTGGCCCGGGCGACCGGCTTCGTCTGCGTGAACCTGGCCCCCGCCAACCTCGCCATCGACGACGCGGTGCTGAGGCGCGCCGACCTGCTGGTGGTCAATGAAGGGGAGGCCGGCGACTACGGCCGCCGTCTGCACGGCCTGCCGGGGCTGGTGGCGGTGACCTGGGGCTCGCGCGGCGCCGGCCTGCTCCGCGACGGCATGCGTGTGGCCACGGCCGAACCGCCCGAGGTCGATGCGGTGGATACGACCGGCGCCGGGGACACATTCGTCGGGGCCCTGGTGGTGGCGATGCTGGAGGGGATGGCGCCGGCCGAGGCGCTCAGGTTCGCCTGCGCGGCCGGGGCGCTGACGGCGACCAGGGCCGGCGCCCAGAGTTCGCTGCCGTGGCGGGCGGAGGTCGAAGCCTTGCTCTGACGGGGACAGTCCATACCCGTCATCCCCGCCCTCGTGGCGGGGACCCCTCTGTCGGTCGCAGGTGCGGAGCAAGCACACCCTTTCACAGTGAAGCTGAACGAGGGGTCCCAGGCACAAGGCCTGGGATGATGGCGCTTGTTGAGGCGGCATCGCCCCAAGCTTTGCCTCCCCGCGGGTTGGGTCTATTCCTTGCCCATGACCCGCTCCGTCCCCGAACTCAGCCTCAAGGCCTTCACCGACGGCGACGCCGGCCAGCGCGCCGCCTTTTCCGACGCCATGATGCGCGGGCTGCAGGACTACGGCTTCTTCGTCCTCAAGGACCACGGCGTGCCGCTGGAGCTGCTGCAGCGCGCCTACGCCGAGGCCGAGAGGCTGTTCGCCCTGCCAGAGGCGACCAAGCGCCAGTACGCCAGGGGCATGCGCGGCTACACGCCGTTCGGGGTCGAGCACGCCAAGGACAGCGGCCACCCGGACCTCAAGGAGTTCTGGCAGGTCGGCCATGATCCCTCGCCGGACGCGCCCCCCGACGAACTGTTCGAGCCCAACGTCTGGCCGGCCGAGGCGCCGGGGGTGCAGGGCGCCTTCAGCCAGCTGTTCTGGGCGCTGAACGGGACCGGGATCGTGCTGCTGCGGGCGCTGGCCCCGAAGCTCGGGCTCGCCGACGACTGGTTCGACGAGAAGGTGCGCTGGGGCACCTCGCTGCTGCGGGTGCTGCACTATCCGCCGCTGGCCGAGGGCATGGACCCGAACGCCGTGCGTTCGGCGGCGCACGAGGACATCAACTTCCTGACCATCATGGTCGCCGCCAAGGGGGCCGGGCTGGAGCTGCTCGACCGCGACGGGACCTGGTTGCCTGTGGTCACCGAGCCGACCAACCTGATCGTCGACAGCGGCGACATGCTGGCCCGCATGACCAACGGCGTGATCCCGGCCACGACCCACCGGGTGGTCAACCCGACGGGGCCGAACGTGAGCCGCTATTCGATGCCGTTCTTCATGCACCCGACGCTGGAGACCTCGCTGGCGGTGCTTGAGAGCTGCGTCGGCGACGGCGCGAAGTTCGAGCCGGTGACAGCGGGCGAGTTCCTCGACGAGCGGCTTCGGGCGATCGGATTGAAGAAATAGGGCCTACGCCGACGCCGCCATCCGGGTGGGGCTCAGCCTGAATCCCAGGGCGTTTGCCACCTTCATGACCGTCGCGAACTCGGGATTACCCTCGCTGGTCAGCGCCTTGTAAAGGGCCTGCCGCGACAGGCCGGTCTCGGCCGCCAGCTGCGACATGCCACGGGCCCGAGCGACGGCGCCCAGCGCATGGGTGATGACGGTGGCGTCTTCGGATTCGAAGGCGTCGATAAGGTACTCCTCAATAGCCTCGGGCGTGTCGAGCACGAGGGCGGAGTTGAAATCGCTGATCTGCGTCGGCATGGTCTATCCCTACAAGTCGGTCGCCAGAACCTTGGCGCGCTCGATGTCTCTGTCCTGGGTCGACTTGTCCCCGCCGCAGAGCAGCAGGACGATCTCCTGGCCGACCCGTCTGAAATACAGGCGGTAGCCGGGGCCGTAGTCGATCCGAAGCTCGCTCACGCCGCCACCAACAGACTTCACGTCCCCAGGATTGCCGAGCTTCAGACGATCAATCCGGGCGGCGATCCGGGCGGCCGCTCGCCGGTCTCTCAGGTCATCCAGCCAACTCCTGAACGTCTCGGTTTGACGAACCTTTATCATCTTCAGATGTAAACCATGGATGACATTTCTTCAAGGTCGGGACAATACCTCGCCCATAAGGCCTTGGTGGAGTTGGAGCTCTCCCGAGGGTCTTGGTCAAGGACGGCCCTTGCGCGGATGCGAAGCGGACCTTGAGCAAGATCCCTGGCAGGGCAAAGCCCAGCGTCAAGGCGTCAGGAGCGGTGCGCGCCGGGGCGTCGCGGCCCGCGAAATCTCCGCGACGGCGCGGTCCAGCGCGGCCTTGTCCCGGACGACATAGGCGCCGTCCCGATCCGCAAGCGCGTCGAGGATGCCGGGCCGGACGTTGATCGGGAAACGCCAGATGATCTTGATGAGCCTGGGGATGATCAGGATTTCCGGGCAGTTCTCTGGCAGGCCGGGCCGGCTTCGAAACAGATACTTCCAGTTTCGCCGGGCGCACCGAATGAAGGATGTCGTCCGGGAAACATCGAGGAAAATGACATAGTCCGCTGCGTCGAGCACGGTTCGCGACACGCCGTCTATGATCCAGCACGGCGGGGCGACCAGTTCGGCTTCACGATCCCTTCGCCAGTCCGCGGGACTCTTCCGCCAGCCCGGCTGCCAGACGATCTGGTCAAGGCCGTGGACCGGCAGGCCCAAGCTTGCGCCAAGCCTCGCGGCCAGTGTGGACTTTCCGCTTCCGGCATTTCCGGTGATGAGGATCCGGGTCATTGGCCGGGAGTCGGTCCGCGACCACCAGACCCGCCTGCCGAGGCGCAGGCGTACTGCAGGTCGATGACCACGACGGTGGTGCGTGAAGCCTCGACCAGGGTCGGCTCGGGCCGCGCCGGCCGCATGATGGTGTCATCGGACGCCGGCATAGATGGCTAAGCCCCTGTGTCGCTGGACCCCGGACAATGGCATACGCTGCGGCGGCGCCAAGCCTTCCCTGTGGAGTCTCCCCCCATGACCGACCGCCTTCCCGACGCCGCGCTGGACCAGCTGTTCCGGGAGGCGCGGACGCACAACGGCTGGTCACCCGAGGCGGTGCCGCCGGCGCTGATCCGCGAGCTGTACGAGATGGCCGCCCTCGGCCCGACCGCCTCGAATGCCCAGCCGGGCCGGTTCGTCTTCCTGGTCAGCGACGAGGCCAAACAGCGGCTGGCCCCGCACATGTCCTCGGGCAACCGGGACAAGACCCTGGCCGCGCCGGTCAATGTGCTGATCGCCCACGACCTGAACTTCGGCGAGAAGATCCCGCAGGTCTTCCCCCACCGGCCCGAGGCGAAGGACTGGTTCGCCGCCAACCCGGCGCTGGCGAAAGAGACCGCCTTCCGGAACGGATCGCTTCAGGCCGCGTATCTGATGCTGGCGGCGCGGTCGCTGGGCCTCGACTGCGGGCCGATGTCCGGCTTCAACCCCGCCGGGGTCAACGAGGCGTTCTTCGCCGGAACGGGCTGGGAGGTGAACTTCGTGTGCAACATCGGCTATGGCACGGACGAGAACCTGTTCCCGCGCAATCCGCGGCTGGCGTTCGAGGACGCCTGCCGCATTCTCTGACCCAGTTCGTCGACAGGCGCCTCCCATGGCTGATGAGAAGCATTCCAGGTCGCGGTCCAACGGCTTTGTGCGCCTGCCCGCGCCGACCGGCGACGCCGAGATTCCCGGCTTCCATGGCGTCCGCCTGACCGTCGAGGAGGCGGAGGAGTCGCTCAAGGCCGCCGCCGACAGCCTGTCGCTGCCCAAGGTCCTGGTCGCGCGCGAGGACTTCAACATCCTGGCCATCTCCGGCGGCGCGGCCGGCGGCGCGTTCGGGGCCGGCGTGCTGGTCGGGCTGACGGCCGCCGGAGCCCGTCCGGACTTCGCCATCGTCACCGGGGTCAGCACCGGCGCCCTGATCGCCCCGTTCGCCTTCCTGGGACCCGCCTGGGACGACCAGCTCCGCGACGCCTATACCGGCGGGCACGCCGCCAAGCTGCTGAGCATAGGCGGTCTGTCGCCGGCGCTGGGCGGCGTGTTCAAGAGCGAGCAGCTGGAGCGGCTGCTGGATCCCTTTGTCGACCAGGCGATGCTCGAGGCGGTGGCCGCGCGCCACGCCCAGGGTCGTCGCCTGCTGGTCGCCACCACCGACCTGGACAGCCAGCGGACGGTGATCTGGAACATGGGTGAAATCGCCGCCGTCGGCGGGCCGGCCGCCCTGCGGCTGTTCCGGGACGTCCTGGTCGCCTCGGCGAGCCTGCCGGGCCTGTTCCCGCCCCGGCGGATCATCGTCGAGCACCAGGGCGCCGCCTATGAGGAGATGCACGTCGACGGCGGGGTGGCCACGCCGCTGTTCGTGATGCCCGAGGCCATGCTGCGCTGGAAGAACCTGCGTCATCGCCTGCAACGCAGCCGCATCTACCTGATCGTCAACACGGTGCTGGAACAGGCGCCCCGCACCACGCCGAACAATGTGCCGGCCATCCTGATCCGTAGTTTCGACACCATGCTGCGGTTCAGCTACCGGCAGGCCATCAGCATGACGACCAACTTCTGCGCCGCCCACCGGCTGCCGCTCAGCATCACCTCGATCCAGGCCGAGCCGGCGCTGGGCAACATGATGAGCTTCGACACGCCGTCCATGACGCGCACCTTCGACGCCGCGTTCGAGCGCGCCATGGCCGGGACGCTCTGGACGACGCCGACCGCCGACCCCGCCCGTCCGGCCTTCCTCGGCGCCCTGATGTCGCGCTGGTCGGCCGGGCCGCCGTCAGGCGGCTGAGCGGCCGCCCGCCGGCGCGGTACCGGTCATCCCTAGTTGGGCCAGTAGATGTACTCGTCGCCCTTGCGGAAGGTGTCGGCCCGGGTCTTGTCGACCGGCGTGGCGGCCTCGATCGTGTAGGGATACAGCGGCTTGCGGGCGTCGGCCTGATGCCGGTCGAGCAGGGCCCTCAGGCTGGCGACCCGGTCGGGCAGGGCGGTGGCGAGGTTGGTCTTCTCGGTCGGATCGGTCGCCAGGTTGTAGAGCCAGGCCTTCTTCGGACGCTCGCTGACCTGCAGCTTCCAGTCGCCGAGGCGGACGGCGCGATAGTAGCCGCTCTGCCAGAAGATCGGCCGTTCGGCGAGGGCCGGGACCTTGCCCCTCGCCACCTGAAGCAGGTCGACGCCGTCGATGGCGACGCCGGCCGGCAGGGGCGCGCCGGCGGCGGCGGCCAGGGTCGGCATCAGGTCGATGTGGGCGGCGGGCGACGGGATGCGCTGGCCGGACGCGATCTGGCTCGGCCAACTGACGAACATCGGCACGCGGATGCCGCCTTCGAACAGCGTCATCTTCCAGCCGCGGTAGGGCTTGTTGACGTCGGGCAGCCCGATGTAGCCCGCGCCGCCGTTGTCGCTGGAGAAGACGATGATGGTGTTGTCGGCCAGGCCCTCGGCCTCGAGCTTGTCGATGATCCGGCCGACGCTGCGGTCCAACGCCCGCACCATGGCGGCATAGACCCGCAGGCGATGGGGCTGGATGTCGCCCACCGCTTCATAGTCTTCCTTCGTCGCCTGCAACGGCGTGTGGACGCCCCAATGGGCCAGGTAGAGGAAGAAGGGCCGGTTGCGGTTGGCCTCGATGACCTTCATCGACTCGTCCGTCCACCAGTCGGTCAGGTAGCCGCCGGGCTCGAAGGCCTCGCCTTCATTGTAGGAGGCCGCGAACTGCATGCGGGCCCACAGGAACTTGTCGATCGGATCGAAGTCCAGACGCGCCTCGACGCCGCGCGGATCGCCGGCGGGCAAGTGGAGGCCATTGGCCATCAGCAGGCTCTCGTCGAAGCCCTGGGCGTTGGCCCCGAACTCCTTGCCTGACCCCAGGTGCCACTTGCCGATGTGAACGGTGTGGTAGCCGCGCCCCTTGAGCATCTCGGCCAGGGTGATTTCGGAGCCCGGAAGACCCTGGGCGTTAAAGTCCGGAGCCGAGGAGTCCCGGTCCTTGAGCAGCAAGGTCGGCGGCAGCTCGGACCCCTGCTCGTCGGCGAACATTGTCACCATGCGGCCCATGCCGTTGGGCGTCGGCGTGAATTCGAAGCCGGTGCGGGTCGGATAGCGGCCGGTCATCAGCATGGCGCGCGAGGGGGCGCAGGTGGCGGTGCCCGAATAGGCCTGGGTGAACACCGCGCCGCGACCAGCCAGCCGGTCGATGTTGGGCGTCTTCACCCGTCCGCCGGCCACGCCGCCGCCGAAGGTCGAGATGTCGTTGTAGCCGAGGTCGTCAGCCAGGATGAAGATGATGTTGGGCGGCCGTTCGCCGGTCGCCGGGGTCTTCGGCCCCTGCTGCCAGGCGACAGGCCGCGTCGGCGCGACCTCCATGCGACCGGCGCGGGTCGCGGCGAACAGCACGATCGCCTTGCGATTCAGGAAGGCGACCGAGCCGCCGATCAGGATCAGGACCAGAAGCCCGACAAGGACCTTCTTGAGCATAGCGCCTCTCCCCCGGCGAGCGGATCGTGCGGCGACCGCTCATGGCCGATTATATTGGCACAATGAATGCCGATATCGCCGTCGTCAAGCGGTCGAGCGGTCGCCCGAACGCAGCGACAGGCCGAGGAAGAGCAGGCCGAGGACTATAAAGGCGACGCTGGCGTAGTGCTCCGGCGGATGGTGGTCGCTGTGGGCGCCTTTCCAGAACCAGGCCGTCCAGGCGCCCAGGGCCTGCTGCAGCACGAGCAGGAGCAGCAGCAGCGGCACGAGGCTCCGGTAGCGCAGCGCGATGATCAGCAGTAGCAGGCCGAACGGGATCTGCAGCGCTCCGTACCATGCGAAGATCGCGATGATGGTCGGGCCGGTGAAGGTGAGGTCGATGCCGGCGATCACCCCCGCGCCGCCGTCGGGCAGGGCGTAGTGGATCAGGCCGGGCACGATGGTCAGGACCGCCGACAGCATCAGGAACCAGACCGACAGGGGCGAGCCGCGATAGGCGGCGTTTGTGCTCGGCGGAAGCAGGGACCGTAGATCCATCCGTTCAGCTCCCTTTCACCAGCAACAGCGCGACCTGCGCCAGGGCGGCGGCGAGGGCGAGCGCCAGAGCGACCCAGACCTTGGGGCTCGCCAGCATCAGGATCATCGGCCGGGTCGGGAAGTTGAAGGTCTGCGGCATGGCCGCGTACTTGAAGTCGTGGGCGCCGCTGAAGCGCGGGTCGCAGACCAGGATCGCCAGGTCGCGGCGGCTGCGGTAGCGAATGTAGCCGATGAACGACCATTCCGGGCTGTTGTCCATGCCCCAGGTGTCGAAGAAGCCGCCGATCTTGCGCGCCGCCAGGGCCGGGTGGCCGCCTCGGGCGAACAGGGCGGGCATGAACATCTTCGTGTAGCCGGCCATCACCTCGCGCGGGGATCGCAACTGGCCTGTGACCGGATCGGCGACATCCTGAGAGGCCATCCGTATGACGTTGAGCATGAAGAACTCCCGCCCGTCGTCGTCCGCCAGGAACCGGCGCAGGGTCTCCAGTTCGTTGCGGCCGTTGTCGCCGGAATCGGTGGCGGCGATCCTCGCCATGAAGGCGTCCACCTCGGCCGGGCGCAGGGCTCCGCGCCAGTTGAGGTACCAGCCGAGGAAGAGGCCGTAGGCCGCAAGCGCGATCACCCAGACCCAGAAGGTTTCCATGGTAGCCCCCGCCGCTGCGCGCCATCAAATGGCAGTGCCCATGTCATTACATGGCGTGACGCCATTGGCAAGCAGCCGGACTGGGCCGTTCAGGCGCGGGAGATCAGGGCCGTCAGGGTATCGACGATGACCCGGCGGGCGTCCTCGACGGTCAGGGTCTGTGTGCGCCGCAGACGCAGCCAGCCATCCACGGACGTCAGCAGGTCGGCGGCTTCGACGACCGGCCCGGCTTCGGGAAGATGGGCCAGAAGCTGCGCGCGCAGCAGGCGGGCGAACTGGGCCCGATGGCGCTTGATGGTCGGGGAGCTGTGCATCCGCAGATCACCCGACAGATAGTACATGGTGATCAGCTCGAAGGTCGAGGCCCGCTCGGCGGCAAGGGCTTCGATGCGTTCCGGCAGGCCGAGCGCGACGGGCGCGGCGCTCAGGCCGGCCTCGACGTGAATACGCACGCGGGCGTTCATCTCGTCGTAGAGGGTCTCCATGTCCTGGAAGTGCCGGAACACGGTGCGGTGGCCGACGGCGGCGTACTGGGCGACCTCCTCGGCGGTGGGATTGAGGTTGCCGGCGCGGACCAGGTCCAGGATGGCGGCGACGATCCGCTCGCGGGTGCGGGCGGCGCGCTCGGTGCGGCCGTCGATGGTGTCGGGCCCGGCCTTGCCGCGGCCGGACCGGGCGGGAGAGGGGGCGGGGATCAGGTCAGCCAGGGCGTGCACCCAGCTTCGTCGAGGATCGCCTTCAGGGCGGCGTTGTCCGCCAGGGCGGCGTAGCGGGCGCGCAGCACGCCCAGGGAGCGGGCGTGATACTTCTGCGGCGGCTGGGTGTAGGCGCCGCCCGGCAGGTCAACGGTGAACTCCGCCTCGCCGGCCTCCAGGGCGCGGGCGTTGGCGGCGGTCCAGGGCAGGAAGTAGCGGCCGATGTAGGCCAGCAGCGGCTTCAGAGTCGGGGCCAGGGACTCCCAGGTCTCGAACGATCCGTCGTCGCGCGGCTCCATCATCCGGTGGCACCAGTCCAGAACGGCCGGCCCGCGGGCGCGCATGCCGGCGCCGCAGGTCGGATCCACGGAGCATTCGTACATCTGGCCGCCCAGGCCGAAGTCCGCGAACGCCGGGCGGCCGCCAAACAGGTACTTCCGGGTCCGGAGGTGAGCTTCCAGCAGATCCAGGAGCTCGAAGTAGTAGCCGGTGATCAGCGGGGCGTTGGCCGGGCTGGAGCCGACGAAGTGGCCCCGCGTGCTCATGCGCTGCAGGATCATCGCCGCCCACTGGGCGACCTCGGCCTCGTCGCCCTGCGGCTGGGCCAGCCGCGCCAGGGTCTGGGCCGAGGCGAGCTGGTCGACCTGCGCGAACCAGCGGTGGTGGAACATCAGCTTGTTGCCCCACTCGTCGCCGAACTCCTCGATCAGGGCCGACAGTAAGGCGAGCGCCGGATCGGCCGGATGGATCGACGGCTCCGGGAAGCGGGCGTCGAGGGTTTCCATGATCGGCGTCGAGTCCTGCAGGCCCTCGTCCTGGGGCGTCGCCACGGTCGGGACGATCGGCAGGCGGGCGTACTTCCGGTAGGCCTCCTCGCTGGCCGTGGTCCGGGGAATCCATTCGTGGGGGATGCCCTTGTAGCGGGCGTAGGACCGAACCTTGACCGAGTAGGGCGACATCTCCGACCCGAAGATCCTGTAGAGTTCCGTCATGCCAGCCTCTCTGGAGCGCGGCCTGTCGCCGCCCTGTATTGACAGCCTTCATGCCACTTCAACCCGGCGAGTGGCAACGCCTTGAGCACGCTGTCAGCGCTTCTGCGCTTGTCAGGCGCGGCGCGGAACTCCAACAAGGGGCCAAAGCACAAGAACCGGCAATGGAGGCCCCAGTGAAAACCCGCATCACCGAACTGTTCGAGATCGAGCACCCCATCATCCAGGGCGGCATGCACTATGTCGGCTTCGCCGAAATGGCCGCCGCGGTGTCCAACGCCGGGGGCCTGGGCATCATCACCGGCCTGACCCAGGGCACGCCGGAAAAGCTCGCCGCCGAGATCAAGCGCTGCCGGGAGATGACCGACAAGCCGTTCGGCGTGAACCTGACTTTCCTGCCCGCGGTCACGCCGCCGGATTACCCCGGCTTCGTGCAGGCCATCATCGACAGCGGCGTGAAGGCCGTTGAGACCGCCGGCAACAACCCGGCCAAGTGGCTGCCGGGCCTGAAGGAGGCCGGCATCAAGGTGATTCACAAATGCACCTCGGTCCGCCACTCGGTGAAGGCCGAGTCGATCGGCTGTGACGCGGTCAGCGTCGACGGCTTTGAGTGCGGCGGCCACCCGGGCGAGGACGACGTCGGCAACTGGGTGCTGCTGCCCCGCGCTGCCGAGGAGCTGAAGATCCCGTTCGTCGCCTCCGGCGGCTGCGGCACCGGCTCGCAGTTGGTCGCCGCCCTGGCCATGGGCGCCGAAGGCATCAACATGGGCACCCGCTTCATCGCCACGAAGGACGCGCCGGTCCACCAGAACGTCAAGGACGCGCTGGTCGCCGCCACCGAGCTGGACACCCGTCTGATCATGCGGCCGCTGCGCAATACCGAGCGCGTGCTGACCAACGTGGCCGTCGAGCGTCTGCTTCAGACCGAGAAGGAAAAGGGCGACAAGGTCTCCTTCGCCGACATCGCCGCCGAGGTGGCGGGCGTCTATCCCAAGGTGATGATCGACGGTCAGATGGACGCCGGCGGCTGGTCCTGCGGCCAGGTGGCCGGCCTGATCCACGACATCCCGACCGTCAAGGAACTGGTCGACCGGATCATGTCCGAGGCGGACGAGATCATCGCCCAGCGGCTCAAGCGCTTCGCCGCCTAGGATCGCGACGGCGGCGGCGCTGCGAAAAGCGTCGCCGCCTTACGCCGGGTCATACTTTCGATGCACCCCGGAAGGGGTCATTATCCTTCCGCGCGCGTCATCCAGGTCTCCGGAACAGGAGCCGGGCCGCGGGGCAGGGAGCTGACCATGCATGATCTGGTGATCCGCAACGGCCGCATCGTCGACGGAACAGGCGCGCCCGCCCGGGCCGGCGACATCGCCATCGACGACGGCGTCATCACGGCGGTCGGGAAGGTGACCCGGCAGGGGCGGCGCGAGATCGACGCCGCCGGCCTGATCGTCACGCCCGGCTGGGTCGACATCCACACCCACTATGACGGCCAGGTCACCTGGGATCCGTATCTGTCGCCGTCCAGCTGGCATGGCGTGACCACCGCGGTCATGGGCAACTGCGGCGTCGGCTTCGCGCCGGTGAAACGCGACCGCCACGACTGGCTGATCGAGCTGATGGAAGGCGTCGAGGACATCCCCGGCTCGGCCCTGGCCGAAGGCATCAGCTGGGACTGGGAAACCTTCCCCGAGTACCTCGACAGCCTCGACGCCAAACCCCGGGTCCTGGACGTGGCGACGCATGTGCCGCACAGCGCCGTTCGCGCCTATGTCATGGGCGACCGGGGCGCGCGCAACGAGGACGCCACGCCCGAGGACATCGCCGCCATGTCGGCCATCGTCGCCGAGGGCATGCGGGCCGGAGCCCTGGGTTTTTCGACCTCGCGCACGGTCGTCCACACCACCAAGGACGGCACGGTGATGCCAGGCACCACGGCGGCGGCCGACGAGCTGCTGGCTATCGGCAAGGCCATGGCTTCGGTCGGTCCAGGCGTGTTCGAGATGTCGTCAGACATGAACCCGGCCGACGCCGAGTTCGCCTGGATGCGCGCCATGTCGATGGATACCGGCGTGACCGTCACCTACAGCCTGCTGCAGTCGCCGCTGCAGCCCGGGAACTGGGTCAAGCTGCTGGACCTGACGCGGCAGGCCCGGGCCCAGGGCGCTAGCATCGCTGCCCAGATCGCCTGTCGCCCGACGGGCCTGGTGCTGGGCTGGCAGAGCACGATCCATCCGTTCGTGGGTCGCCAGACCTATCGCGACATCGCCCATCTGCCGTTCGAGGAACGCCTCGAGAAGCTGAAGGACCCGACCGTCCGCGCCGCCATCCTGGCCGATCCCAGCAAGAAGATGGGCCCGCTCGGTGCCATCATGACCCAGGGCTTCGACCGCATGTTCCGCCTGCAACAGCCGGACGGAAACCTCGATTACGAACCGCGCGCCGAGGATTCCATCAAGGCGCTGGCGGAGGCCAGCGGCCAGAACCCGGACGCCATCGTCTACGACATGCTCATGGAGAACGACGGCCGGGGCTACATCTACCTGCCCCTGCTGAACTACACCGAGTTCAACTTCGACCACATCCACACGATGATGAACGACCCCAACACGGTGCTGAGCCTGTCGGACGGCGGGGCGCACTGCGGGGTCATCTGCGACGCCAGCTTCCCGACCTACATGCTGACCCACTGGGTCCGCGACCGGAAGCGCGGCCCGACCCTGCCGCTTGAGAAGGTGGTGTCGATGCAGACGCGCGACACGGCCCGTCTCTACGGCCTCAACGACCGCGGCGTGCTGGCGCCGGGCATGAAGGCCGACATCAATGTCATCGACTTCGAGCGGCTGGCCATCCAGGCGCCGGAGATGGTCTTCGACCTGCCCGCCGACGGCCGGCGGATGATCCAGCGGGCGACCGGCTATGTCGCCACCATCGTCAGCGGCGTCGTCACCTACGAGAACGGCGAGGCGACCGGTGAGATGCCCGGCAAGCTGATCCGCGGACCCCAATACACCCCCGCCGTCATGGCGGCGGAATAGACATCAGAACAGGAAGATACGCGTCATGAAGGTCGCCGCCCTGAAGGCCCCCGGCGGGCTGGACAAGATCCTTATCGAGGACCGCGAGAAGCCCTCGCCCAAGGCCGGGGAGGTGCTTGTCCGTGTCCGCGCCAGTTCGCTGAACTTCCATGACTTTGCCGTCGTGGCCGGCATGATCCGCTGCCCGGACGGTCGCATCCCGATGTCGGACGGCGCCGGCGTCGTCGAGGCGGTCGGCGAGGGCGTCACCCGCTTCAAGGTCGGCGACGAGGTGCTGTCGCTGTTCTTCCCCAACTGGGACGCCGGCAAACCGACGCTTCCGCGCCTGATCGGCGTGCCCGGCGATAACGCCGACGGCTTCGCGGCCGAGTACGTCGCCATGCCGGCGACGGCCTTCACCCGCATTCCCAAGGGCTGGAGCCTGAAGCAGGCGGCGACGCTCCCCTGCGCGGCCCTGACCGCCTGGCGGGCGCTGTTCGTCGAGGCGAAGATCAAGCCGGGCAGCATTGTCCTGACCCAGGGCACCGGCGGCGTGTCGATCTTCGCGCTGCAGCTGGCCAAGGCGGCGGGCGCGACGGTGATCTCGACCTCTTCGTCGGCCGAGAAGCTGGCGAAGCTCAAGGCGCTCGGGGCCGACCACCTGATCAACTACAAGGAAACCGCCGAATGGGGCGCTGCGGCCCTGGCGGCCACCGGCGGCCGGGGCGTCGACGCGGTGGTCGAGATCGGGGGCTCGGGCACCATGCCCCAGTCGATCGTCTCCTGCGCCATCGGCGGCCACATCTCGCTGATCGGCGTGCTGGCGGGCATCGCCGGCGACGTGCCGACGGCGCTGGCCATGTCCAAGAACGTCTGCATCCAGGGCCTGACGGTCGGATCGCGCCAGGACCAGGAAGACATGATCGCCGCCATCGACGCCAACCCGTTCGAGCCGGTCATCGACTCCACCTTCCCGCTCGAGGGCATTGCGGCGGCCTTCGCCCACCAGATGTCGCAGAAGCACTTCGGGAAGATCTGCCTGGAATTCTGATCCCGGCGGGACTGGATCGGCGGCGCAAACGGGATAAGTGTGCCGGCTTCTGAGTGGGAGCCGACACATGAAACCGAACGCCGAATTTGACATCATCGTCTACGGAGCCACCGGCTTCACCGGCCGGCTGGTGGCCGAGCACCTTGCCGCCCGCTACGGCGTGGACGGCGAGGTCCGCTGGGCCATGGCCGGCCGCAGCGCCGACAAGCTGGCCCAGGTGCGGGACGAGATCGGCGCGCCGGCGAACACGCCGCTGATCGTCGCCGACGCCGCCGACCCGGCCTCGCTGCGGGCCATGGTCGCGCGGGCCAAGGCGATCCTGACCACGGTCGGGCCTTACCAGCTGTACGGCTCCGACCTGGTGGCCGCCTGCGCCGCCGCCGGAACCGACTACCTGGACCTGTCCGGCGA